>JAZLHU010000029.1:0-28511 GCA_045616985.1 Anaerovoracaceae bacterium
GTTCGTCAGGCTACGATTTTGCTATTGCTTCTTCTCGCCCACACCTCGCGATGTGAGCCTTGCAAGTCGCTATGAGGTTCGTCGGCAACTACGCCCCTTGTGGACTTTCACCACAGACTGACGGCATGCCCGTCATACATCCAGAAAAGGCAGCAGATTTTGATATAAAGTCTGCTGCCTTTTTCTATGCTATGAACTGACGAAGTGCATAAAATATTTCTGAACGAACTTTTATTCTTTATCTCAACGATTTAATGCATTCATGCCGGTATGCTTTTACTACAGAATGCAGCAATATCAAACGATTTGTCGTAATCTCAAATCATCTTAGCCCATTATGCGGTGGCAATCTGCACCAATTACGACAGAATGCCTGTAATTTAACGACTCTGTAGTAAAATTTGAATTTTCTTACTACAGAAATGCGTGTTTAAGTGCATACTGTAGTAAAACGGCAAAAATACATACACAGACGGGTCAACTTATATACTCTTTTACTACAATATCGAATTTATTAACGACTATTGTAGTAAAAGAAAAGCTTATAAGTGCAACTGTTATCATAAATAATCTCCTTGAGGTAAATATACTCAAGGAGATTACAATTCCCATTATTTTTACACTAAATTTACACTGTTTTTTACTGCATAACGGAGCATTAAATTCCGATTTATTACTCAATCGGCAGCTGAACTTCAGTCAGCCATTCTTCCTCGGATTCTTTGTTCCAAATGCCATCAATGTAGCATTCACGGACAAGCCCTGCTGATGTATATCCGTTCTGCTCTGCGTATTTCATCAGAAATGCGTATGCTTCACCGATTTTGTCATAAGCCCCCTTATGATATATACTCAGCACCTTTGCTTTTGGAAGTGTTCTGAATTTGATAAATTCATTTTCTTTCCCAAATGCTGTAACGGCTTCATTGTGCCTGATGTGGATATCTGTTTCTTTATACTCTCCATCGAGATATTCGCAGAATTCATACGGCGGCTCCGCGCACTTCAGCTCCGGATTCAATTTAAGACACTCTTGTCCGACATACGGAATCCATTGCATACTGTCTGAATAAGTCTTTAACACTGTTTCAGCAGTATAAACAATCTTTTCTGGAATTACTTTTTCTGTTACTTGGTATTTCATCTCTTTGTCCTCCAAAATTGAATTGATTATGGAAAGACGAGATTCGATTGACTGTTTTTCTTTTGTCAGTGATTTAGTTTTTTCCTGCAGGACTTTTTTCACATCAGCACCTGAAAAAATCGCTTTGATTTCTTCAATGGACAGATTAAGCTGCCTGTATGATTTAATCTTTGCAGCAATTTCAAGCTGCGAGGTTTCATAAAACCTGTAACCACTCCATTCGTCAACAGAGGCAGGTTTAAGAAGGCCTTCTTTTTCATAAAACCTCAAGGCTTTTACTGTCAGGTGTGATAGTTTTGAAAATTCACTGATTTTAAGCATGATAGCAAATCTCCTTTCCACATCTGACACTCTAATCTGTTCTCTAAGGGATGAGTCAAGAGATAATTCAGATTCAACTTACAGCACTATGCCATGCCTGCTGCCGGAAGCTTTTCCGGAGCATCCCATTCTTTAGCCAGATTTTGTTTATTGGCGATTGCCGTCTTCATCTTGACCGCATTATCTATCATAGCACGTCTTTGCTCGGGAGACAGTTTTACGGAAGGATCCATGCCGGATACCATCAAAAGCTCTACTGCCATAACGCCCTTTCTGATATCATCACCGAGCGATGCGGCATTTTCTGCGATCTTAAGCTGTTTTTCCGAAAGCCCGCTGAGCTTTATCAGCTTAGGATTACTCTTTAATATGTGCATCATTTCGCAGGCATATGCAGACATTTCAACCGCAGTATTATCATCCTTTGCTTTTGCAAAATATTTGCAGCTTTGCTTTAAGCCTTTTGCAAGAAGCTTTGCCATGCGCTCATGCTTTCCGAATCTGTAATCGTGCAATGAATTGCGTGCCTCTTCCATACAGTTTTTCCTGATAGCCTTAAGGGAGTCAATGTCAAAGCTTGAATCAAAGTCATCTATCTCTTGTTTATTCATCATTGCCCTGCAGACTTTTTCAAATTTTTCATTTGCCGCACAAAGCGATAAAGCTGCAAATGAATTTCTGTCGAGCTTCACATCGCTGAGATCTTCTTCGATCTGCTTTTTTACAGAATCGTCTCCGTCAAATTCAAAATAATCTCTAAGCTTATTTACAGTGATTTCATAATGCTCGAGCAATTCTTTCTGTCTTTTATACTCAATTGCCAAAGCAAGCAGCTTTTCCTTTTGCAGCCTTTCAAAAAAGTTATTTCTTATTCTTGCTGCCCGGGCATCATCCAATGCAGCCTTCTTTTTAAACTCCTCCAGCTTATCCAGATATGCTGCAGTGAAATAATAGAGTGCCGCTTTTTCCTCTTTCTTTTTTTTCTCCTCTTTGCTTTCTTCAAGAAGAGCTTCCCTTTCATCAATAAGTTCTCTCATAGCCTTATCTCCTTTAAGCTTCCTTAGGATCAAATTTTGAAAGCAGTCTTGCAACCTGCGGCAGAATATTTCCCTGCGCATAAGACAAGGTCAGCCTCGGCTGTTTTCCGCCGTAAATCGTAACTGCCGGCCCGTAAGTATCCATCAGTTTTGCAAATATCTCCGGGCTCAGAGCATTGTTTTCCTCAAAGAGGAATACTATTTTACTGAGCTGCTTTACTATCTTCGAAATACCAAGCCTGCTTGCCTGATTTCTGATCATTGCAACATCCATAAGATTGGTCGCTTCCATCGGAGGATCTCCGAATCTGTCCGTGATTTCATCAAAGATTTCGTTCCAATCATCCTTAGTATGGATAGATGCTATTCGCTTATACATATCAAGACGGGTAATTTCATCTTGTACATAACGCTCCGGAAGGAAAGCGGATACACCAAGCTCAACACCTGTATCAGCCTCAAGGCTTCTTTCCTCTTCGGATATTCCTTTAAGCTCTGCAACAGCCTCTTCAACCAATTTACAGTAGAGCTCGTAGCCGATGGAAAGCATGTGTCCCGACTGCTCTATTCCAAGAAGGTTTCCCGCGCCTCTAAGCTCAAGGTCTCTCATTGCAACCCTAAAGCCGGAGCCAAACTCCGTAAAATCTCTTATGGCGCGAAGCCTTTTTTCGGCAGCTTCGGAAAGCGCCTTATCCTTATTATACATCAGATAAGCATAAGCCATACGGTTGCTTCTTCCGACACGGCCTCTGAGCTGATAGAGCTGCGAAAGGCCAAAATTATCGGCATTGATTACAATCAAAGTATTAACGTTCGGTATATCAAGTCCGTTTTCAATTATTGTTGTCGTGATAAGAACATCAGCTTTACCTGCCTGAAAATCAAGCATAATATCCTCAAGATCGCTTTCGTTCATCTGCCCGTGAGCCACAAGAAGCTTTGCCTCAGGAACAAGGGCTGCGATCCTTCTTGCCTCCTGCTGTATGCCTTTTACCCTGTTATATACAAGGTAGATCTGACCTCCTCTGCCGATCTCTCTTCTGATGGCATCTGCAATAAGCTGATCATCCTGCTCCAAAACATAAGTCTGCACGGGGTACCTGTCCAAAGGAGGCTCCTCTATTACGGACATATCCCTTACCCCGATAAGGCTCATGTGGAGCGTTCTCGGAATCGGCGTTGCGGAAAGAGTAAGGACGTCAACATTTTCTTTAAGCCGCTTGATTTTTTCCTTGTGCTCAACGCCAAAGCGCTGTTCTTCGTCAACAACCAAAAGACCAAGGTCTTTAAAGCTTACATCGCTTGACAAAAGCCTGTGAGTTCCAACTACAAGATCAACGTCACCCTTTGAAAGCTTTTCAACTATCTTGTCCTGCTGAGTGTCAGTTCTAAACCTTGACAGCATTTCTATTTCAAAAGGATAGCCCTTAAATCTTTCAATGAAGCTGTGGTAGTGCTGACTCGCAAGAATGGTTGTGGGAACAAGAACTGCAACCTGTTTCCCCTGCTCCAGGGCTTTAAATATTGCTCTGCATGCAACCTCGGTTTTTCCGTATCCGACATCCCCGCAAAGCAGTCTGTCCATTGCCCTTGGGCTTTGCATGTCTGCTTTTATTTCTTCCGAGCACTTAAGCTGATCTTCTGTTTCCGTATACGGAAAGGCATCTTCAAATTCCTTCTGCCAGACAGAATCAGGACCGTATTCAAACCCCGGAGCGATCTGCCGTTTTGCAGAAGTCTCCAGGAATTCCTTTGCCATATCCATAATGGCTGCTCTGGCCTTGGCCTTTGTTATCTGCCAATCAGATCCCGAAAGCTTACTGATTTTTGGTGTAACGCCCTCGGAGCCCACATATTTTTGTATGGTCTCCATCTGATCAACGGGAACATACAAAACATCTGCACCGGCGTATTGTATCTTTAAATAATCTCTCGTTGAGCCGTCAACGGTAAGTCTTTCAACTCCCGTAAACTGCCCGACACCGTGAGCCTCATGAACAATATAGTCATTTATTTCAATGTCGGTAAAGGCTTTGATTTTCTGAGCTTTAGAATGACGCTTCTTTGCTTTTTTAGCGGTTCTGAAAATATCGGATTCCGAAAGAAGCAACAGCTTTTCTTCAGGATATTCGCATCCGGACGAAAGCGTTCCTTCCTCAAAATCGATCTTTCCCTCCATACCTATTCTTGATGCAAAATCCTTAAGGTTTGTATAGCGCTCTGTGCTTGAGCAAACAATAACAACCTTATATCCTGCCGAGACAAAGCGTTTCAGCTCAGCTTCAAGAACATCCATATGCCCCGAGAAAAGCGGCGCCTGACGAATTTCAACTTCTTCAAGCCTGTCAAGCCTGTCGGTAAATCTTATCTGCTGCGCAAACGGTGTAAAGTAAAATGTTCCGTTTTCGGACACAAAGCTGTTTATCCTGCGAAGATCTTCGGGTTCCGGATAGGACTTTCCTTCTTCGGTGACAAGCTCCTGCTCGAAAAAATCCAAAAGCTCGGCAATTCTGGACGGATCGTCCACAAAAATGCCCTTGGGATTTTTTATATAATTCCAGATAAATTCAGGTTCCTTGTAAAACTGCTCAACATAGTTTTCAAGATATTGAGGGTTTATTCCGTCATCAATGGCCTTTGCAATTGCGGGAACTTTTTCATCCAGGGTGATAAGCTGCGACGGGAATATATTAACTGCATCAAGGTTTTTAACAGACCTTTGCGTTAATGGCTCAAAGCTTCTTAAAGAATCTATTTCTGTATCAAAAAGCTCTATTCTTACAGGATATTCCGAGTTTGGAGAGAAGACATCAACTATGTCTCCTCTTACGGCAAATTGCCCGCAGGCCTCTACATTAGGCATTCTTTCATAACCCATGGCAGAAAGATGCCTTATTATTTCATCGCGTTCAATAAGCTCTCCGATACTTACCGAAAGGCTGTTGGCTGCAAATTCATTTTTCGGCTGAAGCTTTTTTAATGCACCCAGAACCGGCGCAACAACGATTGCATTTTCCCCGGACAAAAGTGCCGCTAAAGCAGCCAGATAATCATCCAAATCGTTTCTTGATTTAGCCTCGTACTTAAAGCTTGCAGGATCTAAATCAGGAAGAACATAAATCCCGGCATCAGAAAAGAAAGACAGGTCACCCGCAATCCTCAAAGCCCTTTGACTGTTGGTTGTAATGACCAGTCCCTGACCACCGACGGTCAGACCAGCCACCGTTCTTGCTATCCTGTTTTCACTGATACCCTGAATATTAGTTATCATCTTTTTTTCCGTTGTACTTCCGCTGAGCCTGCGCAAGACCTTCTGTGATGATAAGCTCAGCTGCATCAGCAGCATTCTTTACCGCATCCCCGATAAGCTTTTCCTCTTCTTCGGACGGAGCAGCCAAAACATATTTATCCAGAGGAATAATGCCGTTCTTCCCCACGCCGATTCTTATTCTCGGGAATGTATCGGATTGCAGCTGATAGATTACGGATTTCATTCCGTTATGAGAACCTGCCGAGCCTGCGCCTCTTATTCTGAGCCTTCCGGTATCAAGATCTATGTCATCATATATAACAATGATATGCCCGGGATCAGGCTTATAATAGGCCGCGGCTTCCCGTAAGGATTCCCCCGAAAGATTCATAAAGGTTTGCGGCTTTAACAACACAAGCTTTTCGCTGCCGATTCTTCCCTCACCCAAAAGAGCCTTGAATTTAAGGCTCTTAACGGGAACGCTCAGTCTTTCGGACAGCAGGTCAACGGCACGGAAGCCCATATTGTGCCTGCTCATCTCATATTGTCTGCCCGGATTGCCCAGGCCGCAAATCAAATACATCTATCAATCAAAAATACTGGAAAGAGGTTCGTTGTTGAACACTCTGTTCATGGCTTCTGCAAAAAGCGGAGCTGCGGAAAGAACGGTAAATTTATCAAGCATCTTTTCCTGAGGAATACTGATCGTATTGAGGAATACCATCTCTTCTATTGCAGAGTCTTTTATTCTTTGAATTGCCGGTCCGGAAAGTACAGCGTGTGTTGCACATGCTCTTACGGATTTTGCCCCGCGTTCTTTAAGAGCGTTTGCCGCATTGCAGATCGTTCCTGCCGTATCGACCATATCATCAACGAGGATGCAGTTCTTATCTTCAATATCTCCGATGATGTTCATAATTTCGGAAACGTTTGGCCTTGGTCTTCTCTTATCAATGATTGCAATCGGTGCATCAAGAGGCTGCGCAAAGTTTCTTGCTCTCGTTACACTGCCATGATCCGGAGAAACAACAACCACGTCATTAAGGCGCCTGTTTGCAAAATACTTCTGAAGGATAGGGCCTCCCTGAAGGTGATCGACGGGAATAGTAAAGAATCCCTGAATCTGAGAAGCATGAAGATCCATTGTAATTACTCTGTCAACGCCTGCAACAGAAATAAGGTCTGCAATAAGTCTTGCCGTGATCGGGTCTCTTGCCTTTGCGGTCCTGTCCTGTCTGCCGTATCCGTAGTAAGGAACAACAACATTGATCCTTCCTGCGGAAGCTCTTCTCATAGCATCGGCCATAATAAGCATTTCCATAAGGTTGTCGTTTACGGGATCGGACGTAGACTGAACAATGTAACAATCCTTCCCTCTTACCGATTCGTGAATGTTGACCGCAACTTCACCGTCAGAGAATTTCTTAACTTCTGCTTCTCCGAGGGTTGTGTTCATACACCTTGCAATTTCTTCTGCCATTGGCCGGTTTCCGTTTCCGCTGAAAACCTTGAAATCTGAATAAACTCCGCTCTTCATTTTTCTCTCCTCATAAATAACTTACATATTTACAATCTCGGGATTGATAATAATATTCATATCATCCTGAGTATCGTCCAGTATAACGATCGGGAAATAATTCCCGATCTTTTTGTCCTTCGGTTCTTTTACCGTAATCACAACACCTATAGCCGCTGCACTTGCCTCAAACTCCGAAAGCATGTTTTCTATACCCTTTATTGATCCGCCTCTTCTCATGAAGTCATCAATAATTATTGCCTTTTCGCCCGGTTTGATCGCACGTTTGGAAACACTCATCTTCTGGATTCTGTCCGTCGAGCCGGAGAAGTAGTTTATTGATATTGTTGATCCGTCGGCAACTCTGGCTTCCCTTCCGACAACTATAAGAGGAAGATTCAAAAGCCTTGCCGTAAGCATTGCAACGCCAACGCCCCTCGTTTCAACGGTAATCACAAAATCCGCATCAACGGAAGCAAATTTCTTTGCAAATTCCGCTGCAGCTATCTGAATGTACTTTGGGTCGAACATCAAATCCGACGTATAAAGAAAACCGTCGCCTATCTTTCTTGATGGTTCTTCCAGGGCAGCTTTTAAGGCTTCAAGATCCGTTCTTGCTCTTTCATTTGAAATATACGGAACAAATCTGACACCGCCTTTAGCTCCGGAGGTGGTTTCTATATATCCAAGCCCAAGCCTTTCCACTGAAGACCTCACGATACAGAGGTCTTCGGATACAGAAGATTTTGCACAGGAAAACATCTCTGCAAATTTCCCGAGAGAAAAATCCTTATTGGGGTTGTCTGTCAGTACTTGTGTTATTGCACAAACTCTTTCCGTTCTCTTCACTGTTTTGCATCCTTTTCCATAATGATTTCGCCAACACGGTAAATATCGCCGGCGCCCATTGTGATAACAAGATCTCCTTCAACTGCATTGTTGTAAACAAAGTCTGCAATTGCATTGAAGTTGTCAAAATAGCAAACATCTTTTTTCGGATGTTTTTCTTTTATCGTTTCGAGAAGCTTTCTTGATGAAAGCTTGTAAATGTTCTTTTCTCTTGCTGCATATATTTCCGCCAGAACAACATGGTCTGCATTTACAAATGCATCGGCAAACTCGTCCATAAGAGCAATGGTTCTTGTATACGTATGAGGCTGAAACAAACACCATACGCTCTTGTGCTTAAGGTTTTGTGCCGCGGCAAGCGTTGCCTTGATTTCCGTAGGATGGTGAGCATAATCGTCGATAAGAGTAAAACCTCTGCTGCTCTTTCCCATAAAATCGAATCTCCTTTGAGTTCCCTTAAAGTGCTTCAGAGTGTCGCAGATTACGGAAAGCTCAACGCCGAGCTTTAAGCAGGCTGCAATGGCTGCAAGTGAGTTTGCAACATTGTGTTCTCCCGGAACTGCAAGCTGAATCTGCCCCAAAGCCTGTCCGTTTGAGTAAAGATCATAAGACGGCTGTCCCATTTCATTAAACGAAATATTCTTGGCATAGAAATCGGATGTCTCGTTATAGCCAAAGCTTACGATCCGGCAAGGCATATTTTCCGTTGCGCTCTTAACAAACGGGTTTCCGTCGAAAGCAACAATAAATCCGTCCGCAGAAACATGACTTGCAAACTCCCTGAATGACTGCTCAATATGATTGATATCCTTGAAATAATCAAGGTGATCCGAATCAATGTTAAGAATGATTTCAACCCATGGTTTTAAGCTGAGAAAGCTGTCCATATATTCGCAGGCTTCAGTTACAAAGTACTTTGAATTTCCGACCGAAACATTGCTGCCGAATTCATTCAGAATTCCGCCGACAAGAATTGTCGGATCAAGCTTGGCATGTTCAAGGATAAGAGAAACCATCGATGTGGTTGTTGTTTTTCCGTGAGTTCCCGATACGGCAATGGAAACGGGATAGCTTTCCATAATTGCACCAAGGGCTTCTGCTCTTGTAAGAACGGGAATCCCTCTTTCTCTTGCCCTTACAAGCTCAGGATTCTCCTGACTGACCGCCGTGGAATAAATAAGTATATCGGCATTATCCGCATTTTCCGCCGCATGGCCGATAAATACCTTGATCCCATTTGCTTCGAGCATTTGGGTAACTTCGGATTCCTTCATATCAGAACCGGAAACATTAAGTCCCTGAGACTTTGCGATCTCCGCAAGTGCGCTTACACCTATTCCGCCGATTCCCACAAAATGAATATTTTTATACTGCTTTAAATCCATAACTATGCCTCGATTGCCTTTTCGATTCTTGATTTAACAAGCTGCAGCCCCATAATCTGCTGAATGGTCCAAAGATCCGGAGAGTTTGCTCTTCCGGTAATTGCAATTCTGATTACACCTGAAACATGACCGACATGACCCTTAAACTGATCGGGATCCTTTTTGTAATCCTTTGGTCTTTCTGCATAACCAAGAGCTGCTCCGATTTCCTTTACCTTTGCAAACCAGGCGGAATTGTCATCCGCAGGATCGTAGCTTTCAATATATTTTTCAAGGATTGCCTTTCTGTCTTCTCCGGAGACCTCCGCAGGCCATTCGGATTCGTAAACAAAATATTCATCAAAGAAGTATTTAACAAATTCAAATATCTGCTTTGCAAACACAAGGTCTTTCCTCGGTTTGTCTCCGCCTCTGTCGATATCAAATATCTTAAGAAGCATTTCTTTGTTGTCCTTTAAGAGCTTGGCCTTTTCCGCGTCGTACTCTTCTGCCCAGCCGAACATAAAGTCATAAATTTCTTCTGCCGATTTCCTTGCAAGAACATCTTTGGAAACATCGTTGAGCTTGTTAAGATCAAAAAGTGTTCCGGAATCGGACATCTTGTCTGCGCTGAATTTAAATTCGTTATAGTCAGCGTACGGGTTTGCAATTCTCCATTCCTCATAATCGGAATTGAGAATTGTCATAAGATATTCTCTTACCGCCTCAGGAAAATATCCAAGCTCCTTGTAGTAAGAAAGTCCGAGCTCCGGATCCTTTCTCTTGGAAAGCTTTCTCTTCTGCCCTGTCGTTTCGTCAATCTTCATAAGAACGGTGTTGTGGCAGAAGATAGGATATTCCCATCCCATTGCATCAAAAAGCTGAACGTGTATCGGCAGTGATGCCATCCACTCCTCGCCTCTTACAACATAGGTCGTGTGCATAAGATGGTCGTCAACAACGTGTGCAAAGTGATATGTAGGAAGATCGTTTTTCTTAAGTATTACAACATCCTGAACATTTTCCGGCATGGAAATTTCCCCGCGTATTGCATCCCTTACCTTAAAATATCTGGACGGATCGCCGTTAGATCTAAAACGCATAACCGGCTTTTCGCCTGCATCAAGATGAGCCTTTACTTCTTCGTAGGTAAGATCTCTGTGCTTTGCATATTCTCCCCAAACGCCGGGGTTAATCTTATTTGCTTCCTGATATTTTCTGAGCTCTTCAATTTCCTCTTCTGTCATGAAGCAGGGATATGCCTTGCCCTGTTCAACAAGAAACTTTACACAAGCTTTATAAATATCGGATCTTGCAGACTGCCAGTAGGGGCCATACGATCCGCGCTCTGCTGCTTCGGGATCTGAAGCTGACGCTCTGCTGCCATCGGTTGTGAGCTTGCAGGCACCCTCATCAAAATTGATTCCGAAATAACTTAATGTATCAAGAAGCACGGGAATTGCTCCTTCAACCTCTCTCTTTTCGTCTGTATCTTCAACACGAAGAAAACATACCCCTCCGCTCTGATGAGCCAGCCTTTCATCCGCCAGTGCGCCATAAAGATTTCCGAGATGAATAAAACCTGTAGGAGACGGTGCAAGCCTTGTTGTGATAGCACCCTCGCAAAGCTTTCTCGGCGGATACATTGCCTCGTATTCTGCGGGAGTTTTCGTAATGTCGGGAAATAAAAGATCTGCTAATTTTTTATAATCCATTTGATTGCCTTTCCCGGGCTTAAAAGTTCAGCCCATACTGAATAATATTATATCAAAAATACGGCAAAATGGCTCGCATAATATTACGTGTATAAGAAAATGGCATTAAATGTACAAATAATGTTAGACAAACCCGTTTTTTGTGATATAATCGTTAGGTCACATACGGTGCCTTGGTCAAGTGGTCAAGACGTTAGCCTCTCACGCTGAAATCAGGGGTTCGACTCCCCTAGGCACTACCAATTTAAAAACGGCCGGGTTTATGCCCGGTCGTTTGAGTTTATTTATACTGCAATACGTTAAAGAGATAAAATATATGGCACTTAAGAAAAACAGCTACGATCTTACAAGCGGAAGCGTTCTCAAAACCCTGGTAAGGTTCTTTCTTCCGGTTGCAGCAGGAACCGTAGTTCAACAATTATATAATACTGCTGATGCCTTTATTGTAGGAAGATACGTGGGTACGCAGGCACTGGCAGCCGTTGGCGGAAGCCCTGCGCAAATAAATAACCTCATTATCGGTGCTGTTGTTGCACTTACAGGCGGAGCATCTGTTGTTGTTGCTCATTTTTACGGAGCAAAAGATAATTCCGGTGTCAGGAAATCATCAAATTCCGGCATTGCAGGGTGTACTGCAATAGGTCTGCTTGTGACCTTCCTCGGATTTTTTGCCGCTCCGGCCATGCTTTCTTTCATGAAAACTCCTGCCGATACTTTTGACCAGGCATGCATTTATTTAAAAATAATATTCCTCGGAACCACCTTTACCACCCTTTACAATATGGGCTCAGGTATACTGAGAGCCGCAGGCGATTCCCAAAGACCGTTCATATATCTGTTGATTTGCGCAATGGCAAACATCGTGCTTGACTATGTATTTGTTGCCATATTCAACTGGGGCGTAACGGGAGCCGCGATAGCAACAATTATGTCGCAATTCTTCTCATGCGTTTTAGTTCTTGTCAGAATGGCAACAACAGACGAGCCGTACAGAATAGTTCTTTCTCATATCCGATTGGATCTGTTCACATTTAAACGGATGCTTTATCTGGGAATCCCGTCTGCTCTTCAGCAGATAATGTACGGCGTTTCCAATTCGGCAATTCAGGTTGCCGTAAACACCCTCGGAACATCCATGGTTGCAGCCTGGTCACTTTGCGGAAAAATCGACGGCTTTTACTGGGCCCTGGTTTCAGCAATGGGTACTGCCGTTATGGGGTTTGTCGGTCAGAACTACGGAGCAGGTAAAATTGACAGAATCAAGAAATGCTTTAAAGTAAGTGCCGTCATCACCATAGCGGGCACGCTCATATGTTCAATCGCGATCCTGCTTTTAGGGCCGAAGATCCTGCCGTTCTTTGACGATGATGCAGAAGTTGTAGAACTGGCAGTTTTCATCATGTTCCAGTTTGTTCCGTTCTATTTCCTTTGGCCATGCGTGGAAATTCCATCGGGAATTTTAAGAGGCGCAGGCGATGCTGTGGTACCGGTCGTAATCCTCGGAATTACGGTTTGCGCATACAGAGTTGTGTGGATCTACACTGCATTTGCCTGGTATCATACCATCGAAACACTTTGTCTTTGTTATCCGATCTCATGGGCTCTGGCATCGATTCCTCTCCTCATCCGCTACTTCAAAGGAAAATGGGATCGCATCGGCCGGATACCGGAATAATATAATCGCATTAGTCATTTTATTTGATTTGAAGGAGGATACTACGATGGATTTTACTAAGCTTAAAGAAACACTCGAAAAGAACGGGTTTGTTGTTAAGATTTTTGAAACGGCAAATGATGCCTCGGATTATCTTGATAATGAAATCGACAATACGACCGTAGGTCAGGGCGGATCTTTAACGGTAAGCCGCATGGGCATTATGGACCGCCTTGCAAAGCACAATCAGGTTTGGTCGCATTGGAATGTTCCGGAAGGAATGAGCAAGGACGAAGTATTGCTTAAGGCTATGGTAACGGATGCATATCTTTGCTCCGTAAACGGTCTTGCTGAAACCGGAGAAATCATCAATATTGACGGAACGGGAAACAGAGTTGCCGCCTGCATGTTCGGGCACAAAAGACTTTATTATGTTGTGGGCAGGAATAAGATCGCTCCTACATATGAAGAGGCACTTTGGAGAGCAAGAAACATTGCGGCACCGCTGAATGCAAAGCGTCTTGAAAGAAAGACTCCCTGCGCGCTTGACGGAAAATGTCACGACTGCAGCAGTCCTGAAAGAATATGCCGCGGTCTTACGGTAAACTGGAAAGCAATGAACGGACTTCACACAGAGGTACTGCTTGTCAATGAGGATTTAGGTCTGTAAGAAATTATACGAAAAGCCCCATACATTGATCGTACGGGGCTTTTCTTTACTCAACTTCGCCTTCGTCTATGCTGTCATCGTGGGTCAGCTCGTGCAGCCTTTTTACAGCTCTTGCATCGCAGGTCCGGTCGTGACTTGCACCAAGGTCTACCGGGCTTCCCCGTCTCAGGACGGATCTTTCTTCGGCAAGCTGCTTTGCAAGCCAGTCGTGCTTTCTGTCTTCCATTGCCAGAGCAAGCTCGGAGCTTTTTACTTTGCCGGAAGACTTAATCTTCTCAGAGCGGGTCTTTATCTTCCCTGAAGAATCGATCTCGTATTGCCGTGCACTTGCCTTTTGAAGAGCCACTCTTTTTTCGTCGAGCTCTTCATTTTCGTGATCCTCGGAAAACATCTTATCAAGCTTTTGCACTTGATCCTGAAGTCCTCTTACCTTAGCTCTTGTAAAACCCGACACGCTGTCAGCCTTTGTTTCAGGATGACCGTCAGATTGAGTTCTGCGCTTAAACTGCGGTGGGCTGTTTGCCTTGATGCCTGCAGTAATTGCAACAAAGAAGAAGACTATTAAAACAGATATAAACTGTCCCATAGTATCAATCCTTTAAGCTTTCTTTAACGCTTGCAACAGTTCCTGCAAGATTTGCTATATCGGATGGGATAATCAGCTTTGTAGCCTGGCCGTCTGCCATCTTTTCGGCTGTTTCAAAGGACTTAAGCTGAATATATGCTGCGCCCGGCTGTGCCTCGTTGATAAGGCGGATAGCCTCTGCCTTTGCTCTTTCAACTGCAAGGAGAGCTTCTGCCTCACCTTCAGCCTCCTTGATCTTCTGAGCCTTTGCGGCATCTGCTCTTAAGATAGCGGCTTCCTTTTCACCTTCAGCCAGTGTAATTGAGGACTGCTTCTTACCTTCCGCAGTAAGGATGGCCTCTCTTTTTTCACGTTCAGCCTTCATCTGCTTTTCCATGGCTTCCTTGATGCTTCTTGGAGGCTCAATGTTCTTAACCTCAACTCTTGAAACCTTGATACCCCATTTGTCGGTTGCTTCGTCAAGTATGCTTGTGATTTTTCCGTTGATTTCGTCTCTTGAGGTAAGCGTTTCGTCAAGTGTCATGGAACCGATGATATTACGAAGCGTTGTTGCAGAAAGATTTTCTATAGCTGCAATCGGTCTTTCAACACCGTAAGCAAAAAGCTTCGGGTCGAAAATATAGAAGAACACAACGGAGTCAACCATCATGGTTACGTTATCCTTTGTAATTACCGGCTGCGGTTCAAAGTCTGCAACCTGCTCCTTTAAGGAAACCTTCTTTACAATTTTGTAAAGGAAAGGAATCTTGATATGAAGACCTGCATTCCATGTTTCCTTGTATTTACCGAGGAACTCTATGATCCACGCATTGGCCTGCGGCACAACGCGGATGCACCTTACAAGCAATATTACGACTACAATCACAACAGCAGTAATAATAATTTTCCCTAACATTGTTTTTCTCCTTTTTATACATTCATTGAAATTCGGGGTTTGATATTCAATAACCCCTATTGATAATTATACATTGTCCGGCTTCAGTTTGTAATGGCTTTATGAATAAAGCCTGATACCCCTTAGGCTCTTATTCTTGCCGGACCTATCAGAGAAATAAGTCCCACAATTGCCAGAATCGGCATTGCAGCAGCCATCAACCCACTAAGTGCCAATACAACGAGCAAGCCGGGAAGGAATACAAGGGTAAGAACAACCTTGATAATTCCCCAGGCTGCCTTTGCCGCAAAGACAAAAAGTCTTGCAAATACAGCAATCATCATGATTGAAAAAATCATTGTCAGCATCGTTTTTCCCTCCTTAAAAATAATTTGCATTTTCAGAATTTATAATATCAAACCCCTTTGATATGGCTGAAACAAGTTTTTCTTGTTTCAACGTGGCTATATTGTATAATGGAAATGTGCTTCTTTACACCGAAACCGGACAGGAATAAGGGTGTCTATTTTGTTTTTTCGGCAAAATAGAAATGACGGGTGATTAACAAAAAGGGCTTGATATAAATTCAGAAGGCCGAAAAAGCAAAGGGGAAAATAAAATGGGAAGGAAATCAATTAAGGAAAATAAAAATATTTATCAGCAAAAGAGAGAAAGCCTGGGGCTTACCAGAGAACAGGCTGCAGAGCTTCTGGAGTATATTTCGGATGATCGTATTGAAAAGATTGAAAGCGGTAAATCACTCCCAAGGCCGGAAGAGGTGCTTACAATGGCCAAAGCCTACAAGGATCCTTCTCTTTGTAATTACTATTGTTCTCGTGAATGTGAAATAGGCAAGAAGTATATTACAGAAATAAGAGAAAAGGATCTGGCACAAATCACAGTAGAAATGCTGGCAGAGATCAATTCTTTGAATAATGAAAAAGAACGGTTTATTGAAATTGCAGCAGACGGTATGATCGACGAAAGCGAAAAAGAAGATTTCCGCAAAATCTATGACAGACTCTCCGAAATGTCAGATTCCATAGATTCGCTGAAGCTGTGGATCGAAAAGACCTTACAAGAATAATATTGCAATTATCGCAATTTTGGCAATAATTGAATAAATTCTTTTTCGGGTTCACTAAGAATCATCAAATCTTTTATATAATTCTTTGCTATAGCCTTTTCTGCATCCAAGTCATAGTGTCCTTGCTTTCCAAGAACAGGAAGAAGTTCTTTCTTAATCTTGGCAATAGTAAGTGCGTCTATAGCTGCTGTGCTAAATTCCTTGTTTATCGTCTCAGCAGAAATGCAGGCATAAAAGGCAATACACTTTCTAAATAAATCTTCGTAATTTGGATAAGCGATTCTATTTTCGACCTCTTTAACAGATGCATCATCAGATGAAGGATTGTTGCTCTCCTGCTCTATGTCTGTATTCTGCGTGCTTGAATTATTCTGTTCGTTATTTCCTGCATTCGTAGAATTCTCACTACCACATCCTGCGAATGATGTCAGAACCATTGCAAACGCCAAAATAGTAACCAATAACTTAAATGTCTTTTTCATAAAACCATCCTATTAAATCATTTCCTTGCCAAGAAATAAATCTATGGCATTGATATGCTTAACACCTTCCTGCCTATCACGGAACCTGTCTAACGAAATAATATATCTTGGATAGCCATCTTTAATAGATCTAAAAGGCCTGTACTCTCGTTCTTTAATTCGTTCTGTTGCTATTTGGTCTTCACCCTGAAGTGTATATGCTACTTGAATGTATGCATAGTTTTGTGATCTATCACGGACAATAAAATCGCATTCGAAATTTCCAATTTTACCAATGCTCACTTGATAATCGTTACTTACAAGGTATAAATAAACTATATTTTCAAGCGAGGACCCGTAACTAAATCTGTTATCTGTGTTCACCGCAAAGTATATAGCTAAATCGGCAAGATAATACTTCTGATCTCTCCTGATAGCTTTCTTACTCTTCAAATCAAACCGGTTACATTCATATACAATCTTGGCCTTTTTTAAATCCTCAATATATCCTCTAACAGTTGAAGCCTTTGTTGAAAAACCTTCCTTTTTTAAGCATTCCAAAAGACTGCTTAACGAAAATGGGGATGAATAATTATTCAGCAAGAATGACTGAACTCTTTCGTAAACAGCAATGTTCGTAATCTTTTTTCTGGTTTTGACATCTTTTTCAAAGATCTCATTAATAATACTACGAGTATATGTTTGCCTTGCATGAAGTTCATTAAACTCTAAAGACTTTGGAAATCCGCCATTAAGAATGTATTCATCGAATTCAGCATAGTCATCCAATCGCTTAATTCCAAAGAAATTTTTCATTTCAAGATATTCTGAAAAATCCAGCGGAAATACTTCGAATGACACATATCTACCCGTCAGCTTTGTTGTTATTTCATCACTGAGTAAGTATGAATTAGAACCCGTTAAAAAGACTGAAAAACCTTCTTCTGCATATGCCTGAACTACGCTTTCAAATCCTTTTACATTCTGAACTTCATCAATAAACAGATACTTAAAACCATCATCAACTATAACAGATTCAATCTTTTCCTCAAGCTTTTCAGGAGTTTTAATACTCTTAAAGCCCCGTTTGTCTAACGGGATATATAATATATCCTTTTCATTAATCCCACGGCTTAATAGCTCATTGATAATACCTTTAATGATGAAGGATTTACCGCATCTTCTTATTCCGGTAATAACCTTGATAACATCTGAATCCACAAATGGGCGTATTTTTGATATGTATTTTTCTCTGGGATAAACATTCTTGAACATTGTAATTCTTCCTTTCGGAGCAATTATATCATAATATGCCGTTTAATGGTACTATTTTTTAAATAATTTGATTTTAACACCCCTTAACACAGCTTTACCGTCAAAATAGCAATGCTTAAGGCGAATATTCGTAAAAAGTAGTATATTGGTAGTAAAAAACAAGAGACTGCTTTCGCAGCCCCTTGAAATTTCAATGCTTACAGGCATTTAGTTACTTTTTTGCCGTAGCAGATAAGCAGTATATATTTCTTTATACGAAACATTTATCTGAGTCTGAATCGGCTATCAGCAGCCGAGAATTCCGCAAGCTCCCGGAATAAGTACTGCAACAAGAACTGCAACTACTACGGAGACCGGAATTCCTGCCTTCATCATATCGCCAAAGCCGTAATATCCGAACTTGTATGTGAACATCGGGACTGCGTCTGTAGGAAGAACGAAAGTAACTGCCGACCAGAACGAAACAAGGATCGCTGCGCCGACCGGATTGATGCCTGCAAGTACGGCAAGTTCAACGATAGGAACAACTGCAAGTCCTGCAACAGCGGGTCCGGACGGAACCAGGATATGGATAACACATACCAGGAACGAAATAAGAAGGAATACCGCGAAAGAGCTCCAATCAGCAGCTCCGCCAAGTGTAGCGCTGATGAGCCACTTCATGGCTCCCGTGCCGAGAGCAGCATCTGCAAGAGCACCAACGGAGCCTACCATAAAGGAAGCATCCCAGCCGCCCTTTTGTGAATATTCGTCCCATGTCATAACTTCGATTCCGGGGAACATAAACAGACATGTACCCATTAAAGCAACGCATGTTGTGTTCAGGATCGGAACCCAAGAGGATGCGATCCATGCAACAAACATAAGTCCGATAATACCAAGAGCCTTTAATTCTCTCTTTGAAAGAGGGCCGTTTCCGTGCACCATTTCGTTTGCTTTAACCAAGGCTTCATCGGAAATCTCTTCAGGCCTGTGAACAAATGTAAGCCAAAGTGCAACTATAATTGTGATCACAAGACCGATCGGATATCCCTGAATCATCCACTGAAGGAATGTGATCGGTCTGCCGATCGATGCAAGTGTATTCATTGCAATGATGTTTGTCGGGCCGCCTGCCGGTGTCATGTATCCGCCGATAACAGAACCTGCGGGGATCGCGATCATAAGGCACTTACCAAGATTGGATGTACCCGGCTTCGGATCTCCGTTTGCCTTGAGAACGGCAATACCGAGAGAAGCAAAAAGTGCGCATGTCGGAATGTTGGACATGATGGAAGAAAGAAGTGCCGTTCCTACGGCAAAGCCTACAACAAGCTTTCTCGGAGACTTCTTTGCCCATGTCATGATAGCTCCGGCAATTCTTGTAGGAATCGTTGTAGAAGCCATTGCTGTTGTAATGGACATGGTACCTACCATAAAGAAGAATACGGATCCGCCGAATCCCTTAAACATATCATTTGGAGTCATAACTCCCATGAATACCAAAAGAGCTGCCATGAAGATACCTGTTACAGCCATGTTTAAAGCTTCGCTGACCCAAAGGACGATAGCAGCCAGGATAATACCAAAGGACTGCATACCTGCTCTTGTTAAACCTTCCGGAAGCGGAAGGAGGCAAGAAATAATAACCAGTACTGCCGCAATTGCAATATACAGCACCTTATTTGATTTCTTTTCCATTTGATTACCTCAAAACTCTTAAAAATTTTTATTACATAACCTGCTTATTATATATGAGCAGCCGCAGCAATATCAAGAAAAATGTTTTGTTTTATTTTATTTTATATTTCCGAAAAGCCCTCGGATGATTTCGGTCGATCCGGAACGCATTACGGAAGAAAGCGCATTGCTTGCAGCTCTTTTTGCAATGGTTTTACTGCTGGACTTTGTTCCGCCAAGGACTGAATTAATCATATTTGTTGAAATGGATCTTGCAACAGAAGATGCGGCATTGGTTGCAGCCCTCTGAACCGCAGAGGTTTTCTTTTTAGCTGCAGCAGCCTTTGCTTTTGCTTCCTTGTCCGCCGCCTTAGCTTCCTCCTTTGCAAGCCTTTCAGCCTCCTTTGCGGCTTTAGCCTCTTCTTTAGCCAGCTTTTCAGCTTCCCTTGCAGCCTTTTCTTCCTCCTTAGCGGCAGCGAGCGCAGCCTGCTCTTCTTCCTGCTGTCTTGCAAGCTCTGCCTTTGCCTTTTCAAGAATTTCATAGGCAGATTCCCTGTCTACTGTTTCTCTGTATTTAAGTTCAAATTCACTGCCGAGTATGGTCTTTCTTATCCTATCCTCATCGGCGTTTACAAAGAGATTTTCCGGGCAGAAAATCTTTGTGCGCTCAACAATACCCGGAATTCCCTGTTCATCAAGAACAGAAACCAAAGCTTCGCCAACACCCATCTGTGTAAGTACATCCTCCGTCTTGAATTCAGGGTTCTCTCTGAAGGATGCCGCAGCAGCCCTGATGTTTTTCTGCTCTGCCGGCGTATATGCTCTTAATGCATGCTGGATCCTGTTTGAAAGCTGTGCAAGCACGCTGTCGGGAATATCCGAAGGAGCCTGGGTCACAAAGAATACGCCGACCCCTTTGGACCTTATAAGCTTAACGACCTGCTCGATTTTCTGGACCAGTGCCTTTGGGGCATCATTAAACAGAAGATGCGCCTCATCAAAGAAGAATACCATCCTCGGCTTATCCAAATCTCCCACTTCGGGAAGCTGTTCAAACAGCTCCGTCATAAGCCAAAGAAGGAACGTTGCGTATACCGTCGGACTTTGAATAAGCCTTGAGCTTTCAAGAATATTTATAAAGCCTCTGCCGTCAACATCCGTTCTCATCCAATCCTTTATATCAAGCTCAGGTTCTCCGAAAAGGCTTTCTCCCCCCTCCTGCTCAAAAGCAAGAAGCGCCCTTTGAATGGCGCCGACCGAAGCTGTGCTTACGTTTCCGTAGGCAACGGAAAACTCAGAAGCATTTTCTCCTACATAGGTAAGCATTGCTCTTAAATCCTTAAAATCCAGAAGCAAAAGTCCGTGTTCGTCGGCAACCTTAAAAGCAACGTTCAATACACCCTGCTGAACGTCGGTAAGATTCAAAAGTCTTGATAAAAGCATGGGACCCATTCCCGAAATGGTAACTCTTACAGGATGACCCTTTTCGCCGAAAATATCCCAGAATCTTACGGGATAGTTCACACAGCAACCGGAAAGGTCTCCCTTAACGTCGGAAAAGAATACCGGAACACCCGCTGCAGAAAAATTGCCTGCCAGAGCCTTCATAGTTGTTGTTTTTCCCGTACCGCTGGCACCGGCAACAAGACCGTGTCTGTTGCACATGGAAAGTTCAATATCAACCTTCCGGCTTTCGCCCTGACCTAAATAAAATGTTGACATAGTGCTAATCTCCTTTTATTCTTCACATATATATATTATAATATCTGCACTATGATTAAGACAAGCGTTAAAAAACCATTTACCGTTTTAGTTGCGGTAATTATGGTCATCGCCCTGGGAGTTGTATCTCTCACAAGCATGACGGCAGACCTGCTGCCGGAAATGTCCCTGCCGTATATGATAGTAATTACTACCTATCCCGGCGCAGGACCTGAAAAGGTTGAAAGCATGCTGACCACCACATTAGAGTCGGCTCTCGGTACCATATCGGGCGTAAAGAACCTGTCCTCATCGTCATCTGATAACTACTCCATGGTTCAACTGGAGTTTGAAGACGACACAAACATGGAAGGCGCTCTGGTAAAGGTATCCAATGCAATATCCTCCGTTAAGGATTATCTGCCGGAGGAAGCAGGCAACCCGACAATAATGGAAATTTCCATGGACATGATGGCAACAACTTATTTAGGCGTATCCTACGAAGGGATGGGCCAGCTTGAACTGTCCGATTTTGTGGAAAAAGAGCTTGTACCCTACGTTGAAAGGCAAGACGGCGTTGCCAACGTTAACTGCGTAGGCCTTATTAAGAAAAGTATACTTATTGAGCTTAACGAAGATAAGGTCAATGAACTGAATGATAAAATCCTTGCCACCGTGGACAAGGCATTTAACGATGCCTACTCTCAGCTTCGCGATGCAAAGCAAAAGCTTCTTGACGGTCAGCAGGAAATTGACGACGGCTGGGATAAGCTTGAAGACGGCAGAAAAGAAATTGCGGACGGCTGGGACGATTACAACAAAGGCGTAAAAGATTTCAAAAAAGCTCGCGACGAATATGATGATCAGGTTTACGAGCTTGAGTATTTGCAGGAAACAATAAAGACCGGTTTGGACTCAAAGCCGGACAAGTCCACCATCCAACTTGCTTCATCCACTCGAGATACATTGCCTGAAATTGTTGATGGTCTAAAAACCGGCATCAACTCAATTCTTTTATATGAAGAATCCATTTCATCAACACCAGCAATCGTTACAACATCAGGATTTGATACATTATCCTCTTCAACATTTCCATTTTTAAGCCCTGCATCAAAAGCTGCCATAGTATCCGGAACTCAAGAACTGGTTTCCCAGGCGGGAATTTATACTCCGGGAGCATTTGACACAATGACGGTAAACGATGCACTAAATGGTCTTGATCGTGCAAATACCACCTTGGTAAATCAGGCCAAGTCAGGTCTTAAAACTTATGTCGAAGGCTACAACGGTATGCGCCAGGCTGCGGGGCTTGATTCGGCAGATATTAACAGCGCACTTTATTCACCGGCTTCGATTTCGGGTCCGGGAATTGAAATAATAGATTCTAAATGGGATTCGGTCTGGGCAAGCGCAAACTCCAATCTGGCTACCAGCGTAATACTGATGCAAAGCCAGGAGGCAAGCTTCGATGCTACGGAAAAGCAGCTTGATGCTGCAAAAAAGCAGCTTGAAGCATCCGAAGAACAGCTTGATAAATCTGCTGAAAGCTTAAACGATGCGCAAAAGCAGATCGATGATGGCTGGGACAGCTACTACGACGGAGTTAAGCAGCTTGAAAAACAAAGAGCAGAAGCAAAAAGAAAAGCCAATGCCGATCAGCTTGTTTCATTAAATACACTATCTCAGCTTATCTATGCGCAGAACTTTGAAATGCCCGCAGGATATATCAATGACACCGAAGGAAGCTCATGGCTGGTTAAGGTAGGAGAAAATTTTGCATCTGCCGACGTGCTTAATGATCTTGTTCTTACAAACATCAAAGATGTCGGCGATGTTAAGCTTTCAGACATTGCCAGAGTTACATATATAGACAACACCGGCGAAGAATACGCAAAGATGAACGGAAACGACGGCATACTTCTTGCCATCTTCAAGGCAAGCACGGCGTCAACCAACGAGGTTTCAGACAGGGTCACAAAAGCAATGGATGCAATGGAAGAAAAGTATCCGGGACTTAAGGTGACCACTCTCCTCGACCAGGGAGATTACATTGATATGCTTGTAAAATCCGTACTTGAATCCATGATTTTGGGTGCAGTGCTTGCAATCATTATTCTCGCCCTCTTCTTAAAGGATGTTAAGCCCACGATCGTTGTTGCAATCAGTATTCCGTTGTCAGTACTTCTTGCAGTCGTATGCATGTACTTTACAAGGATCTCTCTTAACATCATGACGCTGGCAGGCCTTGCCCTTGGTATAGGAATGCTGGTGGATAACTCAATAGTAGTAATAGAAAACATTTACCGTTTAAGAGGTCTCGGACTTTCACCCGCAAACGCTGCGGTCAAAGGTGCAAAGGAGGTTGCGGGGCCTATCATTTCCTCAACCCTTACAACGGTTTGCGTATTCCTTCCCATACTCTTTGCAACAGGCATGGTAAGAGAGCTTATACTTCCGATGTGCCTTACCGTTACGTTCTGTTTGGCAGCATCACTTGTTATTGCGCTTTCCGTTGTACCGGCCTCGGGATCAACACTGCTGAAAAATTCATACGAAAAACCGCATCCGTGGTTTGATAAGGTTATGAACGTTTACGAAAAGGTTCTTGACTACTGCTTAAGAGTTAAGGTCGTTCCGCTTCTTCTTTCAATCGGGCTTCTTGCATTCTCTGTATTTGAGGTTATCAGAATGGGCGTTGTAATTATTCCGTCAATGGCAACAGAACCGATTCAGATCACGGTAACGATGCCCGAGGAAATGGAAAAGGAGGAAGCATACAAAACCGCAGACGAAATTATTGATGCGATCCTTTCGGTTGACGGGGTTGAAACAGTTGGCGCCATGCCTTCATCCGCGCTGCTTTCAACAGTATCCGCAAACGCGGGTAATTCCGGCGGCTTCAGAAACTTTATGGTTTACGTTATGATGGATGTTGATAACCCAACGTCAAAGCAGATCACAAAGGTAAGTGATGATATTGCAGAAGCGGTAAAAGGCTCCAAAGCAAAGGTAAATCTCTCTGCCGCAGCACTTGATACGTCTTCCCTTCTCGGCTCCGGTCTTTCGATCAGGATCACGGGAAAGGATATCAATACCCTTCTTGATATTTCCGAAGATATTATGGATATTGTAGGAAGGGTTGACGGGTACGAAAAGATTTCCAACGAGCAGGAAGAAGGCTCCGAGGTCGTTCATCTTCAGATAGACAAGAACAAGGCTATGGCTCTTGGACTTTCCGTTGCACAAATTTATCAGGAGATCAATACAAAGCTTACCGACGAAGTTACTGCAACAACGCTTACCGTTTCCGGATCCGATATGGATGTTAAGATACGAAACGAATATCAGGTTCCAACAACGGAAACGATCATGGATCTTGAATTTAAGGTAAGCACAACAGACAGCGACGGAGATCAGATCACAAAAACCTACAAGCTTTCGGATTTTGCAGAAAAAATAGTTGAACAGGGCGTGGCATCCGTTGAAAGATATAACCTTTCAAGATACATTACGGTTACCGCAAGGGTCAAAGAAGGTGAAAACGCAACACTGCTTGCAAGAGAATTAAAACCGCTTCTTGAAGAATATCAGGCTCCTTCGGGATACTCAATCGAGCTTGGCGGTGAATCGGATACAACAAATAACATGATAGTTCAGATGGGCAAGATGCTGGCACTCGGCTTCCTCTTCATCTACCTTGTAATGGTTGCACAATTCCAGAGCCTGCTTTCACCGTTCATTATCCTGTTTACGATCCCTCTGGCATTTACGGGAGGTCTTATAGGACTTCTGCTTGCCAACGAGCAATTATCGATCATGTCTCTTATGGGCTTTATGATCCTGATGGGAACAGTAGTAAACAACGGTATCGTATTTGTAGACTATACAAACCAGTTAAGAATACGCGGAAAAGACAGAAAAGCAGCCCTAATAGAAACGGGAAAGACCCGTATGAGACCTATCCTTATGACGGCTCTTACGACCATACTTGCCATGGTAAAGCTTGCTCTTGGAACAGATATGGCAGGTCAGATGGGAAGAGGCATGGCAATAGTAATCATGGGTGGTCTTACCTACGCAACCTTTATGACACTGTTTATCGTACCGGTTATTTACGACATACTCTTTAAACGGCAGCCGCTGGTTGTTGATGTGGACGTGGAATAAGACAAATAAAAAAGCATCTATAAGATGCCTGTAAGAAATATCTCGATACCAATAAGAATCAGTATTACGCCGCCGAGGATCGATGCCCTTGCGGCGTATTTATTTCCGACTTTTTTGCCTATGACAAGGCCGATAATGCAAATAGCATAAGTCGTGATACCGATAATCAGGCACTCGATAAATGCGGCAAAAAACGAATAATCGGCAATAGTAAAGCCAACTGACAGAGCATCAATAGAAGTGGCGATCCCCTGCACCATCAAAGCCCCTAAACCGACTGCCGAAGCTTTGCTCTCCCCATCCCCTTTAATTCCTTCAATAAGCATTTTCCCGCCTATAAAAAGGAGCAGAATAAGGGCTATCCAGGGAATAAACCCCTGAAAAGCTGCAAATGCTTTTGCAATGCTGTGAACGCAAATCCAGCCTATAAGCGGCATAGCCGATTGAAAAACTCCGAATGTACCCGCAATGAGGTTCATTCTGGATTTTTTCATTTCCGGTTCATTAAGGCCGTTGGCCATGGACACCGAAAAGGCATCCATGGCAAGACCTGTGCCGAACAATATGCTGTTTAAAAAAAATAAAAAATTCAATTCCATGAATTTGTGCCGATTTCAAACGGTGATTTGTCAATGATGCCATATATTATAATCGTTTTTTTGAAAAAGCCAATGAATTTTCGGCAGATTTTTGAGCATGGTGGTCTTTCCCGACTGACGGGGCCCTGTCAAAAGAACGGCAGACCATGTTTTGCTCAAATTTTCAATTTGTTCTTCCATGCGGCGATTGATATAATTCATCTTTATGCCTCTCCTCAAGGTATATTTTTACGATTGTATTACATCATATTTTTCGTAAAAGGTCGATAGAAAATTCGGCTAAAATATAAAATATCATAATTTTAGCCGAATTATTACAAAGGAAAAGCGGATCCGAAGCTGCGCTATTAGTCGAAAACTTTATTTCGCATTATTGGATTTTATTTGATTTTGCGAAATAGATATGATATACTACGGGCACGGAGGGAAATACCATGAAACTGATTGAGCGAACTTTTTATCTTGACAAGCTGAAAGACGTGATGGGGACACCGGATATCAAGGTCATTACCGGTGTCAGGCGCAGCGGAAAGTCAACGCTGCTGGAAGCGTTTATGGAATATGTCCGGCGGACAGATACTGATGCTAACATCATACATGTCAATTACAGCCTGAGTGAATATGAGCCGCTGCTTGAGTATCATAAGCTGAATGAGTATGTTGAACAGGCATATCAGGCAGGAAAGACGAACTATATCTTCATTGACGAAGTTCAAATGTGTGAAGGGTTTGAAAAAGCGATCAACAATTTCCACGCTACTGATAAGTATGATATATATATCACCGGCTCCAATGCGTTTCTGCTTAGCTCTGACCTTGCAACACTGTTTACCGGCAGAACCTTTGAAATTGAAGTCTATCCTTTTTCCTTCGCTGAATTCATGCAGTATTTTGAGCTTTCGGATCAGTACGCAGCTTTTAATCGTTATCTGACCGAAGGCGGCATGGCAGGATCATTCCTCTATAAGACACCGGAAGCAAAATATGACTATATCTCTGACGTTTTTTTCACGCTCATTGTACGAGACATTCAAAAGAAATATAAAATCCGCAATATGCCGCTTATGGATCGCCTGTGCGACTTCCTTATCGACAATATTTCCAACCTGACATCCACCAGAAGTGTTGCTGCTGCTTTTACCAAAGAGCAGTTCAAGACCAATGACCGCACGATCAGCGCATATATCAAATATCTCTGCAGCGCTTTTGCTTTTTATAAAATCAGACGGTATGACATTCAGGGGAAGCGCTATCTTGCATCCAATGATAAATACTATCTCAGCGATCATTCCTTCAAATATGCCCGTCTCGGTACGAAGAATGCCGATTACGGCAGACTGATGGAAAATATCGTTGCTGTTGAGCTGTTAAGGCGCGGCTATGAGTTGTACGCCGGAGTCCTGTATAAGAAAGAAATTGATTTCGTAGCGATCAAGCGCAGCGAGAAGCTGTATATTCAGGTCGCAAATACGATTGACGACCCTGATACCTTTGAGCGTGAAGTATCTCCGCTGCTCAAAATCGCAGATGCCTACCCGAAGATGATCATCACCCGCACAAGGCAGGAAATGTATCAATACGAGGGCGTGCAGATTGCGGATGTGGCAGATTGGCTGTTGGAATGACCATGTTTTAGTTATTAAACGTATTGATTATACTCAAAATATTCGCTTTTTTTGCTTTCTCATAAAGCAAAAGCGGAGCCGAAGCTCCGCTTTGTATTAATTATTTTCCCTGCTCCTTGATAGCTGCCTGCGGTGGTGTCATACTCGGCAGGGAAATTTCTGTCACCTATTGTGTAGGTGGCACTTTTCCGAAGTCTGCCGTTGACTTTGCATTTCAGCGGATCGTTCGGATCGAGTCCCTGTGCAATCAAATCACTTTTCAGTTTTTCAATTCCATCCTCAAATTTTTCGCCGATAAAGCGCAGGAAAACCAGCGTGAGCATCATATCACGCTTTTCAAAAAACGAACCGGAGTTCCTTGCCGTGCGCAAAATATCCCGACACTTAAAAAGTATGGAATCAAGATTGATTGTTTCTTCTTTAACTTTCTTTGCCATAACATCCTCCGAAGATACTTTATCAGTATAATTCTAACAAACTTCATGTCCCATAAAACGGACTTGACTCACATTCTTATTCTTCCGTCTCGTAATAGTATGAATAATCAATGCCTTTCATAATGATCTCACGGTCATTGATTTCACTTGTCAGAGAATTTTTGAGAAGTTCAAATATCTTTGCCGGATCGGTAACGCTTTCACGCATAGCATCGAGATATTCGGTTTTGTCAATTTGACTCCAATCTACGCATTGTTTCAGATTCTTTTTCAGAATCAAATCAAGCCATATTCTTGTGCTTCTGCCGTTGCCCTCCATAAAAGGATGAGCCACATTCATTTCGACATACTTACCCACGATATTTTCCAATGTATTTTCCGGCATCGCTTCAATATGTGCGAGTGCTCCGTCAAGATACAATGCAGGAGCAAATGCAAAGCCGCCTTTGGCGATATTCAGCGTTCTGATCTGTCCGGCAAAGTCATAAAGTCCACCGAAAATATAGCCGTGTATCTGCTG
>JAZLHU010000030.1:0-3607 GCA_045616985.1 Anaerovoracaceae bacterium
TTGCAGGCATTTTCGAATATCAAAAATGCCACAAATCAAGACATAATCTCAATTTGTGGCATATATACTCTGTTCTGATTATTTAACCATAATCTTTCCGTTCAGTGTTGCGAATACTTCCTGCTTCTTCTCCTGCGTACATTCCGCGTAGATATCCATCGTTGTCTGAATATCCGAATGTCCCATAACCGACTGGATGACCTTCAGATTCGATTCATTCTCGCAGAGTCTGGTGCAGAAGGTATGTCTCAGATGATGCGCCGAAAAGTGCGGGAGCAGAAGTGCTTCCCTCTTTTCCTTTGCAGCCGCTTCCTTTTCCTTCCTGTTATAATCCTGATAAACATTTTTGATTGCGCGGTTCACGGATTCCGGTGTATAAACATTGCCCGCTCCGGAAGAAAAAACAAAGCCGCTGTAGCCGTCGATCACATTTGTTCCGAACCCCAGTACCTTCTGAATCTGATATTCTTCCAGGAAAGCATCATAAACTTCATCAATCATCGGAATCGTTCTCACGCCCGCTTCCGTTTTCGGCGTTGAAATGCTTACCACACACCCCTTTTTAGGCTCCGGCCTATAGGTCAGTGTCTTGCATACCCGGATGAACCTGTTTTCAAAATCAAGATCCTGCCAGCAAAGCCCCAGGCACTCTCCGATACGCATGCCGGTACCGAGAAGGACCGTAATAATCGGCTCCCATCCATGGAACTGATAATTGCTGCAGAGATGATTCATGAATGCTTTCTGCTGCGGAACCGTCAGTGCATGGCGCTGGCGTTTGAAATCCGGCGAACTCTTTTTGATCTCCGTCATTACACCGTCAGACGGATTCTTCCTGATAATATCATCCCTCACTGCAAGATCAAATGTGGGATGAAGCTGCGTATGAATATTATCAAGCGTATTGGCCTTGATGCCCTGCTCATACATCAGCCAGTTGTAAAATTCCTTTACATCCGAATACTTAATTCTTCGGATCAGTTTCTTTCCGAAGGTATTTCGGATAAAATGATTATAGGTGTACGTATAATTGTTTTTTGTTGACGGTTTCAACGTATATTTCTGAGCCATATACTTGTCGTACATGTCATTAACCGTAATCTGGTCGGCGTGTGCAGCGTCCAGACCGTCGTCCATATCCTTGCGGACCTCCTTCTCAATATCACGGAGCGCAACCAGTGTCTTTGCATATTTGCTGTGACGCTTTCCCCGTTTATCAACATAGGAAAAACTGTACCTTCCGTCAGCCCTCTGCGATTCTCCGGTCCGAAGAACATATCCTCTTGAATCTTTTCTTGATGCCATTTTATCCTCCTGATTCGACAGAGGAATAGCTTAAAATTTGTGCGTTCAAGACCAATATAATCGACTCATATTGTTTTTTCAAGAGTCATTTTTTGCTCTTTTTAAGCCATTCCTTCGTGGTTTTTCGTCATCGTTTGTGGTGTTATTCTTCCTCTAAAAAATATTCCAGATACTCGTCAATTTTTTCAACATTGTAAAGTGCCGACTTACCAATCTTGTACTTTGCCTTCGCATCCTTGGCTATTTTTTCAAAGGTATGAATCCCCATAGAATAAAGTGCCGCGCCTTCGGCTGCCTTATAAAATTTCTTTCCGGAAATCTGTAATCCTTCCACATTCTCCGGCATCTTTCTAGAATATCCCATCGTTATTTCCTCCGTTATCTGCAATTTTTCACCAGGCACTCGACAACATCGTCCATCAGAGCCGCCTTGATCAGTTTATATTTACGTTTCATATTGCTATATGACATTTCATGCTCGACAGCAATTTCCTTCAGGAATTTCCTGTTATTAAGGTACTCCGTAATGATAAGGTTCTCGTCGTCATCAAGTGACGCCACACAGTCAACCAGCAGTTCATAATCCATTCGCATGATGCTGATAAAACGAATGTCCTCAATGTAGGCTCCGGCATCATCAAAATCTTTCAAAAGATTTCGGTCCACCCTTCCGCTTTTCAGGGCTTCCTCAATCTCAATGTCGGCAATAGCCTCATCTTCCGTAGGACTGCTTATGTTCGATGTCTGAACCCTTACCCCGAGTTCTCCCCGGTGATGACTGCGGTAATATTCTCTGTCAGCCTTGATCTTATACTGTGTTTTTCTTTCAAGCTTCTTTATCGCCTTCGGAAAGACCGTATAATTCTGAAACATGATTTCGAACCGTTCTTCCGGAGTTGCTATCTTATAATCTGCCAAAATATCTGCTTCTTTAGTCACCTGGACCACGCTCCTTACAACCTGTAATTCTGATGTACGAAAGCTAACCGGTTTTGCTTTTGTATCTCGTCTGCAAATACTATTCTACGGAGAATCACGGAGAAAATCGTTCCCCAAAGTAAAGACTTTTCCGCCGTTTTTCACCGAATAATCTCATCACATGAGACTGCAGTCAGCCACTGCACGAATCTGCTTAATCAACAGCTTTTTAATCTTTTCATCTTTGATTTGGGCAAACAGTTCTGCCATTTCCATAATCTCCGGATTTTCCTGATAACCCAGCAGATAATTCGGTGATGTCAACAGATGCTTTGCCAGTTCAATAATCACGCTGCTCTTTATGTCCACTCTGTCGCACTCATATCCCGACAGCGTTTTCTTCGGAATATTCATACGCTCAGCAAGCTCATCCTGGCTCAGCCCCAGCTTTATTCTGCAAGCCTTAATTCTCTGTCCTAATGTTGTTTCTGAAATATTGTTCATAGTCTCCTCTTTCCGGATTTGCAAAACGGAAGCAACCGAAAAGGGATTTTTGAGCGCACTTAAGAAAGCCTTTTGCCGGCAACAAAAAAAGAAGCCCACAAAACGTTCTTCAAATGACTTCCACCAATAGATATACTTCTACCGGTAAAATGGTCACTTCCGTTTTGTAGGCTCCTAATGTCTCTTATGTACAAATACAGCTCTTATCACAAACTCTTGACTTCCCGACGAACCACATGGGACTTACTGCCTGATGCTGCCTTTGGTCTCTCCCGGGAAATCTCATTCTATTAAATTGTCATAAGTTTGCTTGTTTCACTTACTATCTTGCTTTTGCGATTCCGTTGTAATACATTGTAACTCTCCCTGTAAGAGCGTACTCGGGATCCTTATCTTCCTCTCTCCTTGATTCAAAAACGCTTACCTTTCCGTTTTTGATGGATACAACTAAATTTGCTTTACAGCAAGGGCAAATCTGCTCTGACTGGGCAATTGCAGCCTTCTGTAAAAATGTTCCACATTTCGGGCAAAATGCCATACTAAATTCTTTGCGTGCTACTTCACTCACCAATGAATTCCTCCAAATTTACAAATTATATCTAGCGGATTCAAGGGAATCAAATCCGTTGATGAGTATTCCCCCGCAGGCGAATTCCAACGCATGGATAAGCATGCCACCTGCAGGAGAAATATTAAATTGTTACATTTACTCCAGGCTCTTGATTACCTTAACGGCAACTCCCTGGATCTTACAATCCTTAACAATGATGTCTTCCATCGTCTTGTTTTCCGGATGTAATCTGATGCATTGCTTCTTATCATCCACAAAGAATCTTTTGAGTGTATTCTGATTATCTACAAGAGCGACTACAATCTGGCC
>JAZLHU010000031.1:0-15565 GCA_045616985.1 Anaerovoracaceae bacterium
AAATTCAAATTTTACTACAGAGTTGTTAAATTACAGGCATTCTGTCGTAATTGGTGCAGATTGCCACCGCATAAGGGTCAAGATGATTTAAGATTACGACAAATCGTTTGATATTGCTGCACTTTGTAGTAAAAGCGCCGGCATGAATGTGCTGAATTGTTGAGATAAAGCATTGCAGTTTGTGCCGGCAAAGAGCAAATAAGCTCCGGCTGCAAAAAACGGCAAATATTGAGAATAACTGCAGGCTTTGGTATAATGAACAAAAGCAAGGGTCGGCCTATGCGGGAAGGCCTCAGAAAATTGAGCAATACACCTGAGTTATAAACCAGGCAATAAGATTGAGTAATAAAATTAGTCAACAGAATAGAAAGGCAGAAAAATGGGAAGAGTATTTTCCGGCGTTCAGCCGTCAGGAAATTTGCATCTTGGTAATTACCTGGGCGCTCTTAAGCAGTTTGCGGAGCTTCAGAGTGAAAATGAATGTATTTACTGCGTTGTAGACGAGCACGCAATTACGGTGCCGCAGGATCCAAAGGTTTTGCAGCAGTACATAAGGGATATTGCGGCTTTATATATTGCGGCAGGAGTTGATCCGAAGAAATCAATAATCTTTGTGCAGTCGCAGGTCAGCGGTCACGCAGAGCTTGGCTGGATACTTATGTGCAATTCGTATACCGGCGAGCTTTCAAGAATGACTCAGTACAAGCAAAAGGCGGCAGGCAGAGAATCTGTTCCTTCAGGACTTTTTGCTTATCCGGTTCTGATGGCTGCTGATATTCTTTTGTATGATACCGATGTCGTCCCTGTCGGCGCAGACCAAAAGCAGCACATCGAGCTGACAAGAGATATTGCAATTCGTGTTAACGGCAAATACGGCGAGGATACCTTTGTTGTTCCCGACGGTCGTTTCTTAAAAGAGGGTGCCCGCATTATGGCGCTCGACGACCCGACGGCAAAGATGAGCAAGTCTGCGCCGAACGAGCTTTCAAGGATTGATATTCTTGCAGAGCCTGCCAGAGTTAAGAAAGCCATCATGAAGGCCACAACAGATTCCGAAGGCATCATCAGATTTGATATAGAAAACAAGCCGGGCGTTTCAAACCTTCTCAACATTTACTCCGTGCTTTCCGGAAAGAGTGCTGCAGCTCTTGAAAAGGAATACGAAGGCCGCGGCTACGGCGATTTCAAAAAGGATCTTGTTGAAGTTACCAACAATGCTCTTGCACCGATTCAGGAAAAGTACAACGAGATCCGCTTCTCCGGCGAGCTTGAAAATATCTTAAAGGATGGCGCAGAGCGTGCCGATGCCATCGCTCAGAAAACCATGGCAAGAGTTCGCAGGAACTTCGGACTCGGACTGTAATCGGACTGTAAAAAGATACAAAATGAAAACTGCATTGGTTTTAGCCGGCGGCGGAAGCCGCGGCGCATATGAACTTGGTGTATGGGACGCGCTTAATCGTCTTGGGATCCACCCGGATATTGTAACGGGAACCTCCATCGGATCTGTGAACGCAGCATTGCTTGCGGCAGATCAGTACGAGGCAGCGCGTCGTCTTTGGCTTACGCTTTCCACAGACGAGGTTTTTGATTACAAGCATGCAATTGAAAATAAAGGCGTAAAATTTACCGGCGTTCGGGAAATTATGGACGAAGCCATCGATGAGGATTTCGTCAGAGAGTCGCCGATCGATCTCGGAATAGTAACCGTTGAATTTCCAAGCATGAAGCCTCTTTATTTATGGAAAGAGGACATCCCGAAAACCAAGCTTTTGGACTATGTTTTTGCAAGCTGCGCCTGCTTTCCCATAGTGGCTCCCGTGGAGATCGACGGCAAATTCTACGTGGACGGCGGCTACGCGGACAATGTGCCGATCGGAATGGCCTTGGGGAAAAATCCGGACAGGCTTATTGTTGTGGATCTGGACAGCGTGGGGGTACGCCATAAGGAGGACTTTAAAGAAGCCGAAGACAAGATGATTTTTATCAAGTGTGCATGGGATCTTGGAAACATGGCGGTGTTCAGTCCAAAGCATGCGGAGGTGCTGCGACAGCTCGGGTACCTTGATACCATGAAGGCCTTTGGGGTGTTTGCCGGCGAAAAGTATACCTTTATGCGCGGGCAGATCCCGGCAAAAAATCTGAAAATCTATGAGATGGCGGCCGAGCTTGCGGGAATGGATAAAACCATAATATATTCAAAAGAAAGCTTTGCCGAAAAGCTGGAAGAGACCATAGAACGCAATGCGCTCAAAACTGAAAAAGCCATAGATAAATTAGACTTTTTGGATTTAGCATCACTTGAAGATTACGACAAAATCAGAAAAAAGATTGCCGCAGAGCTTAGCAAAGCCGTTGCCAAAATCGACTCAAAAGTCAACTTCAGGCTCGACAGCGATCTGCGGATATTGTTAGACAAACTTTTGCTCAAATAGATAATTGCCGAATCGACTCCGGGTCAAAACGGCAATTCGTGCGATTTCGGAATTTGTTGAAGAAGTTTAACCTGTCTGTAATATATTTGTAATAATTCTCGGGTATAATAATTGCGAAAAGTCGATGAGTGTCGGCAGTTTTTGATGTGATTTTTCGGAAAGGAGGACGCATGAAAGATCTAAAGCGCATTCTGGCATTTGCTCTTATGTTGGTAATGCTGGCAGGCGCATTTGCTTTTGCCGAACCGGATCAGACGGTAGTAAGTATCGTCAGCCCGACGGCAAATACGGTAGCAACATCGGACAAGCTCCTCGTTTCCGTTAAGCTTACAAATCCGGGCAAGGCCAGGATCACGGTTTACGAGCAGTGTATTAAAAATGTTGAAATTTTGACCACGGGTTCGGCAGTGGAAAAAAATCTTGCAACCTATGCAGCAGTCAGTTATACTTCGGTCGATACAACAAGCTTTGAGGCAATAGACCTTACATCCAATGCGGCTCTTTCCACATATGTAAGCAGGTTGTACGCAGCAACGGAAATTTATGAAAATAAAGATAAAATCGGTTTCTACACAAAGCAGCTTTCCGATGTAAATCCGGGTCTTTACAAGGTTGTGGCTCAGGCGCTGGACGAAAAGGGCAATGTGGTCGAAACAGTTTCAAGCCTTATTGCGATCAAAGCAAAGCCGGTTGAAGAACCTGTAGTTTTTGAACAAAAGCAGTCTGCGGCAGTTAAGCTGCTGCAAAACATTTTGCAGGCGATCTTTAAATAATGTCTAAAAAAGCGATCGAAAACGTTAAATCTGTCATTTTAGTAGTATTGTTTCTCACAACAATACTACTTTTATATTTGATTTGGGGAGACAAGCAGACAGGTGTTGTAAAGATGTCGGATCTGATCCCGGGTTTTGGGGAAGAGTCTGTTGAGCTCGACCTGAAAGAAATAATTTGTCCGGCCAATATCCTTTATACCTCCGGCGACGGAACCTTTTGGCCTGTCGCAAACAGAGCCGGCAGCTTTGAGTCCGGCAACGGGATTTTTAAGGCTTTGTCAGACAGCACGGAAGTAATGGCCACCGAAATTACAAAGAGCCAGTACGATGAAGCGATCAGAAATTACGAATCCCTGCAGTTGATATTCGGATACAGTATGCCTTTTTCCGAGTACTGCAATTTGTTTGAAATAAAGAAAACCTCCACATTTATAAACATCGGAAGCTTTGATGAGATGGCATTTTCGGCAGCAGCAAGGGACAGCGTTTTGCTTGCCGACAGGGCCGGCGGAAAGTACTACCGCCTGCTTTCGGGGAGAGAACAAAGCTTTGATTCTTTCAGGGAAGATCAGTTGGAAAGAATTTCGTACTACGATGCAAAAAGCATTTTGGGTACAGGGGAAGAAAAGCTTTTTCCGTTGAGCGGAGAAAGCAGACTCCTTAAAGCCGTGTACAAAAATGATTACGACGGCTCCGAGGAAAAACGTCAGGAAATCGCAAGACAGATTTTCGGGGAAAACTTCAGCTTTGTAAGAAGAATTGCAGACAGCTTTGAAAATTATACGTTTATGTACGGCTACGGACAAAGAAGCCTTACTTTAAATGTTAACGGAAATATCGAATATAAAAACGAAGCGGGAGACGGAGAATCAAACGGATTCTTTGCCGACCTTAAAGCGGCAGCCGAGTTTGCGGACAAGGTCGGCGGCTTTGCAAATAAGAAGGACGCCGGGTTTGTATTAAAATTTGTCCAGACAAGCGGCAGCGGAAAGTCGGCCTCAAGAACCTTCTGTTTTGACCAGCAAAACGAGGCAGGCTATGATTTTTGCAAAGACCGGGACTATGCTATGACAATTACGGTAGAAAGAGGCGGCGTTACCCTTTACAGGCGATGCAGCCTGAGTCCGGAGGAATCCACAGCATCTCCGCTATATTATTCTCCGGTGTATGCCGCAGCCAACGCGATGGCAGCCAGCGCAGAAAGCGCGGAAAGCTTTGATTTTCTGGCAGAAAATTTTCAAAGCATGCAGCCTGCGCTTTATGCAAAAGACGGAGTGCTGACACCGGTTTGGCGCCTGAGTTTAAATGACGGCTCCAACCTTTGCTATGATTTATACACCGGGGAGAGGCTGAATTAGCAGATCATAAATGGACTGGTACAAAGCAAAAACAATCTTGATAATCGCTCTTTTGGTCACCTGCCTTATCCTGGGAGGTATTTTGGGCTGGCAAAAAATCTCAGCCCGAAAAGAGGATCAAGAAGCCGCTGTTTCGGCAGTGGAGTTCTTGGAATATCAAGGCGTATCGTTTAATTGCGATATTCCGCTTACAAGGCCAAAGCTTCCGGTTTTATTCGTCGGCTTTTACCCGATTTATTCGTCTCAGCTCCCGAAGTACGAAGATATTTCAGAGTATGATAAGGTCCGTGTCGAAATAGAAAACACGATGCCCTATTTGCCGATGCTCATATCTTCGGGAGAGGAAAGGGCTCAGGTCGGCACCGCAAGCTCGGCCGTTTTAAAGGCTGCAGTCGATGCTGAAAATCTGAAAACATTGCAAATCAATTCAATAAATTTGGTATACTATATAGATGCGCAGGATATAAACGAAAACAGCCGCGATACGGCAATTCCGTCCTGGAAAATAGAAACAAACCAAGGTGTTTTTTACATAAATGCTTTTGAGCAATAACAAGAAATCAACACAAAATCTTCACCCTGAAAAAAGATAATTAAGGAGCAGTAATGGATCTGGCGATATGCTCTCTTTCAAGCGGGAGCAGCGGGAATTGTTACCTGATAAAATCAAATAAGGCGGCAATTTTGGTAGATGCCGGGATCAGCGCAAGGCAAATCGGTCTGAGGCTCGCCGCACTTGGTATTGCAGCCGGGGATATATGTGCCGTGCTCATCACGCACGAGCATTCCGATCATATAAAAGGCGTTTCGGCGCTCTCCAAAGCCGGGGGAGTGGATTTTTATTTAAACGAAAAAACCCTTGCGCAAGCAGAAGCTTTGGATCTCGGAGAAAAGGTCAGGCTCTTTGCGACCGGAGAAGGATTCGAAATTGAAGATATAAAAATTTCAAGCTTTCATTTGTCGCACGATGCGGCAGACCCAAGCGGATTTTCGTTTGAAAGCGGAGGAAAGCGGATCTCCATAGTCACCGACACGGGCATCGTCACCGAAGAAATCTACGAAAATGTAAAAGATTCCGACATACTGGTTCTTGAATCCAATCACGATGAGAATATCTTAAAGATGGGCCGATACCCATGGTTTTTGAAGCAAAGAATCTTAAGCGAGCTTGGTCATCTGTCAAACGAAGCTGCAGCGGATTTGCTCCGAAAGATTTGCCGGGGCTCGGCAAAACCAAGACAGATCCTGCTGGCGCACCTTTCCGCAGAAAACAATTTTCCGGAAATGGCGCTTGCTACTGTAAATAATATTTTAGAGGCAGAGGGCTTTCCCGTAGGGAAGGATATAAAGCTGAGTGTCCTGTCAAGAACGCAGACCTCGCCCCTCTACCTTGTATAAGAAGTCCTGAGGCCGCGGTATTGTCCGGCCTTGGAGAAAGAAGGAAAAAATGGGAAAGAAAATTTTATCGGGAATTCTGGTAGTTTTACTTGCTTTCCTGGCCGGCTTTGGCGGCGCTAAGCTTGCCCTGCAGCAGACCGGAAGCAAAAAAACCACAATCGAAGCCTTTGGGCAAAAAATTGAGATCGGACAAGAAAGCAAAGTGCCGCAAAGCCTTGATCCGGCACCTCATATCACCATAGACTACAAGGATATAAACGATGATCTCGCCTTGGGCGAGGTAATTGCGGAAAAGGTTTTGCCCTCCGTAGTCGGAGTTAAAACCACATACGAAGGTCAGGGCGGGAGCAGCTACCAGAGCCTTATGGAAGACTTCTTCGGCTGGGGCTGGGGATTCGGCGGTCTCGGCGGCGGTTCAACTCCGCAAAAAAGGGAATACAGCAGTGTCGGAACCGGCGTAATTGTGGACGGGGCAGGCTACATCCTGACCAATTCACACGTGGTAAACGACGGTACTTTTAAAGAAATAGAAATAAGCCTGTACGACGGCCGCACCGCCAAGGCAGAGCTTTTGTGGAACGACTCCTCAATGGACGTTGCCATCCTTAAAATTGATGAAAAAAATCTTACGGCAGCCGAGCTCGGAAACTCCGACACCGTGCGTGTCGGAGCCTATGCAGCAGCAATAGGGAACCCGCTCGGACTTGACTATGAGCGTTCCATGACACAGGGCATTATCTCGGGACTTAACAGGACGATCACCGTTTCCGGCGAAGGCTCCACCCAGGGAACCACAATGGAAAATCTGATTCAGACCGATGCAACCATCAATTCCGGAAACTCCGGCGGCCCGCTTCTTAACTCAAAAGGCCTTGTTATCGGCATCAACACAGCCCGAGCCTCCGAAGGCGAAAACATGGGCTTTGCAATCCCGATCAACGCCATTCTGCCGATAGTAAATCAGATCAAAGAAAAAGGCAGCTTCGAGCGTGCATACCTTGGAATTTCAGGTGTTGGTCTTTATGGGCAGGGCTATTCCGAAAGTCAGCTTGAGGAAGAATTCGGCGTAAGCTCCGGTATCTACGTTGCCTCCGTTTCCGAAAACGGCGGAGCAAAGAAGGCCGGCCTTAAGGAAGGCGATGTCATCACTAAGGTCAACGGTCAGGAGGTAGGAACCATGAACAAAATCAACACCATACTCGTCAAATACAATATCGGCGATACCGTGGAGCTTGAATACGTGAGAGATAAGGAAACAAAGACCGCAAAGGTCACATTGACCGGGATGTAAACAGTAAATCAGCGGAAAGATAGTTTTTTTTCTGCGTTTATTATATAATATAACATCTATAACTGTGTATATCCGTACATAGTGCTCAAGGAGTTAAAAGATGAATAAGAAAGCAAAAAAAATCAATCCCGAAGAATGGGAAATGTTCGGCGGCGGCTATACTGCAGACAGCTACTTCCATGTATCCGAAGAAAAGTGGCTCTTAAAGCTTTACGCAGAATTTATGAATCCCGAAATGCCCTTAAAAGAGCTTGAGGTTGCAGAAAAGCTTATCTATTCCGGGATCAAGGTTCCGCAGCCCGTTGCTTACGTAACAGACGGTCTTCGCTATGGCGGAGTATTTGAAAGGATCATGGATAAGAAAAGTTTTTCAAGACTTCTTTCCGAATCACCCGAAAAGCTCGACGAGGTTGCAAAGAAATTTGCAGAGCTTACTCTGATGCTTCACGATGTTGATTGTCCCGAAACCGCATTCCCGTCAATCGCGGAAAAGTGCAGGAGAGACGTTAAGCGTGCAAAGTGCATCGACAAGTACCAAAAGGAAGCGCTTCTTCAGTTTATCGACGACACACCGATCGTAAGGAAATGCCTGCACGGGGATCTTAACCTCGGTAATGTAATTTTTGCCGACGGTATCGATCCGATGTTTATAGACCTCGGAGATTTCGGATGGGGCAATCCGCTCTTTGATCTTTCCATGTTCTACTTTACGGCATTCTATACAAACGAAGAGATGCAGCTGCACCTTTATCACCTCGGCACCGAAATGATGCAGAAGGTTTGGAATGCATTTGCAAGATACTACTTTAACGGAAAAAATATTGCCGAAGAAGAGGCAAGACTTAAGGATTACTGCGTATTCAACGCGATCCACTATGCAAACCTTTCCGGCTGGAACAGGAATCTTCAGGCAGTAATTGATGAATTTTTTGAACGTCACCCGGTAGAATACCCGCAAGAGGAAGCTGATGCCGAATAAGTATATGGACACAAGCCTTTTCGATAAGGCTGCAAAATTTGCAATCGATGCGCACGCAAATTCAGAGCGCCGCGGCAAGGGATTTCCTTATGTGATACATGCCATGGAGGCCGCAGAAATAGTAGCCGGCATCACAAACGATCAGGAGCTTCTTGCGGCAGCCGTGCTTCACGATGTCATTGAAGATACAGATGCTACAGAGGAGGAAATCAGAGATCAGTTCGGCGACAGGATCGCCGATCTTGTTGCCGTTGAAAGCGACCCCGAATATGAAGGTCTTTCCGTTTACGAAAGCTGGAAGATGAGGAAGCAGTTTTCAATTACAAGGCTGTCAAAGCAAAGCCGGGAAGCAAAGATAATTTCTCTTGGCGACAAGCTCTCCAACATGAGAGCCATTGCAAGGGATTTCAACAAGCAAGGCGACGAGCTTTGGAAAATCTTTCATGCCCCGGACCCAAGACTCCATGAGTGGCACTACAGAGAGCTTGCCGGAGCGCTCAAAGAGCTTTCGGATACCGATGCTTATCAGGAGCTTATCCGCCTTATAGACGAAACCTTCTCAAGAGCTTTTAAGGACTTAGATTAATTTTAATTTTACTTTTACTTTTACAGAAGAACATTCAGAGGAAACCAAATTGAAAACATTTATCAAAAAGCTTTCAGCGGTACTTCTTGCACTGCTGATCATTACAACTTATTGCTCATACGTATTTGCCGAAGGTGAAGCAGACATTGCTTCGGCTCCGGATGATGCGCTGCTTATGTATGGTGAAGAATCGGAAGAACCGGAGGTTCTCGGCGAATGGCAGGTAGGTGCAACAAAAAAAGATGATATTGTTGCAACCTGGACCGAAGGGACCATTTGGTTTGAGGGAACGGGAAAAATGAAGGATTACGCAAAGCCGGAGGACAGACCGTGGAACGATATTATCGGAACCATCAGCTTTGTAATGCTTGGTGACGGCATAGAAAACATCGGAAAGAATGCGTTTGCCGGTATGGGAACGGGCTTTGAGGATGAATGGAAAACTGCGGATTTTTTCCTCCCTATCGACGGTGCGCTTACTACTATCGGAGAAAGCGCTTTTGAAAATTCAAAGCTTTACAATCTGAATACAATTCCGGACACGGTAAAGGAAATCAAATCCAAGGCATTTGCAAACAGCGGACTTTCCGAAATTCATTTTAATGAAGCGACGCCTGTGATTGCCGGTGATGCATTTGAAGGCTGCGCCGGAACCTTCTATGCAGCATATCAAAGTGGATTTGATACGACAAAATCCTATGGCGGCGACTTTACCGTTAAAACACTTTATAAGCTCACAACATACACATTCTACGATAACGAGGAAACGGGAAGCGGCATAAGCTATATTCCGGAAGGCGAAGATATCAATTATTTTGCAGATTCCTACGATGACGAATACGGCTTCGACCACTACGCCGTTGAAAGCGGAAGCTTCCATATAGACGATCCGAAGAACCCGCTTCTTGGCGGAACGCTTTCGGACAATGTTGTGATCGATGTTTATTACAAGAAGGGCAACGAGCCTGCGGTAAGACCGGAACCCGAAAAGGAGCCGTGCCCGTTTGTAATTACCAGAAACGGCGGGGCGGCACTTGATGACATGGAGGGCGATTATTACTGGATGCCTGATTCAAACGCCGTAATGCTTCTTAAGAGCGGACTTACGATCTCCATGCCGGAGGGAACGGAAAACGTTGTATGCGGAATTACGGCATCCTTCGAAGAGCCTGCGGAAATAACACTGAATAATCTTCATATGGAAGGGCCCGACTGCTACTTAAGCCTATTCTCTTCCGAAAGCATTAAGGTATATCTTGCAGGCGAAAATACAATTAATTCCGTGGGTTCGGAAATGATAGGCCTTTGCTTTATGGGAGGTGCAGATATTACTTTTGCAGGTAAAGGATCATTAAAGCTCCGTGCTGAAGGCGATCCGAGCAATGCCGCATTCTGTGCGGAAGGATTCAAGCTTGACGGACTTGTCATTACAGGCTCCGAAGATCCCGATGCGGAAAAATTTGCTGAAGTTGAGTATGTTCAGGATCCGGATGCAGGTATATACGGCTACTATGTGAAGGGAACGGAAAACGCTGCCATGGTTCTTATGATTCAGCCGCAGGGCTTAAAATTATTACAGAACCCGATCCTTCCGATTGCGATCGTAATAATTATAATCGCAGCAGTGATTGTCTTTAAAAAGGTCAGAGAGATTTAAATACCGGGAGAAACAAAATGAAAAAAGCATTTGAAGTCAAGGGGCTTGATTGTCCGCATTGTGCGGCAAGACTTGAAAAGGGCATCAACGGAATTGACGGTGTTGATATTGCCGTTGTAAGCTTCGCAACAGGGAAGCTTGTTCTTGAAGCAGACGAAAGCGTATTTGCAGATGTAATGGACAAGGCATGCGCTCTTGCAAAAGAGCTTGAACCTGAATGGGAAATCGTAAGATAAATATATTGCAGAGGTATTATGGAATTAAAGGATATCTTTATTACGATTCTTTGTGCTGCAATTTATCTTGTCTTTGGTTTTAAGATAATTAAAAAAGCTTTTAAAAATATAAAGCGCGGAGAAATATTTGACGAAAACTTTTTAATGGTCGTTGCTTCCATAGGCGCGATTTGCGTAGGAGAATGGGAAGAAGCAATAGCCGTCATGGTGCTGTACCGCATAGGAGAATGGCTGCAGGCAAAGGCCGTGGGCAAATCCAGAAAGGCCATCACAGACCTGATGGACATCAGACCTGACTATGCAAATCTTCTGCTTGGCGACCCGGCAAAAAACGAAAGCGAAAAAAAAGATCCTTCAGAAATCAAAGTGGGGGATCTTATTCTTGTATTACCGGGAGAACGCGTGCCGCTTGACGGAGAGGTCGTTGAAGGAAGCTCAAGACTTGATGTCGCCGCGCTTACCGGAGAATCCATGCCGCAGGATGCAGAAGAGGGAAGCAGCGTTTTAAGCGGATGCATCAATCTTGACGGCGTACTCAAAATTAAAGTCACAAAAAATTCGGAGCAGTCCACTGCAAACAGAATTTTAGAGCTTGTGGAAGAAGCCGCCGCATCAAGAGCAAGGGCAGAAAATTTTATTACACGTTTTGCCGCTGTCTATACTCCGGCAGTTTGTGCTGTTGCTCTGGTGCTTGCAATTATTCCTCCGCTTTTTATCGGGGGCGGCGCCGGTGTTTGGACAGACTGGATCCACAGGGCGCTTGTATTTCTTGTTACCTCCTGTCCGTGCGCGCTTGTTATCTCCATTCCGCTTGGATTCTTCGGAGGCATAGGCTGTGCATCGTCAAAAGGAATTTTGATCAAAGGCGGAAACTATCTTGAAGCTCTTGCAAAGGCCGATGCGGTCGTATTCGATAAAACAGGCACACTTACAAGGGGCGTATTTAAGGTCGTTGCAGTTCATCCGCATTCATTTGCAGAAGAAAAGCTTCTTGAGCTTGCGGCTCACGCAGAGAGCTTTTCAAATCACCCCATAGGAAGATCTCTTGCCGAAGAATACGGAAAACCGATAGATAAATCCAGAGTAACAAACGCACAGGAGTTTGCAGGCATGGGAATCACGGCAGAGGTTGACGGCCTTAAAATTTCCTGCGGCAACGAAAAGATGATGGAAAGCCTCGGAATTGCCTGGCACGAATGTGAGATCCCCGGTACCATGGTACATGTGGTAATAGAAGGTGTATATGCGGGTCATATAACTATTTCGGATCTTGTTAAGGAGGATTCCGCCGAGGCCCTTTCGCTTCTCAAAAAACAGGGAATTAAGCTTGCTGCCATGCTCACAGGCGATAAGAAAAAAATTTCGGATGCGGTTGTAAGACAGCTTCCGGATTTAAACGAAGCTCATTCGGAGCTTATGCCCGATGACAAGGTAAGAATAGTTAAAGGATATATGGACTCCCATGTTGTTGCCTTTGTCGGCGACGGCATAAACGATGCGCCGGTTCTTACTGCCGCAAGTGTCGGTATTGCCATGGGCGGTATGGGCTCTGCTGCCGCAGTTGAAGCCGCAGACATTGTTCTTATGAATGACAGACCGTCAGATCTTGCCCTGGCCCTTCGCATTGCAAAAAAAACAATGCGTATCGTAAAAGAAAACGTAATATTTTCACTTGGGATTAAGCTCATGGTTTTGGTATTGGCGGCATTCGGCATCTCGTCCATGTGGCTTGCCGAATTTGCAGATGTCGGCGTTTGTCTTCTTGCCATCTTAAATTCCATGAGGGCACTTCGTATCAAATAGCTGGAGGTAAGCGATGAAAAAAGATGCAGGAACAATTGCGGTAATCGGAACCGGCATGATGGCAACGGGAATCGCCGTTCTTTGCTCCGGTCATGGATTTAAGACTTTGATTTTATCAAGAAGCGAAAGCAGCACAGCTCGCTGCCGGGGCGTTGTAGACGGTTTTTACAGGCAGATGGCAGATCATGGGATCATCTCGGAAAATCAGATGAATATCTGTAAGTCCTACATTGAATACACGCAGGATTATGCAGCTCTTTCAGAGGCAGAGCTTGCCTTTGAGTGTGTGGTCGAGGATCTGCAGGCAAAGAAGCTTGTTTATACCAGGCTTGAGGAAAACTGTCCGAAGCTTAAAGCAATTTGCTCTGTAAGCTCTTCCATTGTTCCGAACGAGCTTGCATCGGCAGCAGCAAAATATGCAGACCGAATCATAGTGACCCACCCGTTCAATCCGCCGCATCTTGTTCCGTATTTTGAAATTTGTCTCTCGGATAAAACGGCAGACGGCGTTTTGGATTATGTAAAGGGTATGCTCTCGGCGCTCGACAGAAAGCCTGTAATTTTAAAGAAGCCGACTCCCGGATTTATCGGAAACAGACTTCAGTTTGCTTTGTGGCGCGAGGCTTTGGCACTTGTTGAAGAAGGCATCTGCGATCCCGAGGATGTTGATACCTGCCTTAACTACAGCTTCTGTCCACGCTATACATCCATCGGTATTTTTCAGCATTTCGATAACGGCGGCCTTGAGCTTAATGCTAAAACCTGCAAGGCAACATGGCCGGTCATTTCCGACAAAAAAGATATTCCCGACTTTATGAAGCAGCTTATGGACGAAGGAAGGATGGGTGCAAAATGCGAAAAGAAGCAGGGCTTCTACGATTGGAACAATGTCGATATGCAGGCTTATGCCGAAAAGGTAAGCGCACCGTACTGGAAATTCTGTGAATGGAAATTTCCCGAAGAGTAATCGCTTGAATCAGAAAACAGACACTATTGTTTTTATCCGCCTTATATTGTATAATGTAGTGCGTTATCTAGGTGTGGCGCAGTTGGTAGCGCGCCAGACTGGGGGTCTGGAGGCCGCTGGTTCAAGTCCAGTCACTTAGACCAAGAAGAGTGTTCGCAAGGGATTTACGGACACTCATTCTTTTTCAAGTCCCTTATGAACACTCGGACCATTGAAATTGCAAGGGTTTCTCACTCTTGCAATTTTTCTTTACTTCTTGCAGATTTTTGTTCTGTTGTCTTTTAAACTTGTTTGTCCTATTATGACAGTGATAGAATAAGATATTATGAAGAAAGTAAATATTTATACTGACGGAGCTTGCTCCGGAAATCAAAATGAGAATAATGTCGGCGGATGGGGTGCTGTGCTGGAATATGCCGGAAGAGAAAAAGAGCTCTTCGGCGGCGAAGCAAACACAACAAACAACCGTATGGAGCTGACGGCCCTTGTCGAGGGGCTTTCCGTTTTAAAAGAAGAAGGTCTTCATCTTAAAATTTATTCGGACAGCTCCTATCTTATCAATTGCTTCAAAAACGAGTGGTATCTTTCCTGGCAGAAAAACGGTTGGAGGAATTCAAAAAAAGAGCCGGTTGAGAACAGGGATCTCTGGGAAAAGCTTCTGGCGCTTTTAGAGCCTCACAAAAAAGAATTTTATCTTGTAAAGGGTCATGTAAAAAATCCGACCGAAAGTCATTACAAGCAGTTTAAAGAACACAACGGCAATGAATTTTCCTTTGCCGACTTTGCAAAAATCATAGAATACAACAATCGCTGCGATGCCCTTGCAAACAAGGGAATCGATGAAATTAAATAATGAAGGCATTAAAAAAAATCTTAATAATACTCGGAATACTGTCCTGCTTGTACGGTGTCAATGTGGTGGTGCTTGTAAGCAGCGTGCATTGGTTTAATTATGTCTGGTTTATTGCCGGCGGCATTCTGATTTCAGACGGGATTTTTATTGATAAACTTAAAGAACTGAACAGGAGGCTGCCAAAAGCTATTACAGTTTTAATACTGCTGCTCATATGTGCGGCCTTTGTTCATTTCGGAAGCTTCGAAGCAAAAGTAATAAAATTTGCAAATGCTGTTCCAAATGACGGAGCCTCCTGGATAATAGTTCTTGGCGCAAAAGTCAACGCCGATACGCCGTCTTTGGAATTTCAAAGAAGGCTCGAGGCGGCAGCCGATTACGCAAAGAAAAATCCGAAAACAAAAATTATTTTAACCGGCGGAATGGGCATAGACGAAATTATGCCGGAATCAGAGGCCGGCTACAGAGTATTGATTGGTGAGGGAATAGATCCGTCCGGAATTCTGACGGAAGACAAAAGCACCTCAACAACAGAAAATTTAATTTATGCAAAACAACTGATGCAAAATCCGCCCTTTGCCGAAAAAATTGAAAACGGAAAAGTAATAATAGTGTCATCCGCCTTTCATTTGTACAGAGCAAGCCTTATTGCAGAAAAGCTCGGCATAGAAAACACCGAGTACCTCGGAAGCCGGGGCCTTCGGGTTTTGATGCCGCACTATTATGTCAGAGAATATGCCGCCTATGTGCGGGAACTGCTCTAAATTGACACCATGGGAAACCGTGGCATAATTATGTCACGGAGGAGACAATATGCCTACAATAATTCCAATCAGAGACTTAAAGGTTCACCTTTTTATTCGTCCTGCATTCAAAATCTCTAACGCATAAGTATAAACTCATTTGAAGCGAAGTCAGAATTCCTTCAAAGTTCTTTTCTCCGCCCTTTCCAAATCCGGCTTTTGCTTTAAGGATATTCGAAAATATCTCTGTATGCGCCTTTATCGTCAGTGCGAACTGAAATTCTTTACATCAACGATTTAATGCATTCATGCCATTCTGATTTGATCTATTTATATCCTATGAGCATATGCTTTTACTACAGAATGCAGAAATAACGAACGATTTGTCGTAATCTCAAATCATCTTAGCCCTTATGCGGGGTAAGTACGGTAGTAAGCTGCACTAATTACGACAGAACACCTGTAATCTAACGACTCTGTAGTAAA
>JAZLHU010000032.1:0-38572 GCA_045616985.1 Anaerovoracaceae bacterium
TTGGATTCACTATAGGCATAATTTCTGAGGAATTCTCCTATGACATAATTCTCATAGTAATGACCGCTTGCTGCTCCGTTCATAAGAACGTCTCTGCTGGTCCACATAGAAAGATATGCGGCAAGACCTGTATCATAGAAATATAATTTCGGGGTTTTGCAAAGACGTTTCAGCTCATTACTTGAATACGGCTGAAGAAGGTATACTATGCCCATGTTTTGAAGCACATTAATCCAGTTTTTTGCCGTGGGAACGGATACTCCGCCCGCATTTGCAATATCAGAATAATTTACAATGCTTCCAACAAAAGCGGCGCATGCCGTTAAAACCTTTTTAAAGGCTATTGTATCCGTTATCCCATTATCTTCTACGGCATCTCTCATTAGGTATGTATCGATGTAAGAAGAATAGAATTCCGACAGTTGCTCTTCATTATAAGTTATAGTCCCCGGCATCCCGCCTCGCCAGATATGGGTATAAACGTCGTTAATATTGTTTATCACAAATCCAACCTGTCTTTTTACCAAAGCGTCAAAGCTGTATTCAAATTTATCAGTATCTGCTCTTCCGCACTTTTCTCTTTGAGAAAGGCTATACATCCTGAGAATACAAATTCTTCCTGCAAGTGAATCCCCTGCTTCCTTCAGGAGCTTCTTGCTTTCTGACCCCGTAAGCCAAAATAGTCCTGTCTGATCAGTTCCATCGCAAAGCTGCTTAATATATTCAAAAAGCTCCGGCGCTTTTTGCGCTTCATCTATAAGAATCGGAGGTTTATACATTTGGAAAAACAGTTTTGGGTCTCTTTGTGCCAAATCCCTATCCTGAGCGTTATCCATGCTGACAAATGCTCTGCCTTCGTTTTCGGCAAGATGCTTTAGCATAGTTGTTTTTCCTACCTGCCTTGCTCCGGTAACCAGAACAGCCTTAAACGCTCCGTTCATTTCTAAAAATTTTCTTTCCAATGCTCTTTTTATGTATTCCATAACAACACCCTTGGGTCAAACAAAAATGACGATAATTTAAAATCAACTTTAAATCATCGTCATTTTAACATAAATTATTCACTTAATCAAGACTCTATCCTGTTTAATAAAGTCGGATAGAGTAACACCATCAGGAAGATAATTCGCAAGTCTGCCACCCTCTCGATATTCTTCTCCTTCAATTCCTAAAAAAAGCTTAGCAAGATTCTTGTCATAATTTCCAAACGCAGAAATCAATCCGTCTCTATCCGCAAGAATTTCATCCCTTAAAACATCAATATCATCCGGTCGTAGTTTTCTGTCTTCAAAATGTCTTAATTCGTGAAATTTTCTGATGGTGATTGATTTTTCAATCCATTCTTCGTCGGAAAGATTAATCTTCCCACCCGTAGCTCTATAGACATCTTTATCAGAAAAACTAAAATCCGGCTTTCTATCACTTTTAAAGCCTCTTAGACACACATTTCTATATTCTTTTGTATTATGTATTCCACGTTCAATCGGGAACAATATCTGCGGATACATTTCAGATAATTTGATAATTGGATGCATTTCTTAAAATGAAGTATTTACATCATCAGTCCTCTGATATGTCCGACAAGATATAAGGATCCAAAGCAAACGATTACGCCGTCTTCTCCGGCAGCTTCTCTTGCCATTTCAAGGCCAAGCGCTAAGGCAGCCTTTGCCTCTTCGCTTACATCGTGCGAAGGCTCTGCAGATCCGGGAACGGCGGTTGCTTTTACGCCTATGCTTTCAAGATATTCTGCAAGTTTATATGCTGAAAGCGCTCTTTCGGAGAACGGTGTGAGGCAAACGAACTCGGATGCATACGGTTTTACAAAGTCTAAAACCTGCTTGTAATCCTTATCTGCCAAAACACCCATAAGAAATACAGCCTTTCTGCCTCCGAGTATATTCTTAAGACTTGCGGAAAGTGCTTCTGCACACTGAGGATTGTGTCCTCCGTCCAGAAGGAATAAAGGCTTTTTTGAAAGAATTTCAAGTCTTGCGGGCCACTTTACAGTAGCAAGTCCGTTGGATAATGCTTCTTCGGAAATATTCCAGCCGCGCTTTCTTAAGGCATCGGCAACCTCCATTACCACACAGCAATTATGAAGCTGATGCTCGCCTAAAAGATTCAGTCTGTAAGGACGGCCCATAAACCTGATATCCTGACCTTCAAGAGTCTCCGAAACAAGCTCCAGCTTTGAAAAATCCACGCATGTAAGCGGTACATTCTTTTCTTTGCAGACATTTGTAATGACCTGTGTGACCTCAGGTGCTCCGTCGTAGCATACACAGTGCGCGCCGCTCTTGATGATTCCGGACTTTGTTGCCGCAATCTTTTCGAGAGTATCTCCGAGATATTCAGTATGCTCAAGACCTATATTTGTAATTACGGCAACCTCCGGGGCATCGATTACATTGGTGGAATCAAGTGCTCCGCCCATGCCGACTTCAAGAACAACAATGTCGCACTTTTCTTCTTTAAAAAACTGCATGGCAATTGCAGTAACAAGTTCAAACTGGCTTGGATGATCCTCCATGCTCTCTGCAATAGCCTTAACACGCTCTGTAAGGGCCGCAAGCTTATTGCCTTCAATATTTACACCGTTTACCTGCATTCTTTCGTTAAATTCCTGAATGTAAGGTGAAGTATAAAGACCAACTCTGTAGCCGCTGCTTCTTAAAATATTATCAAGCATGGCACAGGTCGAACCCTTGCCGTTGCTTCCTGCAACATGAATAAACTTTAAATCCTTTTGAGGATTTCCCATGGCCTTTAAAAGCTCTCTTGTTCTGTCAAGGCCGAGTCTTGTGGAGCTCCAGGTATAATTTTCAATGTAATCAATTGCTTCTTTTGCGGTCATTTTATTACTTTCTTAAGTCTGCCGTAAAGTAATGGTAAGACGATACAATATATAACAATTCTGACAGCCATAATTCCGAGCCTTAAAGGAATTGCCGCCGAAATAGTAAGCCAGTTTCCCCATCCCTGGATAATTGCAGATAAGCCGTTAACAACGGTGACCATAATTGTAAGTGAAATTTCTCCGAGAATAATTGCCGTGATCAATCGTTTGTCGGAAATATTTCCTTGCTCTTTTTTAACAATAAAACCGACAAGCAGACCTTCAAATGCATACGGAAGAAGCCACAGGACGGTTGTGGCATCAACTCCGTAAGGGCCTGTGACCTGATGAATAAATTCTCCCACCAGGCCAATAAAAAATCCGCCGAGAGGTCCGATAGTAACCGATCCGGTTACAACCGCAAACGACTCAACAGAAACTTTAAAATCGTTTGTACCAACGCTTGCAAGCGCTAATACAACATAGATTGCAGCAAGCACTGAAATAAGTGCGATCTGCTTTGTAGTTATTTTTTTCATAATAAAAAACTCCTTCATGCTCAGTTGTCACGAAGAAGTTTTTTAGGCTGCTTTGTGACAGCGGATGCGAGGGGGCATCGCGGCTTACCTTCGTCCGACGGCAACGTCCCATCCGTCGGCACTTTACGCGCCTCTCCTCTACTCTGGCCAATAAATCTGTGCTTCTGTTACGATGGCATCCATTGGAGTATCGTAAGCATCAACACATATATTATCCAACTTTTGTGCCTCAAATGCAACACATATAAATTTTGCTTTGCTGCACAAAGGAAGATATCTGTCGTAATAACCTGCCCCGTGTCCAAGGCGTCTTAAGTCTTCGTCAAAAGCAACACACGGAACAATAACCACATCAAATTCCGAAGGATTTACCAAAACCGATCTATCCTTTATCGGGGATTTAATGCCGAATTTTCCGGTTTCCCATGCTTCATCGTTTTCAGGAACAAAGGCCTCCATAATGCCGCCTTTATAGGAAATCGGATAGGCAAACCTTATATCCTGGGTCTGAAGATCCAATGCAAGATAACTAAGATCTGCCTCGTCATAGGTTGCGGAATAAGAAAGAATGTTTTTAGCATCGCGAATAAGAGACAACTCGGCAAGGCGCTTACTTATCATTTTGCTGTACTCGCTCCTTTGCCGGTCGGAAAGACTCCTTCTTGAGTCTAATGCAATTTGTCTTTGAGTATTTTTATCCATTCCGCAGCTTTTGATTTTCTATTTTAATCTGTCAAATACCGATTCGTATGTAGCATCTGCCTTTTTCCAATAGGTGTTCATAAGTTCATCAGCACGGACATTGAGTTTTTCTGCATAAGCTCTGTCCTTCATAAGCTTTGTATTTACTCTTACGTTAAGAACAGCGGCGTATAACGCAGCCCATGCAAGTACTGCACTGCAGCCTGCATCTGAAATCATAAGCGTGCTTCCCTTTGCTGCAAATTCTTCTGCAAGCTCAATAACCCGGCAGGAAAGCTCTGCAATCTTCATGGGAACAGCCGCTGCATTGTGAAGACACCTTTCAAGCTCTTCGTCTCTTCCCGGAGCATCCTTTGGAATTCCGTATGCTTTTGAGAGAGGTTCAAAGCCCTCGGCATCTTCATCTATGCAATCAAGAAGCTGAATTCTTAAATCCTCAGCTTGTTCCATAAGCTTTATAATGTCAGGTTCTACAGCGGCATACTTTGCCTTACCGACAGTGAATACGCCAACCATTGAATCAAGTCCGGCGCCTAAGGCTGCTGCAAGAGCGGCTGCACCTCCGCCACCGGGGACGGAGGTTTTAGCTGCCAATTCCTGTGCAAAATCCTTAAGGCTCATGTCATTCATAGACATAAGTTTTCTCCTTAAATCAAATACAGTTTAGAAGAGTCCTGAAATCTTTCCGTTTTCGTCAACGTCGATCTTCTCTGCGGACGGAACCTTCGGAAGACCGGGCATTGTCATGATTTCACCTGTAAGTGCAACTATAAAGCCCGCACCTGCAGATACCTTAAGGTTACGTACTGTAACTGTGAATCCCTTTGGAGCACCAAGGAGTGCCGGATCATCGGAGAATGAATACTGCGTCTTAGCCATGCAGATGGGGTAGTTTCCGAATCCCAGCTCTGTAAGCTTTGCAGCCTGTCTTCTTGCATTCTCTGTAAGGAATACGCCGTCAGCGTGATAAATCTTCTTGCAGATTGCTTCAAGCTTTTCTTCGATAGGAAGATCAAGGCTGTAAGAAGGAGCATAAGAGTTCTTTCTTTCGCAGAGGTGAACAACCTCCTGAGCAAGTTCCATAGCACCTTCGCCGCCCTTTGCCCAATGCCTGGCAAGAACTGCGTTAACGCCGAGCTCTTTGCACTTCCTCTCAACAAGGTTGAGCTCCTTCTTTGTATCTGTCGGGAATGCGTTGATAGCAACTACGCATGGCATACCGAATACTGTCTTGATATTGTCAACGTGCTGGAGAAGGTTTGGAAGACCTGCTTCAAGGGCCTCAAGGTTTTCCTTGTTAAGGTCTGCCTTCTTAACTCCGCCGTGATACTTAAGGGCTCTTACTGTTGCAACGATTACAACTGCGGATGGCTTGAGCTTACCGAGACGGCACTTGATGTCGAGGAACTTTTCAGCACCGAGGTCTGCAGCAAATCCTGCTTCTGTTACAACGTAATCACCAAGCTTAAGAGCCATCTTTGTTGCTGTCAAGGAGTTGCAGCCGTGAGCGATATTAGCGAACGGTCCGCCGTGTACGAATGCAGGTGTTCCTTCAAGTGTCTGAACAAGGTTTGGCTTAAGAGCATCCTTAAGGAGTGCTGCCATAGCGCCTTCAGCCTTAAGATCGTGAGCTGTGATCGGATCTCCGCTGTAGGAATATCCGACGATAAGCTTTCCGAGTCTCTTCTTAAGGTCTGTAATGTCGGAAGCAAGGCAAAGAACTGCCATAACTTCGGAAGCAACCGTGATATCGAATCCGTCTTCTCTCGGAACGCCGTGAGCCTTTCCGCCGAGTCCGTTAACGATATTTCTGAGCTGCCTGTCGTTCATATCAACAGCTCTTCTCCATGTAATCTGCTTTGGATCGATGCCGAGAGCGTTGCCCTGCTGAATGTGGTTATCGAGCATTGCGGCAAGAAGGTTATTGGCTGCGCCGATCGCATGGAAGTCGCCTGTGAAGTGAAGGTTTATGTCTTCCATCGGAACAACCTGTGCATTTCCGCCGCCTGCAGCTCCGCCCTTTACACCGAATACCGGTCCGAGGGATGGCTCACGAAGAGCGAGGAAGGATTTCTTACCGATCTTACGAAGTCCATCAGCAAGACCAACAGAGGTTGTTGTCTTTCCTTCTCCTGCAGGAGTCGGTGTGATAGCTGTTACAAGGATAAGCTTTCCGTCCTTCCTGGAAGCCTTGTCTTTAAGAAGGTTGTAGTCTACCTTTGCCTTGTAGTTTCCGTAAGGCTCAAGATACTTTGCCGGGATTCCTGCCACCTTGGCGATGTCAGTAATCTTTTTCATTTTACATGCTTGTGCGATTTCAATATCTGATTTATATGCTGCCATTTTTTAACCTCCTGTCGTTAAATAAGCAAACAATAAAAGTTACTTTATACTGCTTATATTTTACGACACTTTTTATACAAATGACATTGGAGTTTTATACAAATAAAAAACCCCTGTGTGTTAATAGAGTACAAAGGGGTTTTGTTATTTTTTTGTCGCTTTTCCTTGTAGCTTTTGACAAAAGATTATCAACTACTTGTCGGCAGGTCCGAAGATCCCTTCTCTCTGAGCTCCGATGTACTCCATGCAATAGAAGTCGTCGCCCTTGAGAGCTTCTGCAGCGTAGATAGATCCGCGGAGGTCTCTGTTAAGCGGGTCAAGAACGCCTGAATCCATGCCGTGCTGGATGCATACTACCGTGAATGCCTGATTGATGATCTTTCTGTAAGGAAGGTTGAAGGAAATGTTGGAAACAGCACCGGAAATATGAGCCTGCGGATAATGCTCCTTGATGTAGTCCATAACCTCAAGAACGAGGTCTATTCCCTCTTCGGATGTGCAGAGCATTTCGATAAGCGGATCGATATGGATTCTGGATTCTGCTATGCCGTATTCCTTAGCCTTTGCCATGATGTTGTTGAGTACTCTGATCCTGTCTGCTGCCGACTTTGGAATTCCCGTGTCGTCGCAAAGAAGAGCCATAACGTCCCAATCCTTGTTTTCGGGCTTTGCAAGTACGGGAAATACGAGGTCGATCTTGTTGCCTTCTCCGGATACGGAGTTTATCATTCCCGGTCTCTTGCAGAACTTCATTGCATCGAGGCAAATCTGCGGATTAGGGCTGTCAACTGCGATTTTGCAATCTGTCTGCGACTGAATGAGGTTGATCATCCATTCCATTGTTTCGAGTTCGTGCTCTTCAACGCTTGTGCAGCAGTCGATAAAATCCCTGTCGTGATCAAGAACGTCGGATTCTTTCTTTGCGATGTCCTTAATCCATTCTTCGTCGTGAGCTGCAATAGCTTTTCCCATTGATGGAATTGAGCCGTTAATTTTTTCAGCAATAATAATCATGTGTTTTCTCCTATTCAGATATCTAAAAAAAATATAAAAAACTATTTTGTGATTCTGTCGTTAACCTTTGCAAATACTTCTGCGGCAACCGGCTTATATTTTTCTGCCAGCTCTTCAACCTGCTTGTTTACCTTTGCTGCATAATCTGCATCCTTGATCATATAAGTGTTGATCTTAACAGCTAAAATTCCCCCGTTGATCGCAGCCTCTGCCATAACTGCGGCTGTACCTACATCGGAAATCTTAAGTCCTTTTACCTGAGGAAGTATGTCTTTGCAAAGATCCAGAACCTTGCAGGATAATGTAACGATCTTTACGGGAACTGCAGCAGCATTTTTCAGTGCGCGCTGAAGTCTTTCTGTTCTTCCCTCAACATCCTTCGGAAGATTATATGATGCCATAAGAATTTCAAACATTTTGGCATCTTCCTCAATGCATCCCTCAAGCATAAGTCTTAAGTGCTCGGCTCTCTGAGCAAGATTTTTCATATCAAGAGCAAGTACGGGATCTGTTGTTTCCGTCTTTGCCATAATGATACTTGATGTCATGGATGTAAGGCTGGCTGCAAGCGAGCCTACCAAAGCTGAAGCACTTCCGCCTCCCGGGACCTTGGCATCTGAAGCTAAAGCATTCAAATAAACTTTAACCTTCATGTCTTTTAATTGAGCGTCCATAATGTTCCTCCTTATTAAATTTCTATACATAAGATTGCAGACGGTCTGCAATCTCTCATCCTGATTATATCATTAAATATATAACGGTAATTAGTGATATTTTACTAAATTACCATCTGCCTTTTAGAGCATTGATAAGTATATCGCCGACAACAGCCATATCCTCGGCAGAAAAAGCCGATGGGAAATTATCCGAAAACAGCACCTGAGCCTGAGGCTGGAACTCTTCATCACCCTCCCAGACCGTAAGTCTTAAACTGAGCCTTCCCCTTTCCTCCGTAAGGAAAGGAATTTCAAAAGAAGCATCGCCGTGCTTTACGGCTGTTCCGCCCAAAGACTCGCAGGCTTTTATAAAACCTCCTATGTTATTTCCGTACGAAAAAGCAAGTCTTAGGATACATCTGCCCCTAAACTGCTGTGCATACACGTTTCCCCAAGGCATTTCCGTGTAAGCCTTAAATTCGCCGAAAGACCCCGTAACAACTGAAGTAAGGCAGATTCTGGCACATAAAATCTTTGTGTATGGGGCAGGCTCCTGCATATTGTCCGCAAAAGCCGTCTTCATGTCCGGCCAGTAAACATATACAGGCCTGTTCATAAGGTGGATCGTAAACTTTTCTCCGTCAAAAGAAATTCCGCTTCTTTCGGAAAGGACTTTTGGATCTGCCTTTTCAAAAAGTGACTTATAATGCTCAAGCGGAGCATCCGTCATCTGATGTGGACTTGGCATATGTGCTCCTTAAAATAAACCTGCATCTGTATGCGGGATAAAACACGATGCAACAAACTCATCCATATATCCCGGATGTGTTGAAAGCTCAATATACGTCATATTGTTTGCTATATCCGAAACCTTATTTAAAGCGTTGTCGGAAATAAGCATTGCACAGGCACCTGTAAGAGACGAATTACCTATGTAGGAATACTTCTCAAGGGGCTGCTTTGGAAGCATACCTATTTTTACGGCCTTTGCTATATCGATTCCGGAGCCGATTCCCCCGGCAATGATGATTCTGTCTATATCTTCAACGGTCATATCGACCGATTTAAGCATGGTTCTTATTGCAGAGAATATTGCACCCTTTGCCCTGATAAAGTTGTCTATATCGGTCTCGTTGATGGAAAGCGGCTTCCCGCTTGCAGATTCCTCTGCTGTTGCAAATACGTACTCGGTTCCGCCGTATTCGTCGTGAACGATTCTTTCGTGCTCTACGGCAAATTTACCCTTCGGACTGATGATCCCGCTTTCGAAAAGCTCGGCAATGATCGAAATAATTCCGCTTCCGCAAAGTCCCAGAGGCTTCCCTCCGCCGATTACGGAAAGTGTCGGTTCAAAGGTATCATCATCTATTGTGCAGGCATCAACGGCACCGTTTGTGGCACGCATACCGCAGGAAATATCTCCGCCCTCAAAAGCAGGACCCGCAGAACAAGCGCAGGTAAGCATGTAATCGGAATTACCCATTACAAGCTCTCCGTTTGTTCCGAGGTCAATAAAAAGACTCATTTCGGGTTTATGCCAAATCATTGCAGGCAAAACTCCGGCTGTGATATCTCCGCCTACATAGCTTCCTACATTGGGAGCAAAGTAAAGCACGGCACCCTCTCCTGCAGGAATACCCGCATCCCTGCAAAGCATAGGTTCGTGAGCCAAAAATTCAGGAATATAAGGCTCAAGTCTTATGGACTGACCGTCTGCGCCAAGGAACAGATGCTCCATTGTGGTATTTCCGGCAATGACAACTCTTGCAATAGCGGCAGATCCAATCCCCGCATTCTTACAAAGAGTTTCCATAATAGGTATTATTGTTTCTTCCCTTACGGCACGTCTTAATTTCTCTACTCCGCCTTCTCTGCCCTGCTGAATTATTCTGTTGATAACATCTGCGCCATAGGCAATCTGGCCGTTACCAAGACTTGCCTTTGAAAGTACTTTTCCTGTAGTAAGATCAAGCATTGCGGCCGCAACAGTGGTTGTTCCTATATCAATGGCAACCCCAACGCCAAAATCCTTGCAGCCGGGCTGTATTCCGGCATCAAATATATCTTTAAGAGAGGCCTGGTATCTTTGAAGTTCAACCGTCGAACCCAGGTCTGCAGTTTTAATTTCGTTTTTAAATGCGGCAGCCGCTTTGGGGACCCAGATTATTGCATCGGCACATACCCTGCACTGACACGCAAGCCTCCAATTATCATAAAAATCTGCCTGTGATAAATGTGTGTTATGCTCCATTTCAACCGCACCGGAAATAAGCTTTACCCTGCACTTACCGCAGGTTCCGTTTCCGCTGCACGGAGCGTCAATATTGATATTATTGGCCCATAAAAGCTCAATAAGACTATCGCCCTGATGGGCGATAGTCTTAATGTCTTGCGAACCTTCAATTTTAAAAGTAATTGTATAGTCCATTGTTTAATTACATAATCGGATCCATGTTAAGAACCGGGTGACCCTTCTTTTGGAGGAAATCAAGCAGCTCTGCCGGATCTGTTGTGATGGTTTCATCAGCAATCATCTCAGTAAAGTTGTCAATTCCGAGAATTTCCTTTGCTGTCCTGTTAAGTCTTGCAGCAACATCATCCTTAAGCTCCTTTGGCATCCAAACGATTCTTGCGATACCGCCTTCAGCTGAAATGAACTTTTTGGAAGCGATGAAGTGTCTGCCGTGGCCCATGAAGCCCGGAGTCTGAACACCGCCGCCTGTCATGGAAGCAAGCTCACCGAAGGACATTCCCGTAGGAGTTATTCCTACATATTCTCTGTTAACAACTACAACGCCGTTGGACGTCGGTTCAATACCGCAGATACACTCGAAGCATCCGCAGGATGTCATCGGATCTTCAATGAGCGAGTACAGTGTGACCTTGTCAACAGCACCGTGTGTAGCTTCGGCAACGCTCTTGTTTACTGTTCCGTAAGCACCAAGGCGTTCATCAATAAGCTCTTCCTTCTTTATCGGCTGGCTGGGACCTGACTGGTTGAGCTCGTATGTAGCCTTGGCATCGAGCCAGGAAACTGCACCGCAAAGACCAAGTCTTTCAGGTGTAACTACGCAGCAATGTGCAGGAGCGAAGCTCTGACAAAGAATGCATGTGTAGAATGTATCAACGCTTTCGTCATCCAGGGAGGACAGACGATCGTCTCTGTAGTTATACTTTGGCATTGCCACATCCTTAAGGAATGCTTCAACCTTTTCTTTGTCGGTAATAAATGTTACTTCGCACTTATCAACAACTGAACCGAATTCGTCCATAATCATTGAATAGAGAACTTCTCCGAAGTCCTTAAGACGAAGTCCTGCTTCCCAGCTGTCCTTGCTGATACGGATTCTGAAGAGGTTTCTCTGACCTGTGTGCATAACACCTTCCATATAGTTGAACCATGTATGAATCTTACGTTCGATTACAGGTTCAAAGTCGGGCTGCATCTTTGCACCGCTGACCTTGATTACTGTTGCCAGCGGCATGCGGATCATCTCATCTGCGTTTTCAGGAACTTCAGGTCCGTCAATTGAAATCTTGTGATCTTCAACATCGTCTGCTGTAACAAGAAGCTCTGCCGTTGGGTTGTGATCTGAATCGAACTCAACATATACATCCTTCTTACGAATGATTTCGCCTTCGAATGCTGCTGCGAATCCAACAGGGAGCTTAACAGCCTTTGCCTTAACCTTGATGTTTCTAAGCTCAAGTGACTTCTTAACTGTTTCTGCGTGATCGCATACAGATACGAGAGCACCCGGAACCTGATTTTCACCAAGATCGATGTCTACGATTACAGGGAACCCAAGTGCGATAGCACCTGCACCTGCGGAAACTACTACATTATCAATTGCACCGTAGGTGTTAACAAATGCAGGAACTCTGTTCTTTGTGTACTCAAGAAGTGCAGGAAGATTTCCCGGTTCTACGGCACCGAAGATAAGAGCTGCACGGATAGCAACTGTTACAACGTGTATAACAGATGTAACGTCGTGACCAAGAGGAACAACACGATACTCAAGACCGATCTTTACGCCTTCTGCTATAACCTGATCAATTACATCTCCGATAAGGAAGGATAAGATACCCTTCTCCTGATAGTCCTTAACAGCGGCTGCAACATCCTTTGGATCGTCAGCCTTGCCAAGAACAACTGCAACGCCCGGGATATCTCCTGTTACAAGAGGTACACCAAGGCTTCTGATGATTGGGTCCGGAACAAATCCGATACCTGCCTCTTCTGCATACGGGTTGTCTGATGCAACATACTTGAGGGCTTCAATGATTTCAGCGCCGACAGCAGTTGCAAGACCTGCATTCAAAGCCTGTCCGAGATCTTCCTGGTTTGTAATAAGTGACTTAAGAACACCAACACATGCAGGAAGATCGCCAAGTGTTTTGACCTTAACGCCCGTTGCTGCATAAATGGTCGGGCAGAAATATGCTGTGTCAGGGAATGCGACCTTTTTGTCTGCACCATACTTGGCAATAGCATCATTTACTGCGTTTTCTGTAAGTCCTGCTACGGCATTGGAACCGCCGTAGATAAGATCGGTAAGAACGCTCATGTTGTCTCCTTTCTTACTTGATTTTATAGATAACTAAATTATACTTCAAGGAATGAATCAGCATACAGAGAGTTATTCTTAATGATGTCTGCAGACTTAATTGTTTCCATAAGTCTTAAATCGCATGGGTTGGCAATTGCAGACGTAAGTCCGCAATACATAGCCATAGCAACTGTTGTGGCATCAAGAATAGGTCTGATGTGCTTCGGTGTCATGTTGGAAACGTTGGACAGTCCGCCTGTGGAATTGAATCCCATGTCAGCAAGCTGCTTAATAAATTCAAGCACGTCGAGCTGCTTATCCTGCATTCCCTTGATAACGAGGAAGAGCGGGTCGAACCAAAGGTCTGTCGGTTCCATACCATGCTCCATACCTCTTTCGAGCATTTCCTGGCAATATCCCATACGTTCATCATTGTCGGAAGGAATTCCCGCCTTGGAGCAAAGCGCAATAACGATTGCATCGTTTGCTGCTGCGAGGTCTATGTTTTCGATCCTGTCTCCTGCATCTGCGGAGTTTACGATTGGCTTACCCTTTGCTCTGTTGTATACGCTGATACCGGCTTCAATAGCCTTGCGGTTTGCTGTATCAAGACAAAGAGGAACATTGTCAAAATTGCTCTGAAGAAGCTGTACAGCCCACTTCATAAGGTCTTCGCCATCCTTTTCTGCAGGTCCGATCTTAACATCAAGATATGTTGCGCCTGCATCGAGCTGTTCCTTTGCCCTTTTAAGGATCGGTTCGGGATTTCTTGTTTCCATTGCTTCGCGAATGGAAGGAGAAATGCAGTGAATTCTTTCTCCGATTACTACAAATTTAGCCATAGTATTCCTCCTTGACTATTTAAGATCTTTTAAGAATTTAACGAGTCCTGTTGCTTCGTTTGGAGCTACAAGGATTGTCCAGCCCGGGAGCTTCTCCTGGAGTTCGCCCTTAAGAACTGCAACCTTACCCGGAAGAATAAGTGTTCTGCTCTTGATCTTGTTTTCAATATCAAATTCACTTATGAACTTGGCAATTGAACCTGCGGAGAACTTTCCTGCAGCCCAGGATGTAAGAACTGAGTATCCGCCTGCATCGGAGATAAGGAGGTTAACCGGAACTCCTGATCTTTCCATTTCGCCGGAAACTACGAAGTATGTAAGAGCAAAGTCAACTGTGATTGCGCATGGAGCATTTTCATCAGCACCGTTGAGTGCATAGATGCCCGGCTCAACCTTCATTGGCTTTTGCGGGTCTGTGTAAATGTTCTGTCTGAGACCAAAGAGTGGGAGAGCTTCCTTGTATCCGATCTCGTCCATAAGAATGATCGAACCATACTTGATTACGAACATGGAAGCAAGTGCAAGCTGCAGATACTTGTTGTCCGGAGCAAGTACGCCGACGTTGATAAGGGACGGGTAACCGAATGGTCTGTCCTGATCCTTTAATGCTGCCCTTCTGACCTGGATAGCATTTGCATATGTATCCTTGATGAGCGGCATTGTAACGTCGATAACGAGGTTCTTATATTCTGCATCGCAAGCTGCAACTGTATCATACAGTGCATCAAGATCTGCTGCGGAAACGCCGAGTACGCAGCCTGCTTCCTTGGCAAGTGCAAGCATGTCCTTATAGTTTTCAGGTGTAGCACCGTTAAGTACGGGGTTTTCAGCCTTGCATACTTCAAGAGCAGCCTTTGCAGCTTCTGCATCCTTGCAATCAAGAACAAGTACTCTGCCCTTGCCTGCAGCCTTCTTAACGAGTTCGACATAAGCATCCTTATCGCCCTTGAATGAAAGGTTAAGAACTTCAACATACATTCTTTCACCGATACGTTCATAGTCGATCTTTTCTGCTGCTGCGAATACTTCGTCGAAGCACTTCGGGCATGTGTTAACACCAAAAAGGTTCCTGGAAACGAGAGTCTTTTCATGTCTGAAGAGAACTGTTTCTCCGCCGAGAACATGTTCTGAAGCTCCTGCTCCGACCTTAACTGTCTTCATTGGCGGTGCTGTAGCTTCATTGAGCTGAGCCTTAGCATCATCCGACATATGCGGGCACTTGTCTACGCTGATAGCGCCCTGAGCAACCTTCATGGCAAATGCCATGCAGGTTGGATTGCCGCACTCCTTGCAATTTGTCTTCGGAGTGAGCTTAAAAATATCAATTCCTTTTAATGCCATTTTAATTCCCTCCTGTTCTACGCAAGATGTGCATTGAGATAATAAATTGTCTTGATGGATTCAGGGTGCTTTAAGATAACTGCATCTGAACCACCGGCGATAACAGAAGCAGCTGTGGAAACCTCCATAGCGATTCCTCTTGCTTCTCTCGGTCCCCATTCAGGAAGATCTTCTTCGGAAACAACAGCCTCCTTAACGCCCCAGGCTTCGTCACCAACAGGAGTAACGATCGGCATCTGGAGCATATCATCATTCTGTGAAAGTGCCGCCGCCTTTACTCTGTCAAGTGTAGAAGCAACGTATTCAAAACCGTAACCTGCAGCAGCAGAGCCAACGTTCATAACGCAGTTTTCTGCCTTAACGCCCATCTGGGAAATAAGCACGTTAAGCTGCTTGGCAAGATTGATGTCTACTGCGGATTCAGCACAGATCTTCTGACCATATGCAACTGCAGCAGCCGTGGCAACGACCTTGTAATTTTCCTCTTTAGTTGAAACGAAAAGAATGTTCCTGCCCTGAAGAGCTTCTGCTATCTTTTCGAAAAGCTGTGAATCTTTTTCAACGTTCTTGCAGCCCATGATTGCAAGCGGCTTTGTGATTGCATCAGCAACACCCTTAGCGAGTGCAAGACATTCGTCAACGGACTTGTTTTCGCCGTTCGGATCAGCACCGAGAAGAGCAAGAGCAATAAAGTCTACGCCTTCAAGTGTTTCAGCCTTGGCAGCGATCTTTGCAGGTGTGTCGCATCCTGCGAAAATTTCAGCCATCTGCGGAAGTGTCATATCAACACCACTGTCGGTAAGCTCGAAGCCCACAGCAACCTTGTGGGGTGCCTGAGCATCGAAGTTGTAAAGTGGAAGAGTGTTTCCTCCTCCGATTGTTACAGCCTTTTCTCCTGCTCCGAATGTTACTTCGTTAATTTTTGCAGAAAAGGTCTGTGGCATACGTTTAAACGCCATAACATTGTCCTCCCTTAAAAAATATTACTTAAATAATTTTTGAGCTATTTCATTAACGGCTTTTCTTGCACCGGAATCTTCCGGCAGACTGCAAGTTGCTTTGCCGCTGCAATCGTATTCATATACCATCTCGTCCTGAGGTATAACACCGATAAGGTCGAGAGCGTATTTATTGATTTCCTCAACTATGCCTTCGTTGATAACTCCGCCCGGAGCTCTGTTGACAACAAGCGCAATACGCCTCGGATTCATTCCGACTTCCTTTACAAGCTCGGCAATTCTGGCTACAGCCTGAATACCTCTTCTTGAGCTGTCGGAAACAAGTACTATGTAATCAACCGAAGGAAGAATCCCTCTGCTGATATGCTCCATGCCGGCTTCATTATCAACCACCATGTACTTGTAGTTCTTTTCAAGCTTAAGAAGCTCTCTTTGAAGAAGATCGTTTACAAAGCAGTAGCACCCCTTGCCCTGCGTTCTTCCCATAACCATGAGATCGAAATCATCTTCTTCGATAAGTGCGTTTTGAAATTTCATATCCATGAAATCCTGCTTGCTCATTCCAGCCGGGATCGGGCTTTCCAAAGCAAGATCAGCACCTGCAACCAATTCTCTTAAATCGCCGAGAGTGGTTTCAACCTCAACTCCCAGCACCTCGTTAAGATTTGAATTTGCATCTGCATCAACTGCCAGGATCGGATCCATTCCGTTCTTGCCCATCCAGTCGATAAGCATTCCGCAAAATGTAGTTTTACCTGTGCCGCCTTTTCCCGCGACCGCTATCTTAACCGCCATTTATTTCTGATCCTCACTGAATGAAAAACGCTGTCTGAGTCCCGACATAACTACATCGAAAACAACGCCGTCTTTCGTTTCCGTCTTTTCAAAAACCTCAAAATCCCCTGCAAGCATATTTTTTATATATGCCTCGGGGTCTTCGGTTTCGACCAGGCTCACAAAAACATCCCGCATCTGATTGCCGGAGCATTTATTGAATATTTCGCGTATCATTTCGTAACGCATTTATGCTCCCTGAATAACGATCTGATTCTTTACAAAGTCGCAGGACTTAAGCGTTCCCTTAACTTTTGTTTCCGAGCCCATTACGTCGGTAAGCGTAATATCCGTTCCGTCTATCCTGACATTGCAGACATATTCGCAAACCTTATTTTCTTTTCCGTCAACAATTGCGTACACTGTGGAAAGACACATTCTATTTGCCTTCCTTTAAACCTGCGAGAGCCCCTGCAAGGTCATCATTTCCCGCATGATACTTTTCCAAAGCCGCATCAATAAGCTTTGCACATTCTTTTTTTCCGCTTGCCTCAAGCTTATGAGAAAGCTCGTGAAGCTCTTCGGCATGATGCCTGTTGTGATCCAGCATGTAGGAGATAAGGGCAGCAGCCTGTTCAATGCTGTCGAATGCCGTCACCTGTCCGTGTGTATGAGTATGTCCGTCTCCGTGATCGTGAGAAAGACCATCATGAAAATGCATAATTTCCGGCCTCCCAAAACATTAAAAGGGTGAGGCATGATAATTGCCTCACCCCTGTTAATACTGACTATGCAAGCTCTCTTGCCTTAGCTGCAGCGGAAGCTGCATCTGTCGTATAAGCATCTGCACCGATTTCATCAGCGAATGCCTGTGTGATCGGAGCTCCGCCAACCATGATCTTAACCTGGCTCTTAAGTCCGGCATCAATGATAGCCTTTACTGTGTTTCTCATAGCTTCCATTGTTGTTGTAAGAAGTGCGGAAACGCCGACTACCTTGCAGTCAGGGTTAGCCTTGATCGTTTCTACAAACTTTTCTGCAGGAACATCAATACCAAGGTCGATAACCTCGAATCCGGCTGCTTCTACCATGATGGCAACGAGATTCTTGCCGATGTCGTGGAGGTCTCCTGCAACTGTTCCGATAATGAACTTGCCGTACTTTCCTGCTGCATCGCCGGCCATGAGCGGCTTAAGAACACCGACACCACGCTGCATTGTCTTAGCTGCGATAAGCATTTCCGGAACGTAGATTTCGTTCTTCTGGAACTTTTCGCCAACCTCGTCCATAGCAACGGACATGGAATCAAGAACTTCATCAGGTGTTGCACCACCGTTAAGAGCTTCCTGAACAACTGCTTCAATCTGCTTAAGTTTACCGGCAGATACTGTTTCTTTTACGTTTGCGATCATTTTGTTTCTCCTTTCAGAAATCAAAACACTTCAAATAGAAAACCTGTTTCCATACGTGTACGCTTATATTATAGAAAAATCCTTGCTCACAAGCATTGTTGAATACTACAATTTTTTTGTTTTTTCACATGGTCAAAATTGATAAAATTTTATCTTTTTCCCGTCAACAAAAGACCAAAACGCTTGAAAAATAAAGGGGTTCTCTCTTTGTGATTTTCTACAAAATAATATTGACATTTAAACTGTTTTATGAAAAAATACTGATAAGAAATTTTCGGAAGCAAAAGGAGGTCTGACATGCGGCTGAGTATCAATATCCTTACGGATGCCATAGAGAAATACAAGCCTCAAAATCACATAACAGATAAAGAAAAAGCCTTCTCGGGAGTTGGGATAGGTTCCAAAAACATTCAGGGACTGTACGGAGATCAGATCTACGTTTGCACTCTTTCGGAAATATCCGATAAACAAGGCAGAGATACTTCTATTTGCTATATTGTAGTAAAAAAATCCGACCAAAAAGTCCCGGAAAAGCTCAATCTGAAGAATATTATCCTTGTTGACTTCGACGGTGACGTGATCGACTTTTTTGCATATATTCAGTCCATTTTTTCAACCATTTTCACATGGTGCTCCAATATGGACGAATATTTAATAAAAAAGCGTTCGATTCAGGACCTTCTGGCCCTTTCCGAAACCGTTATCGGCAATTACATCACCATTTCGGATTCTTCATTTGCTCTGGTTGCATATACAGACGGACTTGAATGCGACGATCCTCTTACAAGCAGACTTGTAAGCAACGGGTATCACGATCAGGAGGCTATTGATAAATTCAACAAGCTGAAAATGCCGGAATTCTGGCGCGATGCCGTAGATATTTACGAAAGTAATGCAAAAAATCTGTGCATCTATCCTATCATCTGCAAGGTTGTCCACTATTATAATAATTACTTCTCGCATATCGTTATGATTTGCAACAACAAAAAGCCTACAAAAGGTTTAAAAGATCTCTTTAAGCTTTTGGTAGACCATCTGATGGTATGTTTCGAAAGACAGTGGCTTGATAACAACCAGATGCCGCACATTCACGACAGTCTTTTGATTTCACTTACAGGTCCGAATAACCTTTCCGAAGAAGCTGCAAGAAACAGAGCAAGAAATTCGGGGCTTCCCTTTATTTCAAACTTCCGGTTTTTCCGGATAGCCACAGAAGATGCAAGCAACATTATGCTCCAGCGAATAGAACGTGAGATCATGTCGTACATTCCGGAAGCAAAGGTTACGCTCTACAAGCAAAGCCTTATGGCACTGCTCGTCCAACCGCCAAGAAACAAGGATAAATTCCCCGAAATCAGAGAATCAATAGATGCAATATTAAAACGATACCATGCACGCTGCGGGATCAGCGATGAATTCAATGTTTTAACAGATATAAAAATCGCAAACGAACAGGCAAAGGTTGCTCTCTCCTGCAGCAAAACGGATATGGCAGCGCTCTTTAATGATTGCTATCCGAAGTTCCTCTTAACCTCAGATCCTCAAAACGCAATGCTCGCGCAAAGCACGATCGCAAGCAATGCCCTGAGGACAATAAGCGAATACGATGAAAAGCATGGAACCAACAACTTTGAACTTCTTCGGGAATATCTTAAATTCGACAGAAAGGCAACCGAAACAGCCCAAACCATGCACATGCACAGAAATAATGTAATCTACCGTATCGGAAGAATCTGCGAACAGGTCAATTTAAATCTGGATGACGCAGATGTAAGATTCAGGCTTCTTCTGGCTTACGAGGTTTTTCCTAAAAAAAATGATTAAAAAACCGGAGTTTTCACTCCGGTTTTTTATTATCGAGTTCTGATAAAAATTATCTTGCGTCGATTTCAGCCTGCATTTCAACAATCTTCTTGTCGTCAAGCTTGTATCCGAATACGAAGCATACAAGACCTACTACGCAGAAGATAGCCGGGAAGAGGCAGAATGCGCCGCAGATACCCTGCTTAAGTTCAGCCGGGAGTGTCTTTGCGAATTCTGCGATCGTTCCGTTGCCAAGTGCTTCATTGATTCCACCCTTGTAGGAGTCGTAAGCTGCGAATCCAAGAGCAAGGTTAAGAAGGATTGACTTGAGCATTACAGCACCCTTAAGCGGAAGATTCTGAAGTCCGGTAATGAATCCTGTGGAGTCCTTACCACTCTTCCACTTGGAGTAAACAGATGCGTCAGCATAAAGAGCAGGTGTCATAGCATAGCCGATTCCGTAGCCGCCCATTGCGAGGATCGTGAGTACGAATACGGCTGTTGCATTTGCAAACATGAAGTAAGCAAGACCGTAGCATACGATCATCCAAATCAGTGAAAGTACAAATGTCTTCTTGTTACCAAGCTTCTTGGAGAAGAATCTTGTGCAGTAAGCCATAATGATGCAGAAGATGTTTGAGAAGAGAATGTAGTTGGCCTGGAGACCTGTACCCATTGCATATGTGTAGTAGTAAACTGCTGCAGAACCTACGAGGAACTTGCAGATCCACTTTGCAAGGTCAGCAATGATGAGCATGATAAGGTGCGGGTTCTGTGCGAGTCCCTTGAACATATCAGCCGGTGTTGCTGTCTTTTCAAATGTCTTCGGGTTGTTAGGATCTTCGATTTCTTCGTAACCATCAGTAATCTTGAAGTGTACGAACATACCGATAACCATAACGCAGGCAAAGAGGAATGCAGCCGCACCATATGTGTAGCCGTTATCCTTGATTACGGATGGAAGGATTGCTGTAAGTCCTGTCATGATGTAGGAATAAGCTGCACCTGCGAGGTTATTCCATGTAGCTCTTGAAGAAGCAAGGATTGATCTGTTCTGCGGATCACCCTGGGATGCTACAGCGATCATTGCAAGGTTTGTGCAGTAAGACATGTTCCAAACAACGTGGGAAACGATAGCAGCGATGCAGCATACTACAGCTGAAAGTGTTTCGTTTTCGCTTACTCTTACAAACTGGAATACATACAGGAATGGAACGATCCAGTTGATCTTGATGAACCATGTTCTGTATCTGCCGTACTTGCCTGGCTTAAGTGTGTTGAGCAGTCCACCATAGACCCAAGAAAGACAAGCGTCTACTGTGGTTGCAATTGTGGAAACTGTACCGGTAAGAGCAACGGAGAAACCTGCAACGTTTGTTAAGAAAGCATTCCAATAGAATGTTTCAACGTTTGTCATAAGGTTAAATCCGAAGTCACCAATACCGAACCAGAACTTAAGTTGGCTGGATAAAGGTTTCTTTTCCATTTTTCAACCTCCTAAATAAAAAAAGAAAAAAATTGCAATTCAATCGAGGCCTCGATTGAAATAACTCATCTGACTCTTAACGGGATGTTAAAAATCAAACAAATATACGCGATAATTTTACCATTCATAACTCTTAAAGTCAAATAAGATTACAGAATTATTACAGGAATATTTCTATAGTATTATTGCATTTTTATGGATTGATTGATAAAATATTAGTTACGCATTTTAACGGAGGAACTTTATGCAGACTTTATTAACCTTTATTAACACAGGCATATCAATATTTCTGGCTTTTCTGTCGTATAAACGCTACCACAGCACCGTTTTGGCCATACTCGTAATTATTGCAGCCTATGCATTCTTAAGAGCCTTAGCACAAGTGTTCCTTATGTACTACTACAGGGTCAAGGCTAAGGTTCACCCGATGCCGGTCATCCACCAGGTAAAAACAGAGCACTGGGAGGATAAGGAAGAATGGACTGAATCCTACCGCAATTACGGAATGAGACTGATGGTCGTTACCGAAGAATTGAACGGAGACGAATATCCTGATGTTGTTTTGGATATGGAACAAAAAACGATAGAAGGTCTTAATAAGCCGAACACCATATTCAACTTAAGATATGAAAGAGTTGTAGAAAGAGATTATCCGTATCAATTGGTATGGTCCAACTGCGGCGAAGGCGGAACGGCTATAAACGACTGCGTTAAGGCATGGTACAGCTCCTGGGCACTCCAGAAAATGACCGCACGCCAAAGAGATAAAGACTTCTACGTATACGACGGGAGCGTTATGGTCCCGGGCAAAGGCGAAATACTCTTTACAGGCTTTGTACTCTACGATGGCGGACTTCCGGTAACTCTCAATAACCCGTATTTGAGGAAGAAGGAAGAGCTGGAGGCGCCGTCTGAAGAAGCAATTCCCGCCGAAGCAGAAGAAGCTCCCTCCGAAGAGCAAAAACAAGAATAATTATTACGTAAACGAAAGCCCGCTTCTTAATGAAGCGGGCTTTCGTTATATTCAATTGATTACTTGAATACTTCCTTGGAGTATGCTTCGATTTCTTCTGTAAGAGCATCGTATACACCCGGGTATGTGGATGTCGGAAGACCCTGAGAAGCATTTGGAATAAAGTAGAGCTTACCGCATTCGTCGCAGGCTTTTCTTACTGCATTCTTAACCTCTTCGCGCGTCCAGTTAGGATGGTCAACGTCTGCAGAGTCGATTCCGCCCATAAATGTAATCTTGCCGCCGTACTGCTTGATAAGTTCAGGGATATTGTTGCTGTTCATAACACCCTGCCATACATCGATACCAACATCGATCATATCCGGAACAAGTGTTGCAGCATATGAGTCGGAGTGGTGAACAATAATTTCAACACCGTGAGCCTTATAGTATCCGTAAATCTTTTCATATGCCGGCTTATAGAATTCTCTCCACATTTCAGGTGAAATAAATGTAGAAATCTGGCTGCCCCAGTCATCATGATGGAAGAGTGCATCAGGCTTTATATACTTGCAAAGCTCAGCAGCATAGTCAAGCTCGAACTGTGTGATGCAGTCGATAAGCTCGTGCATTTCATCAGGATTTGTGTAGAAATACATAAGTGTATTCTGGATCTCACAAAGATAGTGGCACTGTTCAAATACGCCGGGAGCAAAGAAAGGAGCAACATACTGTTCGTTTCTGTCAACCTTCTCAGCCATTGCGATGAACGGTTCCCATTCCTCAGCGTCATAAACGACTCTCGGAACCTTTACGTAATCTTTCCAATGTTCTATATCCTTAACAACGATCTTGTCAGGTGTATGGACAGGGAATGCTCCGGGTGTTCCTTCCGGGAAGGACTTTGTTACACCCCATGCATTTACAACGTTATGTTCGCCGTACTGCGGGTTTGGATTTCTCTTTCCGAATGGAGAACCAACAAGGATCGAAAGATATTCGTACTGGTTAACGAATCTTTCAGGCTTTCCGCCGTGAATGGTTTCCAGAAAGTTTTGTTTCTTTGTAAGCATATTTTCCTCCTTAAAAAAAATCGTACCTATTGAATTGGTTATACATATTTTATCACAAATAATTTAACCTCTGCAAGTAAATGCAGAGGTTAAATTACAATTACATCATAGGTTCCATACCAAGAACAGGATGGTTAACGGCAGTTAAGTGCTCCATCAGAGCTTCAACGTCTGTACAGATTGTTTCATCGGCAATCATGTCGGCAAAGTTATCAATTCCGTAAAGCTCCTTGGCTGTAGCGTTGATCCTGTCTCTGAGCTGCTCCTTAAGATCCTTCGGCAGCCATACGATTCTTCCCATACCGCCTTCAGCAGCAATAAACTTCTTGGATGCGATGAACTGTTTTCCGTGACCCATAAAGCCCGGAGTCTGAACACCGCCGCCTGTCATGGACGCCATTTCGGAGAATGTCATACCAAGCGGTGTCATGCCTGCGTGTTCACGGTTTGTAATAACAACGCCGTTGGACATAGGCTCAATACCGCAAATGCATTCAAAGCATCCGCAGGATGTCATCGGATCTTCCATAATGGAATATAGTGTAACATGCTCAAGCGCACCATGAGAATACTTGTTAACAGCCTCATCAACATCTGTGTACTTACCGAGTCTTTCGTCTACGCAATTGGTCTTTGTAACGATCTGACATGGTCCGTTAGGATCAAGCTGATGCGTAGCCTTTGCATCGAACCAGGAAACTGCACCGCAAAGACCAAGTCTTTCCGGAGTAACGATGCAAACGTGGCTTGGTGAGAATGCCTGGCAGAGAATGCATGTAAAGAAGTTCTCTACGGATTCGTCTGTTACGGACTTAAGTCTTTCGTCACGCTTTGCAAATGTAACGTTAGCTTCATCTCTTACGGCCTTGGAGCCCTCTGCTGTTGTGCAGATACGGATCTGGCACTTATCAACAACGGCATCATATTCTTCCATGATCTTTGCATAAAGGATCTCTCCGATATGCTTTGCTCTGAAGCCTGCTTCATATGCACCCTTTGAAAGTCTGAGTCTGATCATATCTCTCTGACCTGTGTGCATAACACCTTCGGCGCAGTTGATGAAGTGGTGGAACTTTCTTTCTACAACAGGCTCAAAGTCTGTCTGCCAGTTCTTACCGTTAACTTCGGCTGTAAACGTAAGATTGATCTTTCCTCCGAGAGGAACCTCGTCAAAGTCAGGTCCGTCAAGGATAATAGCATGATCTGTGATTTCCGAAAGCTCAACGGTTTTGCAGAATTCGCAGCAGTCGACCCTTGAACCGTCTGCTTCAAGCTGCATGTCGGCCTTTCTGATGATTTCGCCGTCGAACGGGTTGCCGTATGGAACAGGAATATCGATCTTTGTAATCTTGATCTTGATATCTCTTGCTTCAAGTGAAGTTTCGATCCAATCCTTTGTATTTGTCTGAATTACAAGTGACTTCGGAACCGCCCACATGTCATTTGTATCGTCAGTAATTACAGGGAATCCCATCTGGATTGCGCCGGCACCGCAAGCAACGGTAATATCGGGAACAGGTGCGTATGCATTGACAAATGCAAAGATTCTGTGGAACGTATAGTCGTTGAATCCTTCGTAATCGCCGAATTCTACGTTGCCGAAGATCCTTGCAGCTCTGACTACCAGTGAAATGATGTGTCCGACAGCCCAGATGTCAGGTCCGACAGGTACAAGACGAAGATCATAGCTCATCTGTACGCCTGCCTCTTCAAGCTGGTCGATAATTCCGCCGATGAGGAATACAAAGATACCTCTTGACTGATAACCCTTAACCATCTCAACAGCTTCTTCCTTGGATGGAGCCGGTCCGATCATTACCGTAAAACCCGGAATATCTCTTGTTACAAGCGGAACACCAAGCGTTCTTACTTCTGCATCAGAGAAATGTCCGTGATATTTTGTTCCTTCATAGGGGGTCTGTGTGTAAGCATATTTGCAGGCTTCAATGATTTCAGCGGAAATAGCTGTACCGACACCGCTTGTGAAGATGTCTTTTGTCTTATAATTTCTTGTCATCATAGCCTTAACTGCAGGGAGCGCATTCTTAAGATCTCCCAGAGTCTGAACTTTGATTCCAAGGTAGCAATAGATACAAGCAAGATAATATGCCGTATCAGGAAGAGTCATCGGAGCATCCAAGCCAAGATCCGAAACAGCCTTATTAACCGATTCTTCAGCCCTGGCGAACATCTCGTCTGATCCTTTAAATACTCTGTCAAACAGTCCTACCATTATTTATCTCCTTTATTTTTCCTTCTGATCAATGCGGGTCTTGATTGCCCTGATCTCTTCTACAGCCGAGGGGCTGACATCGTAGGGGGAAATCCCCCTTCTGTCCGCATCTATGACCTCCGGATTGTAGTGAATAAAACCTAAAATATTTTCTTCGGGGATTCTGCTTCTGATGAAAGCTTCATCTTCGGCATCCCTGACTTTATTTGCAACCACGTTCACATTCGTAACGCCGAGGTCTTTTGCAAGCTGTTTGACCTTTTCATAAGTCTGGATACTTCTTGCCCCCGGTTCAATTACCACGATGAACTGGTCCATGCAGCTTGCCGTGCCTCTTCCGAGATGTTCAAGTCCTGCTTCCATATCCATGATTACCACATCGTCTCTTTGCAAAACGAGGGACTGGATAATGGATTTGAGCATTACATGCTCAGGACACACACAGCCGCCGCCTCCGGTTTCGACAGTTCCCATAACCAAAAGCTTAACGCCGTTGATATCCTTTGAGAACTTGTCGGGAATATCTGAAACCTGCGGATTTAATTTGAAAAACTTATTTGCATAGTTGGCTCCGGTGCGCTCCTCTACAAGATCGCGCATTTTGGAGATAGGAACTATTGCATTTACCTCTTCCTCTGAAAGCCCCAGCGCCAACCCGAGGTTTGCATCAGGATCGACATCGGCTGCAAGAACTCTTTTGCTCTCTGCGGCATAGAGCCTTGCCAGCGTGGAGGATAAGGTCGTTTTTCCTACTCCGCCCTTGCCTGTTACGGCTATTTTCATAATTCCTAAATTCCCAGAGCCTTTCTCTTAGCTTCGATTTCTGCAATCATCTTATCGCCAAGTGAATCAATGTCTGTATCTACAATAAAGTGAGCTTCAAAGTTCTTCTGGCAGTAACCGTCTTCACCCTGAAGAATGTCTACAACTTCCGTAGAACCCTTTGTGTAAGGATCAACACCCAGGTATGTATCAATACCTGTGGCAACTACATAGTTACCGATGGACACAGCCTTTTCAGACATCCATTCAGGTGCGCATCCTACAAGAGGAATCTGGGAAATATTAATTCCCCAATCCTTTGCAATATCAGAAGCAAGGATCATCATTCTTGAAATATCTACGCAGGAACCCATGTGCAGTACAGGAGGGATCCCAACAAGGTCGCAGACTCTTCTTAAACCTTCGCCGCAATATTTCTTTGCCTCAAGGTCCATAAGTCCCGCCTTAGCAGCAGCCTGCGCGGAGCAGCCTGAAAGAACAAGAATGATATCGTTTTCAAGAAGCTTCTTCATAAGACCGATGTGAGCCGTGTCGGGTCTTACCTTCGGATTGTTGCAGCCAACCATAGCTACGGCACCGCGGAGTACGCCGGACTTTACACAATCGATAAGAGGCTTCATCGTGCCGTATTCATCAATATGAGAATTGCAAACACCGTCAAGCTCCTTTTTGATAGCTTCTACCGAATAACCTACTCTTGCCTTAGTTTTAAGCTGCGGAATGTTAACAAGTTCCGGCTTTCTGTTCTTAAAGTTTTCAATTGCAAGCTTTACGATAGCCTTTGCATTTTCAGCAGCCGTTTTTTCGGAAAATTCTATGAACTCCGAGTCCGGCATCCTTGCAATCTGAGATGTAGTGATGAACTTTGTATGGAAGCACTTGGAAAGAGGTCCGAGTGCGGGGAAAATACACTGTACGTCAACTACGATAGCTTCGCAGGCACCTGTCAGCACAACGTTTTCCTGCTGGAGGAAGTTACCTGCCATAGGGATTCCGAGTCTCATTGCAACTTCATTACCCGTGCAGCAAACACCTGATACCGTGATCCCCTTAGCACCCATTTCCTTAGCGTAAGCAATCATTTCAGGATCGTTTGCGTAAAATACAACCATTTCGGAAAGTGATGGATCGTGACCGTGAACAACGATGTTTACGTTTTCGGCTTCCATAACTCCGATATTAGCTTCCGTGTCAACCGGCTTTGGTGTCCCGAAAAGCACGTCGGACATTTCGGTACCGCACATTGATCCGCCCCAGCCGTCAGCAAGTCCCGATCTTAATGATTGATGAATAAGAGCCTCCGGGAGTGAAGAGCAGCCCATGTGTGTCATGTGCATATCTGTAGAAATTTCTCTGTCGATTGCTCTCGGCTCGATTCCTGCCTTGGCCCAAAGCTCCTGAGTGTGCTGCGGGGCGCGTTTAATCCATCTCTGGGTCCCGAATGGCTTGCCGTATTCCATAAGAGCTGCTTCTGCAACCTCGTGCGCAAGGTCGTAGATATCTTTTCCTTCTGTTTCAATATCCCATTCCTCAGCAATTCGCTTAAGCTTTTCGGGATCCTTTACCTGATAAGCTCCACCCTCTTTTGCCTGATAAAGAGTGTGACAGATTCCGCGACCGTGGTCGGAGTGTGCAGCGGAGCCACCTGCTGTGAAACGCAGATAGTTTCTTGCAACAATTCCGTTTACGTCGCAGCCGCAAATTCCGCGCGGAGACTTTGGAGTAATTCTGCAAGGTCCCATTGAACAAATACGGCAGCAGGTACCTTCTTCACCGAATTTGCAGTGAGGAGTCTGATTCTTAACTCTCTGCTGCCACGTATCGGCATTGAGCTTTGCTGCAGTCTCGAGGAGCGAATTTGTAGCCTCCTCCATTTGTTCGACTGTGATTAGATTGTCCCAATTTTCCATTGGCTATCTCCTATATTAATATAACTAAGCATTAACTACCGTATATATTCTACGACTTTGTTAATCAAAAAACATTGTAGAATCCTACAATAAACCCATCCCCTATTAGGGGATTTATACCCTCAAAAAGGCTTGTAAGAGCCTTAAATTATGTTAAAATATTAACATTATTAGCCTTTCTGCCACGTTTATTAAATAACAAACACCTTATTTTGTTGTTGAGTGCACATGCACAAGATATAATAGTGTAGATAAATAATTTATATTTCTGAATTTTTATAAGGAGATTGTCATGGAACTTCAAATCAACGATTTGGTTTCCGCCATCAAAAAGGATGGGATTGATACTGCCAGCAAAGAAGCAGAAATTATCATTTCCGATGCCAGAAAACAAGCGGAATCAATTATCGCAAATGCGAAAGCTGAAGCCCAAAAAATCAAGGAGGCTTCAGAGAAGGAAATCAGGATTTTCGAAGACAGTGCCAGGATCAGTGCAGAGCAGGCAAAGCGCGATGCCGTACTTGCCTTTAAAGCACAGCTTCAGGCAGAATTTGAAAAACTTCTTTCCGCAGACGTCAGCAAAGCTCTTGATGATAAGCTTTTAGCAAAACTTATACTCGCCGCAGTAAACGGAGAAGATGTATCATCCTACGCTGCAGAGCTGGCCGCTGTTTCCGACGGACTCAAAGCAGAGCTTGCCGACGAGATCAAAAACGGTCTGGAGATACGCTTATCAAAGAGTGCTAAAGGCGGGTTTAAACTTGCAGCAAAAGACGGGTCCGGATACTTCGACTGTTCAGACGAAGAAATCACCGGAATGCTGATGCCTTTCTTCCGTGAAATCCGCCTGTAAGGAGGTATAAATGGCTTCGTATTATTATCTGATTTCGAGTTTGCCGATGCTCAAAACCGACGGAACCATCCCGATGAGTTTCGAAGACTTTTTAGAGCAATGCAAGCCCAATGTCAGTGCAGCCACATACCGATCATTATGCAAGCTCGAATCCACTGAAAACGGGCATCCGATGCTTAAGGAATGGTCACATTTCCGCAGCATACTCATGGATGAGGCAGCTTTCCAGAGAAAAATAAAACTCGGAAAGCCTGCCGCTCCTCCTGACAACAGAGAATCAGAGATTGCAAACACAGTTGCGGCTGCATTGACTGCCAAAAACCCGCTGATATCAGAACAGATACTATTGGATCTTGAATTCAGGAAAATAGATGCAATGATGGGTCTGCATAGCTTTGACGACTATTACCTCTTCGGTTATGCAATCAAGCTCAAACTTCTTGAAAGACAGACTGTATTTAAACAAGAAGACGGCAGCAGAGAATTCAGGGCACTGTTCAATGGCGTAAAGAATCAAATTCTAAGCATGTAATCTGCATTGGTTTATTGGAGAATTATTTATGGATAAAATAACTGGATATGTAACCGGAGTAAACGGAAACCTGGTAACAGTAGGGTTTAACGGCTCCATAAAGAAAAACGAAGTAGGCTACATACTCTGCGGAGACACCCGTCTTAAGGGCGAGGTAATTCGTGTAAACGGTGAAACCGCAAGCATGCAGATCTATGAAATGACCAACGGCGTTAAGGTCGGAGATTCTGTAGAATTTACAGGAGAACTGATGAGCGTTGAACTTGGACCCGGACTTTTAACACAGGTTTTCGACGGACTCCAAAATCCTCTTCCCGAACTTGCAGCGCAGTGCGGCTTCTTCCTCCAGCGCGGAGTATATCTCGATCCTATTCCAAACAAGGATTGGGAATTCACTCCAATCGCAAAGGTCGGAGATAAGGTTGAAGCAGGCGACGCATTAGGAAGCGTACCGGAAGGACTTTTCACTCACCTCATCATGGTACCGTTCGGCACCAAGGACGAAGGCTGGACCGTAAAGTCAATCAAAGAAAAAGGAACATATAATGTAAGAGATACCGTAGCCGTAATCGTAAACGAAAACGGCGTTGAAAAAGAACTCAGCATGGTATTCACACAGCCTGTAAAAGAAGCTGTAAAGTGTTATGAAGAAAGACTTCGTCCGGACGAAACACTTATTACACAGCTGCGCTGTATCGACACCTTCCTTCCTGTTGCAAAAGGCGGAACATTCTGCGTTCCGGGACCTTTCGGCGCAGGGAAAACCGTACTTCAGCACATGGAAGCCAAAAACTCTGCCGTAGATATTGTAATCGTTGCAGCATGCGGCGAACGTGCAGGCGAAGTTGTAGAAGTACTTAAAGAATTCCCTGAATTGGAAGACCCGAAAACAGGTCGCTCCCTCATGGAAAGAACAATCATTATTTGCAACACATCGTCAATGCCTGTAGCTGCTCGTGAAGCTTCTGTATACACAGCGGTAACAATGGCAGAATATTATCGCCAGATGGGATTGGACGTACTTCTTCTTGCAGACTCCACCTCAAGATGGGCACAGGCAATGAGAGAAATGAGCGGACGCCTTGAAGAAATTCCCGGTGACGAAGCTTTCCCTGCTTACCTTGAATCGGTAATTGCTTCGTTCTATGAAAGAGCAGGAAAAGTAAGACTTAAAAGCGGCAAGATCGCTTCTGTAACAATCGGCGGAACAGTATCACCTGCCGGCGGAAACTTTGAAGAACCTGTAACACAGGCAACCTTAAAGGTAGTAGGAGCCTTCCACGGACTTTCAAGAGAACGTTCCGATGCCCGTAAGTATCCTGCAATTCACCCGATCGACTCCTGGTCAAAATACACAGGCGTTGTAGATATGGAAAGAGTTGAATTTGCAAGAGACATTCTTAAAAAGAGTACCGAAATCAACCAGATGATGAAGGTTATCGGCGAAGAAGGAACCTCTTCAGAAGACTACATTACCTATCAAAAAGGCGAACTTCTGGATGCTGTATATCTTCAGCAAAACTCATTCGATCCTGTCGATGCAGCCTGCTCACCTGAAAGACAGCAATACATCTTCAATGTTTTGTACGATATTCTGAAATCAAATTATAACATCACAGAGAAGAGAGAGATCCGCGGATTCTTCAATCAGCTCAGGCAAGAGTACCTTGACTGGCATAACACAGAATTCGGTTCAGATGAATTCAAGGCACAGCAGCAGCGCTTGGTCAACTTCTACAAGAACCAGGCAGCTGAATAAAGGAGGCCGTTATGCAGAAAGTTTATACAAAAATTGAAACAATAGTCGGCAACGTTGTTACCGTAAAAGCTGAAGGCGTAAGAAACGGCGACCTTGCACTTGTAGGCAGCAGCTACGCAACAGTTATTAAACTTGATAAGGATACAGTTGCTCTTCAGGTATTTGCAGGAGCACAGGGTGTCAGCACAACAGACACGGTAAAATTCCTCGGACGCCCGATGATGGTATCCTTCTCAGATCACTTACTCGGACGCATTTTCACAGGTTCAGGCGTTCCTCGTGACAACGGCCCTGCCCTCACCGAAAATATGATTCCAATCGGAGGACCTTCCGTTAACCCGGCAAAAAGAATCGTTCCGAAGACAATGATTCGTACTGGTATTCCGATGATAGACGTTTTCAACACACTTGTTGAAAGCCAGAAGCTTCCTATTTTCTCCGTATCAGGAGAACCTTACAACCAGCTTCTCTCCCGTATAGCAATGCAGGCAGAGGTTGACGTAATCATCTTAGGAGGCATGGGTCTTAAGTACGACGACTACCTTACATTCAAGGACACGCTTGAAAAAGGCGGAGCTATGAGCCGTACCGTAATGTTTGTTCATACAGCATCAGACCCGATAGTAGAATGTACACTTGTTCCGGACATGTCCCTGGCCGTTGCAGAGCAGTTTGCACTTGAAGGGAAGAAAGTACTTGTACTTCTTACCGACATGACCAACTTTGCAGATGCGCAAAAAGAAATGGCCATTACCATGGAACAGGTACCATCAAACCGCGGTTATCCGGGAGATCTCTACAGCTGCCTCGCATCCAGATACGAAAAGGCTGTAGCATTCGAAGGTTCAGGCTCCATAACCATTCTTGGTGTTACAACAATGCCGGGTGATGATGTTACCCACCCTGTTCCGGATAACACAGGCTATATTACAGAAGGCCAGTACTACTTAAAGAGCGGCCACATCGAACCGTTCGGTTCCCTGTCCCGTCTTAAACAAAATGTAAACGACAGCACAAGAAGCGACCACCGCGGACTTATGGACGGTATGATCAGACTCTACAGTTCATACAAAGAAAGTCTTGAGAAAAAATCAATGGGCTTCCTCATGACAGAGTGGGACGAAAAGCTTCTTAAATACGGTGAATTATTTGAATCCAAGCTGATGGATCTTAGTGTAAACATTCCTCTTGAAGAGGCTCTGGACCTTGGTTGGGAAATCCTCGCAGAATGCTTCGAGCCTAACGAAACAGGTCTTAAGTCAAACCTCCTGAGCGAAAGATGGCCTAAGAAGAATTAGGGGAAGGTGCAAATATGGCTGTCAAACTTACGAAAAATGAATTAAAGGTTCAAAAAGATAACCTTAAGCAGTTTGAACGCTATCTTCCGACACTCCAGCTTAAAAAGCAACAGCTTCAATCAGTTATTACCCAGGTTGAAGAAGAACTGGAAATGACCGAAAAATCAAGAATCAACATGATAGGAGATTTGGACGACTGGGTTGCAGTTTTTGCAGAAAACAGACTCTTTGAAGAACAGATGCAGCTCTCGCATCTGGTTGTAGCGGATAAAGTAGTTTGCGACACCGATAACATTGCCGGTGTAAACATACCGGTGTTCAGAGAACTCACATTCAAAGATATTGAATATGACGTTGCAGATTACCCGCTCTGGGTCGATACAGCTGTAATAAAGCTCAGAGAAATCGCAAGGCTGGATGCAATCTCAAACACATTGAGAAAGCAAGTAAACCTACTTGAAAAAGAACTACGTTCAACTGCTCAGAGAGTTAACCTTTTTGAAAAGGTTAAAATACCTGAGACCAAAGAAAACATTCGCGTTATAGGAATTTATCTCGGCGACCAGCAGACATCCGCTGTTGTTCGCGGAAAGATTGCAAAGAAGAAACTGAAGGGGGCAGACACATGATAGAAAAAATGAAAGTTCTTCATATTGTCAGCGAAGCTTCCAGAAAGAAAGAACTTCTTGACCAATTAAGAGACCTTGGCGTTGTGCACTTTGCAGAGAAAAGGTCGGCAGACAAAGCTTGCCTGGACAGATTCAGCTCTCTTTCAAAAACAGCACTGACACTCAAGGACTACGCACCAAAGGAGTTTGCAAAAGAAACCCTTCCTGACGCAGAATTCGAAGAATTATTTGAAAAGACGGTAGAAGCAATCGACCTTAAAAAGAGCCTCGCCTCTGCAAAAGGAAGTGCAATTTCTGCCGCAGACAAAATCAGAAATTGGGGCAGCTTCTCCCCTGCAGAAATCCAAGATTTAAGAGCTCAAGGCTATAATCTTCATTTCTACAGACTGGATAAGAAAACCATGGAGGCTCTTGCAGCAGATGAAGAATACAAATTCATCAGCCTCTCCCCAATTGAAAAGATGCCAACAGTTGCCGTGCTCGGTCAGCTTCCCGCTTCGTATCAATCAAGCGAATTCGTTCTTCCTGTTAAGGGACTTGATGAACTTGAAGCAGAAATAGCAAACTGCGATGCAAAACTGAATGAATGTGAAGAAATACTTAAGGCTGCAGCAGTTCACATTCCAAGCTTTAATGAACAAATGCTTAAAGCTCAAAACGATGAAGAATATTCATCTATGAGCAACACCACCGATGGATCAGACGGCCTTATCTGGCTGTCAGGATATATTCCTGAAGCTGAGACCGAGAATTTCAAGGCACTTGCTTCCAGAGAAAATTGGGCATGGGCACTGGACGATCCTGATGAAGACGATGAACAGATACCAACTAAAATCAAGTACAGCAAGATCACAAGACTTATGATTCCGGTATTCGACATCTTGGGAACGGTTCCCGGATACAGAGAATATGATATCTCATTCTGGTTTCTTGGATTCTTTACTCTGTTCTTTGCAATGATTATAGGAGATGCAGGATATGGTCTTATCTTCTTCCTTGCTGCAATCGGACTTCATATAAAGGGAAAGAAACTCAGCGATATAGTAATGCTGCTGTATGTACTGTCGATAGGCACAATAGTGTGGGGATCTCTTACGGGAACATGGTTCGGACTTGAAGGAGCAATGCAGATTCCTTTCTTAAAGAGTCTGGTAATTCCATCGTTTGCAAACTATCCGGAATACTTCGGAGTTTCAACAACAGCTCAGCAAAATGCCATTATGAAGTTCTGCTTCATAATCGGCGCCATCCAGCTTACACTTGCCTGCATCATGAACATAAGACGAAAGGTCAAGGCAAAAGATTTAAGCATGGTTGCAGACCTCGGATGGCTGCTCGCAATTGATGCACTGTACTTCGTTGTTCTCTTCCTTGTAATAGGAGAACAGATAGACCTTATCCCCGTTGCGATCGTAGTAATAATCGGCTTCCTGCTGGTTGTATGCTTTGGCGGAATGGCTCCTGACAAAACCTTTGCAGAAGGTTTAAAAGCGGGCCTTGGTGATGCCTTCACCACCTTCCTGAATACAATCAGTGCTTTCGGAAACATCATGAGCTACATCAGACTCTTTGCTGTAGGTATGGCATCGCTGGCCATAGCACAGAGCTTCAACAACATGGCGGCAGGTTTCTCAGGTCCGCTGGTAATAGTCGGAGCCATCATCATGATTATCGGTCATGTACTTAACCTGGTTATGGGACTTCTCTCAGTAGTAGTTCACGGCGTAAGACTTAACCTCTTGGAATTCTCCGGACAGCTCGGAATGGAATGGTCCGGAACAGCATATAATCCATTTAAAAAGTTAGATAAGATTAAAAAGTAAAGGAGATACATTATGATAGTTAGTGAATTTGTAGGAATGGCTGCAGCTCTTGGACTTTCAGCAGTTGGATCAGCATTTGGCGCAGGCTTTGCGGCTCAGTCATCTGTCGGCGCCTGGAAAAAGTGCTATGCAAACGGTAAGCCGGCTCCATTTATTATGGTAGCCTTCTCCGGTGCACCGCTTACACAGACAATTTACGGCTTCCTTCTTATGAACTTCATCAAGAGTGCCGTTGAAGGCGGAGCAAGCGCAGAGCTTGCAATGTTCGCAGGATTATTCGGAGGCCTTGCAATCGGTCTTTCCGCATTCTTCCAGGGCAAAGTTGCAGCAGCTTCAGCTGATGCACTCGGCGAAACAGGAAAAGGTACCGCAAACTTCTTCATTGTAATCGGTATCATAGAAACAGTAGCTCTGTTCACATTGGTATTCTGCTTACTGCTTCTTCAGTAGCATGAGCAAAGATTTAACTGAATAGGTCAAACCAAACAGAAAGTGCACTGCAGCTCGACCACGGCTCTCGCCTGGCTGAGGCTTAACGCAGCGGTACTAAGCTCTGTCTTCACATCCGAATTCAAAAACCCTGCCTATAAGGCAGGGTTTTCTCATCGTCTGCTTGCCAATCGCTAAGTACCGGCTACCGCGGACGGTCTCACTTGCAGCACACTTTCTGTTTGTCTCGGCTTATTCAGTTTTCTTTTCCGACTTTACTCCATAGTACTGATAATAGCAGCTTTCAATATCGCCGTTATAGAGCTTTCTTCGGCGGTCAGCCTCGCGACCCATTTTCTTCTCAAAGGTTTTGTCCGGAGTGATCAGGAATAAAGACCATGTCGGGTTTATTTTAAGGAAGTACCGAAGGTTCTCATAGATGGCATCTATTTCTTCATCGTCTCCTATGCGCCGGCCGTAGGGAGGATTGCAAATCAGCATGCCCCTTTCACCCTCGGATTTAAGGTCTTTTACATCCATAAGCTTAAATTCGATACAATCGTCAACTCCGGCCTCTTCGGCATTTCTCCCGGCAGCCCTGACCGCTCTCGGGTCTATATCCGATGCAATTATCTTAAAGTCTGCGTTAAGGTCTATTGCTTTAAATGCAGCAGCCCTTTCCTCCTTCCAGATTTCTTCTGGAATATTTTCCCAATAAGTGCAGTCGAACTTTCTTGAAAGTCCGGGAGCCTGGTTTCTCGCCATCATGGCAGCCTCAATTGCAATTGTGCCGGAGCCGCAAAAAGGATCCACCATCATTCTGCCGGGCTTAAAGAACGAAAGGCTCACCATTGCGGCAGCCATATTTTCCTTAATGGGAGCCGGAACGGATTTTACTCTGTAGCCTCTGTCGTGAAGACCGCTTTTACCGACAGTATCTATCATCAGGACACATTCATCCTTCTGAAACATAAATCTTATTGTGTAAACAGGCCCGTTCTTAGGCATCCTGTTTATGCTATATACCCTGCATAGTCTGTTTGCTATTGCTTTCTCAATTACAGACTGACAAGCAGGAACTGAGTGAAGCTTGGACCATGCCGAGCTCCCCGTAACAATAAAATGAGCGTTTAATGGAAGCCATTCCTCCCAGGAAATCTTTCCGGCTGCCTGAAAAAGCTCTTCAAAGGTCAGCGCCTTAAATTCGCCCATCTTAACGTAAACTCTGTCGGCACACCTGAGCCAGAGGTTGGACCTTACAATAGCCCGAAGGTCGCCAAGGTAAGTAAGCCTGCCGTTTCTTGAGTCCGTAATCTTATAGCCAAGTGCCTCTATTTCTCTTTTTACAATCGCTTCAAGCCCAAAGGTTGAACTGGCAATCAATTCAAATTCTTTCATTATTCGTATCCGAATCCGCTTGAAGCACTGATCGGTTCCTCAAACATCTCGGTTTTTTTGAACATCTCCCTTACAAGCTTAAGACTTTTTGCAAAGTAGAAGCCGTCACCGATCCGCTCGTCAATTGTAACGCCGATGCTGACAATATCCCTGACCTGCTGAGTCATGTCGTCCATCAAAACCATTTCCTTATGTATTTCACCTATGGTGACCATAATTGAATTTGTTCCGTAGTTATTAAGATGATGATAACAAGCCGGACACTTGACAGAGCCAAGGTTGCTCAAAAGAAACGTTGTATAATTTGTATCCCCTGTCCTGAATCCAAGCGGCACAAGTCCCCAGAAATCGAGCCACCTTACGAATCTGACAAAAAACATAAGCAATAAATGCGGCAGCTTTGCAAATGTATCCAAAGTCTTGTCAATTCCGCCCGTGGAGGTTTCGCTCTTTCTGATTTCATTAACGTCTCCGATGATTTTTTTTGTAATGTCAAAAAGGCAGTCATTCATCTCCGGAACAAGAACCATTAAGGATTCTTCGGACTTATCAACAAATCTTCTTCTTACAATAAAGCTGAGGCTGACCTTTTCTCTTTCGTAAAACCTGTGACCCCTTATAAACCTGTTCATCCTTGGCCTTTCGTATGCCATCTTTGTAAGAGCATAAATTATGCAGTGAAATACCGTAATCTTGTAGTCAGGATGCTTTGCGTTTTCCTCTTCCAAGTATTTTAAAAGATCCGTAATATCAAAATCTTCAAGAAGATAAGCCTCATTATCCGCTCTTTGCGGGAACAAATGCGCCATGATAACAGGAAGTCCCGGAAGATCCTTAACTCTATGCTCTTTTAAATAACTTGTATCCATACTCTATTAACTCCTTTTAGGTTCGTCACCATATCATACAGTGTATTATACCATGCCTCATGATTTTCACAATAATACTTGACAATTATATATGCCTTTTGTATAATAATCAGGTCATTCCGAAGTAGCTCAGCTGGTGGCAGCGCGTGACTGTTAATCATGAGGTCGTCGGTTCAAGTCCGACCTTCGGAGCCAAAATATTTCGGCGGAGCCTTTGGCCCCGCCGAAAAAATATGAAAGTATCCAAGGATTTCGGTTTTGTGCCTGGGTGGCGGAATAGGCAGACGCAGGGGACTTAAAATCCCCCGGTGGCAACATCGTACCGGTTCAAGTCCGGTCCTAGGCACCATATATCGCGGAGTGGAGCAGTTGGTAGCTCGGGAGGCTCATAACCTCCAGGTCGTAGGTTCAAGTCCTGCCTCCGCAACCATAACTGATACGGTAATTGATACAATAGTGTCGATTACCGTATCGTTTTTTATGCCGTAAAACCCTTTGTATATCAACGGCTTGCAAGGCATAGGGTGCAAAGCCTTATCCCGGCAGTCTGCCGGAAAAACTTTCGTTGGCGATTTCAAGCACAATATTGAAAAATCATACTTCCTATCGTTTCAAGCCGTCAAATCGTTTCAATCGAGTAGGGGCTAATTTCTAGCCCCTCTCACACCACCGTACGTGCCGTTCGGCATACGGCGGTTCAATTCAAATAGTAATCTAAACAACTGAGAAGTCCTCGCTTTGCGAGGATTTCTTTTGATATTAGGTGTAGTC
>JAZLHU010000033.1:0-37211 GCA_045616985.1 Anaerovoracaceae bacterium
ATTGTAGTAAAACAGTGTGAATTGCGGCTTGTTTGGGCAGATAATTCTTGTCTTTTTGCCCTTTTACTACACATCTCATTTAAACTTGCATTTCTGTAGTAAAAATATTCAAATCTTACTACAAAGCCCTTTGAATATAAACTTTTTGTAGTAATTGCTCCGATGCACCTTTGTATAAGGGTGTCAGAACAGGTCTTGCTGATTAGGATTTCAACAAATCGCTTAATATTTCTGCGTTCTGTAGTAATGCTTTTGCAAATTGCATTGAATATACATTTGCTGCATAAGCTCAGAAAGCGTGCAAGGCTTTTGCTCAGACGCGCTCCCGCTATTGGGGACCCCTGCAGTGGCTCTAAGCTCTGTCTGCGCGCAGATTTCAGTCTCAAAGCGCCAAAGCCGCCGGCTTTGCCTTTTTGCTCCTTCGTCTGCTGCTTGCCAGTCGCCAAGAACCGGCTTCCCCAAATGTCTTCGCAAAGACCTTTCGCGCTTTCTGAGTTTAAGTAATGCATTGATGTCTACGGCTTTTGCAAAGGATCGCTTTCAGACGCGTTTTGCATAAGCTGCGTCTTTGAACACAGCGAGACTTCCGTTAAGAGCGAGCTGCTCTCCGCAGCAGGGAGCTCAGGAAGCAGAGCTGATGTTTCAAAAGCAGTGCTGCATCTGCGCGGATGAAAGTGATTCTTTGCAAAAGACCTTTCGCGCTTTCAGGGCTTAGTAAATACAACTTTGTAAAAGCTTAAATACAAAACTTTAGATTAGTAAGCATTTACGGCTTCAACGGCGGAAACTGCTTCGCCGAACTGTTCCTGAAGAATGTTTTCAATTCCGAGCTTTACGGTCTGCTGTGCATGCGGACAGCCTGCGCAGTGGCCCTCGAGCTTAACGAGGACGATCTTATCTTCTGTGTAGTCAACGAATTCAACATCTCCGCCATCTCTTTGAAGGAATGGTCTGATCTGCTCAAGGGCAGAAATAATTTGTTCTTTCATTTTTGAATCTCCCTGTATATAAATCTTTATTCTGTTTCACCTTCCGCAGCTTCAAGCTGTCTCATGGTCTCGTGGCCTTTCACCGTGTACACAACCTCAAAGTCGCCGTCCTTATAATGCTCGACCAAAATGTCTTTGATGGGGTCGCCGCCGGCGCCCATGGTGATCTCTCCGGTAGCACAGCTCAGATCTTCAATGTTTGAAAGGGCTTCAAGATACTGACGCTTTGATGCCTTTGGTCCGGCAACATTTACTGCCTCGCGTATCAGAAGATAGGCATCAAAGCTGAGTGCAAAGGCTTCGGATGCTTCCGCACCTTCGCCGAACTGCTTTTCGTAAGCCCGCTTAAAGTTTTTTGCGACCTCCGAAAGCTCTGCCTTCGGATCGAAGTCCATGGTGTAGTAAACATCATCCGCGTTAAGACCGTTCCATGCACTTGTTCCCACCCAGTTAAAATCAAATCCGTAATCCTTGATCTGATTTATCACCGACGCCGCCTGAGAAATCGTGCTTGGGAAATAGATAGTGTCTATTCCTTTGCGCTCCAAAGCTTCAAAATACAATCTGTAATCAGCCGCATCTGCAGGAAGAACAACCTTCTCAACCTCAAAGGTTTCAGGATCAAAATCATTTCCAGCTTCGGGCTTTTCAGCATCCTCCGAAGCCCCCGCGTCTTCTGCTTCCCCGGCAGTCTCCGCCTCTTCTTTCACGGCGAACCATTCAGGGCTTTCATTATAGAGCGCAAGCAGCTTTTCCTCGTACCTGCTTATAAACTCTGCCGCCATTGCGGATGCGTAGTCGTTTCCTTCAACATATGCAACCGCGCAATGCCATGTATTAAGACCGCCCGCAATAAATTCGGATGCGCCCATCCCTTCGTAGGAATCAATATAGCAAACTCTGAAGTAGTACGGATTCGTTGCAGTGATTATCGGATTCATGTTTGTTACTGCAATGGACGGGATTCCCGCCGCTGCAATTACATCCGATGATGCGAGTGTAAGAACAGACCTGTTGCTGCCGATGATAAAGCTGACTCCCTGATCTATAAGACTTTGCGCAGCGACAGGACAGGCGGTTACATCGGACTGGTTGTCTGCGTAAATCAGCTCGACCTTCGCATTTCCGAAGTTCGGAAGAAATTCGTTTGCGAATCTGATTCCCGCAAGCTCTTCTGCGGCATCGTCTGCATACGATCCCGTAAGCGGCTCCAAAACACCGATCTTTATAACAGGTGTTTCATCGGCTACGGGAGGATCTATAAACGCCGCTTTAAAAGCATCGTAGGTCTCGCAGCCGCAAAAACCTGCAAGCATAAAAATGCTTAATGCAAGCGCTGTGAGTTTTTTTATTTTTAATTTTTTATTTTTTGTTTTTGTCATCAATTTTAATTATCTCTTTTTATTAAAAAATATTCTTTTTGTATTCGCTGTGGATGGCTTCCAAAGCAGCAACCTTTTCCTTTACTTCAAGCTGAAGATTTGCGGCGCTTTCGTAGTCCTTGTCTTCAAGAGCTCTTGTAAGTCTTGTAAGAAGCGATGGCTTTTCTCTTGTGTCCTTTATGATTTCCTTGGCAAGAAGAAGCACTGCTTCGTATCTTTCATCATCAAGGCTGTTTTCTTCTGTATGAAGCTTCCCTGCACAGGCTCTTACAGCCTCTCTGTAATCGGGGATATTCTTTGCATGAAGCTCGGAAGTCCACTGCTCTATTGCCGCAGCTTTAAAGGACTCAAGATCCAGCTCATCAAATCCGCCTTCAAGAAGCACTGCTGTTTTTTCGGGGTAAATATCAAAACCTCTTATGCTGTCCCAAACAGTCTGCGGCATTTTTCCAAAGAGCATTTCTCTTTCCTCTGCCGTGTAATCTTCAAAAATATTCCCTTCGCAGCGATATACTCTTTTTGCTTCAAGATAGAAATCCGGATCGCCGTAGCCCTTTGAAATCGAATCTAAAAGCCGGGCAGATGTTTTGCCGCTGTTAAGCGCCGCCTTTATTCCGTCCAGCATGGTCATCAGGCAGGCGGCAATAACGAGATAAGTATTGCTCTTCGGGTTTGGAGATCTGAGCTCGAATCTTGTTGCCTTTGTGTGCTTCGGGTCTCTGATAAGACCAAGAAGTACCGTTCTGTTTCTCGACGGGAGCTGCGGTGTCTGTCCAAGGCTTGTTACCGTGCAGACAGGAGCTTCGTATCCGGGCTTAAGTCTGTTAAGCGCATCTGTTGTGCAGTTTGCGATCGGGTTTACTACCTCGTAATTTTTAAGTATTCCCATAACTGCGCCAAAACCGATCGGGCTTAAGTATTCTTTGTCCGGATCCTTTGGTGCAAAAAGATTTACAAGCTCCCCGTTTTTCAGACGGGCAAAAACTCCGATATGCGTATGCTTACCGGAGCCTGCGGCGCCTTCAACCGGCTTTGCCATAAATGTTGCATCAAGGCCAAAGCTTCTGAAGGTATCCTTAACAAAATATCTTACCTGATAATCATTATCGGCGGCCTGCATGGGTTCCTGAAAGCGCCAGTCGATTTCAAGCTGTTCCATAATGTGGTCGTAGTCGCCGCCCTGCATAAATACTGCCTGTACGCCGCCTACCTCCTTATGACCCATTTCAACGCCAAAGCCGTACTTATCAAGGTCGATAAGTGTATGCTCAAGCGCTGTTCTTACGGTACCCACAGTCCTCTTCCAATACTGCTCTTTCATTTCCTGAGCGGCGTGAAGCCTTTCCTTATCGGCATCCTCGTTCGGAGTCTTAACGTAAAACTCAAGCTCTGTTGCAGACGTAAGAACTATCTCTTCGATCTCTTCGGGTGAAGAAATCGGAAGATATTCAAAAATATACGGATTGCTGTTAAGAAGATTCATAAGTCCTTCTTTGAAGGACTTAAGCGAGTCTCTTAAAATTGCCCTTGAACCCACCTCGTGCGTTTCGTTATGAACGAGGTAGGCAGGGATTCTCAGAGTTCCGATCGGAGCATCTGTTTTAAGAGATTCCCGATTGTAGTCAACGTACCAGTTGACATCGGCATCCGGTACAAGCTTTACACTTCCGTTTGAAATGTCTGCAATCAGGGGAAGCAGTACTGCCGAACCGTCTGTCTGAACACCGTTTGAAAGAAACTGCTCCGGATCGGAAAGAAGCTCCGCGATGGGAATCTTCTCATCGGTGTCGTGTCCGTATATGTCGACTCCTGCAAGGGAGACAAACTTAACCTCCGGATGATTTGCAAAAATCTCCGTTATGCTATCCTTGTCATGCGCCCAGGCAGGCAGTGTGTACAGCAATTCTTTATTCATCGGCAACGTCCTTTTACTGAGCGAGTAATTCGGAAAGCTCAGAAAGCTTTTTGGTTATTTCGTCAATAAGATTTTTGATGGCCTGCTTGTCGTCTGTATCAACGGCAGGCTCATCCGCTCCCGGCTGATCCGGTGTATCCGGAGCATCAGGTACATCGGGGATTACGGGCTCGTCTTTTTTATTTAATAATTCGTCTGCCATTTCGTGCCCTGTGATGATCGGATAGCTTGTAAGAAGCGGGTCGCCGGCTCCCTCTCCGAAGAGCTTATCGAGTGCTTCCGATAAAGTATTTGCATAGGCAAGCTGTTCGTTGTAGTAAGCAATTACCTTCTTTACCTCCGGAAGTGAGCTTGTGGATGCAACCATGTAAACCGGTTCAACATAAAGGATGCTGTTCTCGATAGGAATTACAAACATATCCCCTCTTGAATATGTGGAGCCGGAATTGTTCCAGAGCGCAAAGTCCTGTGAAATAACCGCATCCTGATTGATCTGCGCTTCTATCTGTGCAGGTCCGTAAATGATACGGTCTTTCGGCATTCTGTAAAGAACGATCTGTCCGTAGTTTGCTCCGTCGGAGCGTGCCGTAAGAATACCGGTAAGATTCGATTTGCCGTTTGGTGTATATGCGATGGTGCTTACAAATTCTGCGGACTCTTCTCCGGGAAGCTTCATTATGAAGTAGTTGGCGGTCATGGTTGCTTCTGTTTGTCCGTAAATGTCCTTTGCGATTGCCCAAAGGTCTTCTGTCTGATAGAAGGTCGCAACATCTGTCATATGATATTTCTGGTATACGCTTGCCTGAATGTTGAACAGTGCATTCGGATACTGAAGGTGAGCGATAAATCCTTCCGGCATTTGATCGAGAGTCTTAAAGAGCGCCGGATAAATCCTTGCGTAGGTTAAAACTACGGGATCGTTTTCATCGCAGATGTAGAAATTTGTTTCTCCTGTATATGCGTTTACTATAACCTTAACGGAATTTCTGATGTAGTTGATATTTCCGGAATACGGTTCGGAGTACGGATACTTATCGCTCATCGTATATGCATCAATGATCCAGTAAATATTTCCGTCAACGGTTACAACGTACGGGTCGTCGTCGAACGTAAGGAAAGGGGCGATCTTTCTTACTCTGTCCATGATGTTCCTGTAAATCATGATTTTGGAATCGGAATTTACGTTGGACGAAATGAGGATCTTTAAGCTTCTTTCCCTGATGGAGAAGAGGGCTCTGTTTAAAAGGGTAAGAGGAATTCCCCCTTCGCCTTCGTACTTGCAGTAAACATTGGACTCGCCGGACGGATAGTCGAACTCGGTTTCATCTGTGTTTACGATAACATAGTTGTTTGTTTTTTCTCCGTAATAAATCTCGGGTCTTGTGATTCTGATTTCGGGAACCTCGGATACGGGCGGAATGCTTTGGATAAGCATATCCGGCTGGCCCGAGGACGTGACCTTATCTACTCTTGATAAGGTAAGACCGTAGCCGTGCGTGTATTTCAAATGCTGAATAAGCCATGAGTCTTCCACCTTGGTCTCTGCGATCTCTCTTGCGGAAAGGAAGCACTGGGTATATTCGTTGTTTACATAGTAGCGGTCTACGTCAACATCGTTGAACGTGTAATACGATCTGATGGACTGCGTCTGGTTGTAGAACTGCTCTGTCGGCTCAAAGTCGTTGATACGGATGTTGGAGAAGGTCTCCATGTTGTTAAGAACATCAACCATATCAAGGTCTGCCGTCGGAGTAAATTCCTTTGTCTTTATGTCTGAAAGATCGTATGCAAGACGTGTGTATTCAATATTGTTTGCAATGTAGTCTGATTCTTTTGTAAGCTCGTTCGGCTCAACGATCAAATTCTGAACAAGAATACTTGCGCCTGTTCCGAGAACAAAGACGACGATCATTGCCAATGGTGCAAGCACTGCAAGCTTGAGCTTTTTCTTTAAGGCTGCAACAACTATCATTATCGCAGAAACGATCGAAAGCCCGACGAGTATCCTGTACACGGTAAGAGTGACCGTAACGTCAGTAAAGCCTGCGCCGTATGCAACACCTGTTCCTCCGTAGAGAAGGCTGTACTGCATAAATACAAATCTTACTGCCATTGCAATGAAAAACAACACCGCAAGCACTGTTGCCTGAGTTAAAATAAGGCCAAGCACTGCTTTAAACTTTGCAAGAAGCCCGTCGTTTCTTTCTTTTTTGCGCTGCCGGTTTTGCCTGAGGTCCTTTTTAACTTCGGAAAAAATTCCGTCGACCGCAGAGAAGAACGGGTTATTCGGATCAAACTGCGGGTGGTCCTGCTGTTCGTATGCTTCTTCAAAGCTTTCTGTATCCTGTGTCTGCGGCGCTGCTTCGCCTGTGCCTGTAAAGCCGTTATTGCCGGAAGCAATGGTGACAAGAAGCATATAGTACAAAAGCACTGCAAGGAATATCCCCACGATTCCCATCATTGCAGATTCTGCAAGCCCTGCAAGGAAATCATACTTAAACATGTAGAATGAAATGTCTTTCCCAAACAGCGGGTCGGCTATTCCGAACTCGCTTGAATTAAGAAACTGCAGAATTTCAAACCATAGATCATAAATGACTATATAGGAAATAAATGCGCCAAGCAGCACGGAAATCACTATTCCGGCATTTCGCATTCCTCTGTTGTCCTTTGAGCTGTTTAAAGACAGGTTGTGCTTCTTTAAGAAATTTTTCTTAAGAATCGAAAGCACAAAAAAACTGATAACGCTGACAACGATCATTACCGGAGAGCCGAGCTTCAATTTCGTTAAGATCTCCGTAAGATAAACTGATGTATATCCGACTTCATTAAACCAGATAATGTCTGTAATAAAATCAGTGAGCAGATATACCGCAAGTGCAAGAATAACAAGCAATAGTATTATTACCGGTTTTTTGCCGAGCTTTTTTCCTTTTTCCATTTTTATTCCCCTTTATCCCTTTATTTTTGCTGCAAGTGATTGGATCCACTCCCATACCATCGCTGCATACCTGGCTATTCCGTTAATAACCGCCGATTCGACCTGCGCTGCCGTTTGTGAGATCGCCGCATCCGGCATAAAGTGTTTCAGTGCCATAATGCCAAGCTCGAGCAGCGCGATGATGATGACCAGTATTCCGAGGAATTTTAAGAATCCGTGACCCGATTCGGTTTCTTCTTCGGCATCTTCGTAATCGTAAAGCCCCGCAAGAGCCGGATTTGTTTCCGAATTTACAGTGTCATCAAGATCGATTTTTGTAGCATCGCTGACATCTTCGGATTCTTGAAGCTTTTCCTTCTTTTTTGCAAAGATGCCTTTGGCTTTCTTATCCTCATCGTCGTTTGCATCAAGGAAAGCAAAATACGCATCTCTTGCCGCTTCCATGCGGGCAAGCTTTTGTTTTCTTTCGGAACGCTCTTCCTCTTCCCTTTCATCGATCTGCTTAAGCTCTTTGATCGTCATTTCGATCGTGTCGATATCAAATCTCGGATCAAGCGGATCGGCTATAAGTTCATCAAGATCCGGGCTGCTTGTGCCTTCATCTTTAACGGGCTCTTCTTCAGGCAGCGGTGTTTCATCTGCGGCAACGAAGGCTGCTTTCGGCTTTGGTTCCGGCCGGACTGCCTTTTGCGCCTGCGGATATGCGGGCTGCGGTTCGCCAAAAAGACTTTTTTCAAATGCGGAAATATCCTGCGCCTGAACGCTGGATTCGGGAACGAAGGTATCTGTCATTCTTTCGGAAGGAATGTAGTCCTGATCATCTTCGCGCATTGCTTTCATTTTTTGAAGCTCCCGGTCAAGAAGCTTCTGAAATTCTTCATTCTTTGCCCGGAAGGTATAGAATTCTTCCGGACGCTTTTGCTCCTGGCTTGGAACTGATGCATAATCGGGATATGCTTTTTCATAATCCGCTATCCTTCTCGGCTGCTCAACGCGGACGTAGTTTATGGTTGCATCGGGCATTGCGCTTTGAAGAATATCCTTTGCATCCCAGGGCATAACAGGCGGAGCAGGCGGTACGGGCTGCTGTGAGCTTTCCTTTGCCAGAGGAACTGCAGGACCGGTCTTCATGATTCCGCTTGCGGTAAAGTTCTGTTCGTACCAATAGCCCGGCTGACTTTGCGGAGCAGGCTGCGGCTGCGGCTTGAGAGCGGGCTGCGGAGTGTATTGCGGCTGCGGGGCAGGCTGCGGAGTGTAGCCCGGCTGCATAAAGGATGGGATTTCAAAATCACCTGCCTTTCTCGGCCGGCTGTTCCAATTGAATTCGGATTTTTTCGGAGGCTCTTTTTCGACGTTTACATAACCCTCGCTTGCATCGCGTTTCATGAAGCTGTCCATGTTCCCCCAATTCATTTCTATGTCTTCCATCTTCTTTGGCTTTGGAAAATCCTTTGTGTTCCAGGCCATATCAGCTGCGGCTGATTCACGCTTTGCTTCCGCATAAACCTTTGTGCCGCACATCGGGCAATATGTTCTGCCCTCCGCAAGTTCATATCCGCATACTCTGCATTTCATAGTATAGACACTCCTCCAGACTAAACAATAAATCACTCTATTATATTATATTAAGGTGTCATATTCAATCAAAAAAGATGCTGCGAAATGCACCAGGAGTGAAAATTGCAGCAATAAAAACAGCCGGACCGATCCGAAATCGATTTGGCTGTTTATCTGTTTTTCGTATTAAATTACAATAGCTTTAAGGGGTCAGAAATTACAGTTTCCAAGTACCGTAAGCTCTGCCGTTCCGTCGAGTGCGCCGTATACCTGTACTAAGCAAAGTGCACTTGCAGGCTGTGCCGTTACTTTTGTTGCAGCGCATATAATGCGATAATTTGTACCTGCAACAACCTGACTGCTCAGGAGCATAAGCGGTCTGTATCCAACGCCCGTAAGGCCGCCTACAGCGGTTTCGAAGGCCTCTTTTGCTCCTGCTTCAAGGCCGTATTTGTCTGTCGATCCTGCTGTACCGTACTCAACGGATTCAAATCCGCCTGCCACATTTTCGCAGCTGAAAGCTCCTGCAAGACCTGCTTCGGGATATTTGATCGCTCCGTCTGCTGCAAACATGGATTCGGAAAGCTCTTCCTCGTTTAAAATTGTAACCTTTCCGCTTAAATCTTTATAAAGTGTTACAACGGCAAGCTTTGCTTTTGACCCGTTGATTGCAAGCGGTTCAATTCTGCAGATAAACTTATAATTTGTTCCTGCAACAACCTGACTTCCGAGATAAACAAGCGGTGTACGTTTTGCTCCGTCAATGCTCATATTGAGCATATTGATAGCATCCTTTGCATCTTCGGGAATCTTTGTAAGGTCGAGCTCTGTCTGTTCTAAATATCTCTGGAATCCGCCGACTATCGGCGTTTCAATCGGTTCCTCCTGCCCTGCTACATCCGGATTCAAACGCATAAACATGGTTGCTGCCTGCGCTCTTGATGCAAGACCCTGCGGAAGAAGCTTTCCGTCTGTTCCCGTGATGATTTTTTTCATTACACACCAGTGCATTGCTTCGTTTGCCCAATCGACAACGCTTGCTGCATCAGGATAGTCGAGCGGGAACATCCAGGAGCCTGTAAATCCGTTGCCCTTAAGCTTTGCATAGTTGTAAACAGTCTGGGCAAGCTCTTCTCTTGTGATCGTCTTGTCGGGCTTAAACGTGCCGTCTCCGTATCCGCCGGCAACCTTTTCCGCTGCTGCCCAGCGAACTGCTTCACCGTAGTATTCGCTGCCCTCAACATCGTTGTACGGCATAGCGAAATTAACTACCGGCTTGCCCTCAACTCTCCAGAGCATTGTAACGATCTCTCCGCGGGTAATATTGTCGAACGGAGCCATCTTTGTTTCGCTCTTTCCGTTAAGAAGACCCTTGCCTACGCACCATGCAAGACCGTCGGCATACCATTCTGTCGCTTTAACATCCGTGAATTTATCAAGCTTGCTGTAGTCAAGATAAATCGGACTTTCGCCCGGCAGAAGCATTGTTTCAGCTCCGGCCAACGGCTGAGCCGTAAGCGGCTCTTTTACTGCTGTAAGCATTATGTTGTGATCTTCTGCTGCAAATGCCGTTGCCGTGCACGCAAGAAGCATTGCCGCGCAAAGTATAACAAAAAATACTTTTTTCATTTCTTTTTTCCTTTCTCTGATAACAAGTTATATTTTTATTTTAACACAAAAGTGTTTCAAAAGCATTACGGCAGTGTATCAATTTGCTTTTTGCACTGTTGTCCTGAGAAGCAAGCTCGGATAGCAGCGTGTTTGTGATGCCTTAACTATTATTGACTCTCTGTCAGTACGAACTGCAATTCTTTATCTCAACGATTTAATGTATTCATCCCGGTATGCTTTTACTGCAGAAATGCGTGTTTAAGTGCAGACTGCAGTAATTTCGCACAATTTCTTATTTTCACTTGACAAGACAGGCGGGCAATGGTATTATTAGCAGTGCTTTTCAGGAAATTTTCGGATCATTAGCTCAGTTGGTAGAGCACCTGACTCTTAATCAGGGTGCCCGGGGTTCGAGCCCCCGATGATCCACCAATAAAAAAACCGGGATTTATGTGATCTCGGTTTTTTTCTTGCGTTTTTTAGTATCTTTCATTGTATTCCCGATATATTTTTTCGAAATCGTGGGTTTTCTCAAGCTCCTGCTTGGTCAGAGCGCCGTGTTTTTCGGTCATTTCACCGTGCTGAATGCGCAGGGCAATACCCAGGTTTGAACAGTGGTCGCCTATGCGCTCCAGGTCCGTCAGCATATCGTTGAAAATGAAGCCGTGGACGTACTGACATTCGTTATTCTTAACGCGCTCAATGTGCCTGCGCTTGTATTCGTCGCAGCGATCATCGATGATAGCTTCCAGCGGAGCTATTTTGTACGCAGACGCCTCATCGCCTTTAACAAAGGCTTCGTTTGTCCGAAGCAGCGCTTCGCGGATGATCGCAAACAGGATCTCCATTTCCTTTTCGGCACTCTCGGAAAAACGAATTTTCCTCTCGAAAATTTCCCTGGATTCCTCGGCAATATTTAAAGCGTGATCGCTCATACGCTCAAAGTCATTGATGGAATGGAGGGTCAGGCTGACTGCGCTGTTCTGCTCTTCGGTCAGCTCCCTCTTCATAATTTTTACCGTGTATTCACCCAGCCTGTCCTCGTAGGTATCAACAATTTTCTCAAGGTCCCGAACCCTGTTAAAGCCTTCCTCGGAATAATGAGAGAACAGCTTTAACGCCTCATCAACGCTTTCGCTTGCCAGCGCCGCCATGGAATTAACAGCGGTCCTTGCCTGCTCAACGGCAAGGGATGGGTAATCAAGGAATCTGTCCTCCAGTCTTTCCACATCCTTAAGCTCTGCAATCTTCCGGTCTTTTTCCTTTATAATTATTTCAACAAGCTTTTCAAGCAGCGGAATAAAGGGTGACAATAAAAGCACGATAATGATCCTGAAGACCGTGTTAAGAAGTGCAATACTCATCATGCTCATGTTCATATTCATGAACTCAAAATGAACAAAGGCATTTACGCCGTAGAAGAGCACACCGAAAACCACAGCACCGATGGCATCTACCAGCAGATAGATCAGTGCAGTTCTTTTGCCGCTTGTGTTGGCCCCGAGAGCCGAAAGAAGCACGGGTACTGATGCGCCTATAGCGATACCCATTATGACGGGCAGAGCCAAACGGAAGCTGATAACTCCCGTGACTGCAAGCGCCTGCAAAATTCCGACCGCAGCCGACGCGCTCTGTATGATGCAGGTGAACAGCAATCCTATTAATATCCCGTTAAAAGGATTATCAAAATGAGTCAGCATATCAATGAAAGACTCACTTTCGCGCAGAGGATAGACTGCATCGGTCATAGCGGATATTCCGAACATCAAAACCGCAAAACCAAGCAGTATGGTTGCAACATGATGGTGAGAATCCTTTTTTGAAAACATTAAAAGTATGATGCCCGTCACTGCCATAAGGCAGGTCAGGGTATCGGTAGACAGTATTGCAAAAATACCGCTGCCGTTGATCGAAGACAAACAAATGACCCATCCGGTTATGCTGGTACCGATTATGGCTCCCATGATAATACCTATGGCCTGCCTGACCTTCATCATTCCCGAGTTTACAAATCCGACCACCATAACGGATGTTGCCGACGAGCTTTGGATTACAGCCGTAACTCCCGTTCCGAGCAATATGCCCTTTATGGGATTACTTGTGAGCTTGTAGAGTATGATTTCCAGGCTGCTTCCCGCCACCCTTTTCAGTCCGTCGCCCATGAGGTTCATTCCGAACAGGAAAAGCGCAACCCCGCCAAGCAGATTGAATACGTTAGTTATATCCATATAAAAAACACCTTTCAAAAACCCAAATCACTTATATACTATATTATCATTCGGGCACATTGTAAAATGTAAATTGTATGAAAGAATCAAAAAATCTGACGACATCTTGAAAGTGCGTGTCGTTTCTGGTAAAATATGGTTGTGGGGGATCCTGTGCAGATAAAAGGCTGCTACGGAGGATAGAGATGAATAAAGAAGACAAAGGCACGAGAAGCCCGTTTCCGGGAGATGTTTTCCGTGTCTTTTTTATTATTGCTTTAGGCGTGGGCGTTTTATTTTTGTGCACAAGCATTGATGATTCCGCAGCCCGAAGAGCAAAAGAAACAACGCCGGCTTTGACAGACAGCGGAATTAAACCTGAAAAAGAAATAGAATTGCTTACGGCAGGCGGGTCTGACACAAATGATGCAGTTAAATCTCAAGCTGAGAGCGCTTTCAGACAAGAAACCGAAGCCTCGCAGCCGGCAAATTACGAAAAGCCGTCAGCTGCGGCCGCGCCGCCCGGGCAGGATGATTCAAAACCAAAGCCGCCCGGGCAGGATGAGGATGCCGCGCTTTCCGATGCGATAAGGCACGCGCAGGAGCTTGTACGAGGTATTGCGGACACGGTGGAGATAGATCCGGAGCACGGGAACGTTTCCTATAAGCAGGACGATATTCCGAATTACCTTCACCTGACGTTTAAGGCCGAAGCGTTCGACCTGAACGGCGCGTGCATCGGAAGATTTGTTTCCGACGCGGGCTGGATGGTGCATCCGGAAAATTACGACAGCGCAGCGAAAGAGCTTACAAAAAATCTTGGTGTTTCGGATTTTAAAGACAAGATGGTAATAGTGAGCATCAGCATGCGGCAAATTGAAAACGGCAGGCCCGCAGGCGAACATGTTACCCTGCAAACCATTTACGATTACGACGGAAATGCTTCCGAACGAATGATCACAAAATAGGGAGCCGGCAAAATGAAAAAAATAATCTGCATGGTGCTTTCCCTGATACTTGTGCTTTGCTCTGCCTTTCCCGTTTTTGCAGGCGGGTACTGGGAAATCGTGCCTGAACATACGGAGGATTATTTTACTCCGCTGAAAAACCTTGAAATGGGAATGTGGCACTACAGCGGCGGATACTGGCAGGCAGGTGTTGGCGGCATTTATGATTTTCAAATCAGCGATGCAAGCCTTGGCATGGCCATGGGCATTGACGATTTTATTTCGGCAAACTGCATGGTAGATATGGCTTTTCCGCTGACGAAAGAGATTTCCGATGCAATTTCCGAAGGCTACGCCCTCTCCTCGGTCGGCGTACGGCACGATACGCTTCACCTTGCCGATCTGGTTGACGAATCGCAAGGATATATGGGCTATCTTGACAGCGATACCTTTCATCTGTATTTCTATCCGAGGCTTTGCTATTCGTCATATACCTTTGACGATTTTGTGAGCGGCCTTGGAGTTACCATTCCGTTGATATCAGATGAATACGGCTACAATATGTATTCGATCTTCTCCGGATCAAAAGGGCTTGGTCAGGGCAACGGATGCTTTTGGGATGATGACCCGTTTACGATAAAAAGCAGCTTCATCCACCCGGAAATGATTAAAAATTACACGGGATATTTTTCCGACGGATACACAATAAACATTGCGGGCTCGACTTATCCGAGCAGCGGCTACCGCATTGGCTACGGAACCTTTGCTGCGGGCGGAGCGGTGGGTCTTTATTTTATTTATCAATTTTATTTGCGGTTTACGTTTACAATTCCCGAATCACGGCAATGGGTTGAAACGACGGATACACCGGGTCTTCCTTATGCACCGGAGGCTCCGGGAGATCCCGAGGACGAAAAAAGCGGCTCCGCAGGGGATGCCGCTGAATATATGATACACAGACTCAAATAGCCGATTATCCGTATCCTCTGATACTCCAATTATAAATGCTCTTTGTTATTTGATTTCATCGCAGACCTCTCCTATGTCATTAAAGACGTACGTGGGATTGATGCCGAGACGTTTTATATCACGGCGCTTGTGATCGCCGCTAAGAACAAGGACCGAATCGATGCCTGCGTTTATTCCGCAGAGAATGTCCGTGTGAAGACGGTCGCCGATGATGCAGGTCTCTTCAGGGGTGGCTCCGAAAAGCTTCATTGCCGTAAGCGCCATCTGCGGCTGCGGTTTTCCGATGATTTTCGGAGTTCTGCCCGATGCGTGCTGAAACATTTCGATATAGCAGCCGATGTCAACCGCCATTCCGTATGCGCTTGGGCAGAGCATGTCGGGATGTGTTGCGATATAATCCTTTCCTGCCATAAGGACGCGTGTGAAATCTTCTATTTCTTCGTAGGTGATTTCCGTGTTGTAGCTTAAAACCGCAGCATCGGGAAAACCCTCCGTGCGAAGATTTGCGCGCATTTCATCTGTAAGCTTTGTAATGAAATTAAACCCGGCATCGGTAAATTGTTTGCAGAAGGTTTTTGTTCCGCAGACAAAATATTTTGTCTGCGGCGGATAGTTTGATTTTAAGTAATCAACGGTGGCATCGACAGATGTAAGAAAGTCGGCCTCGCTTGCCTCAATGCCGAAATTCTGCATACGCTTTACATAGGCGTCTTTTCCGCGCGAAGAATTGTTTGTAAGATACACGCAGCTTCCGCCGTTCTTTTTTACCTGCCTCAAAAACTCAGGCGTGCGCTCAAAAAGCACTTTATCTATATAAAGCGTTCCGTCCATATCAAGTAAAAATAATTTTTTGTTTTTAAGAATTCCCATAACGCTTTTATTATATCACAAAATCAGGCTTTCATTAAAAGCTTAAACACCTCAACAGCCTGAGAAAGACTGCTGATGTTAATGTTTTCATCGTTGCTGTGAATGCTTTTTATCTGTTCCTCGGAGGCTCTTACGGGAGAGAACCTGTAAATGTTTTTGCAGACCCTGGAATAAAACAGCGAATCCGTTGCGCCCTTCATAATATACGGTTTGATTTCTGCGCCGGGGTAAACGCTTTCTATTGCGGCTTTAAGGCGTGCATCCGGCCATTTTGAAATAGGAGCATCAAGGCCTTTATAAAGAATATTCACCTCAACCCCAAACTGCTTTGCAAACTCTGTAACAGCATTGATGCTGCCTTCAACGCCCTGGTGGTGGCTGCATCTCAGGCTGCATATGACCGAAGCTCTTGTAGGCAAAACATTTCTTCCTTCGGAGCCTTTTGCAACGGTAAAAGCAATCGTTGTTTCTTCTGTTTCTCCTGTTTCTTCAACAAGCCTTGAGGGGAAAAGCTCTGCGCTGTCATCCACGGCAGCCATAAACCTTCCGAGCCTTACAAGCGGAGAGTTTTTCGGAGGCCTGCTTGCGTGTCCGCCTTCTGATACGGCAACAAATTCAAGCTCGACGATTCCTTTTTCGGAAAGGCCCACCTTTGCAAGCTTTCCGTCCTCGGAAACCTTTCCGCCTTCGTCGTAAACACATTCAAGCTCAATGCCCTGCGCTTTAAAAAAATCGGAAAGCCTGTCTGCTCCCTCGCCGGAAATTTCTTCGTTGCAGGTTGATTCAAAATATATATCCTGCTTTGGAACAAAGCCCTCGGCTGCAAGCTCGTCGGCAGCCTGAAGCATCGCAAAAAGACCGTCCTTTGTGTCCTGGGCTCCGCGGCCGTAAACCCTGCCGTCTTTTATGGTTCCCGAAAACGGCGGATATGTCCACTGTCCGTTTGCTTCAACAACATCCATATGGTTCATTAGCATGATGGGCTTTTTTAACGGGTCTTTTCCTTTCCAGACAAGAAGCATTACACCGTCGAAATCTTTGTAAGCGGCAGCCGCGAAAATGTTCGGAAAGAGCTCTTTTAATAATTTGTGACAATCATAAAACTTGGACAAATCCGTTTGTCCAAGCCTTGAAACCGTTTCGCATTGAATAAGCTTTGATAATTTTTCTTCGTATGTCATACAAGCACCTTTGATAAAAAGTCTTTGAGTCTGTCGCACTGAGGATGATTGAATATTTCATCCGGCGTGCCTTCTTCCATCAGTTTTCCGTCCGCCATAAAGAGCACGCGGTTTCCGACCTCTTTTGCAAAGCCCATTTCGTGAGTAACAACAACCATGGTCATTCCCTGCTGTGCAAGCTCCTTCATTACGTCAAGAACCTCGCCTACCATTTCGGGGTCGAGCGCGGAGGTCGGTTCGTCAAAGAGCATTACCTCCGGCTCCATCATAAGAGCCCTTACTATTGCAATTCTTTGCTTTTGTCCTCCGGAAAGCTGAATGGGATATGCATCGGCGCGGTCGTCTAAATCTACACGCTTTAAAAGCTGATGAGCTTTTTCTTCCGCCTCTTTTCCGGTCAGCTTTTTGAGGGTGACCGGCGCAAGCATCATGTTTTCCAGAATGGTTTTGTGCGGGAAGAGATTAAAATGCTGAAACACCATACCCATTCTTTGGCGGTGTTCATCAAGATTTAATTTAACCATTTTGCCGTTTGGATCCGGAACCTTTTTCTTTGTGATGTCAACGCCTTCAAACATTATTTCGCCGTAGGTGGGAACCTCTAAAAGATTTAAGGAACGCAGAAAGGTTGACTTTCCGCTTCCCGACGGGCCTATAACGACCATAACGTCACCGGGATGGATATCAACGGTAATTCCGTCAAGCGCTTTTATCTCGCCTTTTTTATAATATTTTTTTAATTTGTTTACGCGAATTATATTTTCCATTATCTCTTATCCCCCTTGCTCATTTTGCGCTCGAAGTGAGCGATGATTTTACTGGTCGGGAACGTGAGCAGGAAATAGATTGCAGCAGACATCAGCAGCGGTTCTGCTATTGAATATGTCGAACCCTTTACCGACTGTACTGCGTACATTATGTCCTGTACACCGATGGTGTATGTGATTGACGATTCCTTTATGATGGTTACAAATTCGTTTGCGATTGCCGGCAGAATATTTTTGATTGCCTGCGGAAGCACAATAAGCTTTAAGGTCTGCCACTGCGAAAGTCCGAGTGATCTTGCGGCTTCTGTTTGTCCGCCGTCTATGCTTTGAATTCCGGAACGAATTATTTCGGAAAGATAGGCTCCCGAATTTAAAGCCAGCGCAGCAACGCCCGGGAGGAATCTTTCAAATCTGATTCTTCCGAAAAGCATGAAGCGCGGAAGCGTAATCGGCAATGCCGGGAAGATTATATAGTATACGACAAAAAGCTGCACCAGCATTGGGGTCGCACGTATGACCTCAACATAGCATGTTGCAATAAAAGATACGGGATTGAGCTGCGAAAGCCTTTCTATTAATCCTGCTTTTTGCGAGCCGTATTTATCGATGCCCAGCGATTTGAAGGGCTTGATGCTTGAGAGGCGCATCATTGCCAAAATCATTGCCAGTATAAATCCGAATATTACGGTCAGGGCTGAAAGTGAGACGGTACAGATAAAGCCGTCTGCAAACATTTTCCAAAACTTAAACGCCTTCAGAAAACCTGCCTTTGTAACCATTGTATACTCCTTGAACTGTATTTGTATTATGTCTGTAATGCGAGCAGAAGGGCGAGCAGATATTGCCCGTCCTTCCGGAAGAAAATCTATGAAAAAGGTATTACTTTGATTCCGGGATTCCTTCGAAGATGTTTCCTGTGGAGTCTTCGTTTGCCTTGGCAACGAACTTATCCATTGAGCCGTCTGCAAGCGCCTTTGCAACAGCTTCGTTTACTCCCTTAAGAAGTGCTTCGTTTCCTTTTACAACACCTACTGCAGAACCTGCTACGTCGTACGGAACTTCGAACTTAACAACCAGATCAGGATAAGAAATTGCATATGTTTCAGCTACAGCTGTTTCAATGTATGCGCCATCGAGGTTGCCTGCAAGAAGGTCGGCAATAATTTCCGTAACCTTTGTCTGAGCAACTACGTCAGCATTCGGAGAGTTCTCCATTGCCAGATCCATCTGAATGGAACCGTTCTGTGCGCCGATCTGATATTTTGCATCGTTTGTATCTGCAAGCGATGCGAAGAGGTTTTCGTTTGCCTTTGCAACGCAGAAGCTCTGGCCGCCCTTGTAATAGATATCAGAGAAGTCCATGTTGTCCATACGATCAGGATCCGGGGAAAGACCTGCAAATACGCAGTCAACATTTTTTGTTGCAAGCTCTGCGAGACATCCGTCGAAGTCCATCGGGATTACGTCAAGCTCAAGCCCGAGATAATCTGCAACATACTTTGCCATTGCAGGGTCGAAGCCTGCCAGCGTGTAATTGCCGGATGCATCTACTGTATAAAATTCATAAGGAGCAAAGTCCGGGGACGTTGCGATTGTGAGCTTGCCCGGGTTAATTACTCCGTAAGGATTATCAACCTTTTTACCTTCCTTTTCTCCGCCGCAGGCTGCAAAACAGAAAATCATTGCTAATGTAAGTAAAACTGCTGAAAACTTTTTCATTTTAATTCCTCCTGTATAGTTCTTTTTGCAGAATCTGCCCGAAGCAAAATCTGCAATTTTATTGACCTTCGTTGAACCCTTTGGTAATTCCCTTGCCGGATCTTATTATTGAAGCGTTTTGGTAATTTCTTTGTTTGAAATATACCTTTTCAAAATATGTATGCATTATATTCGCATAATTATTCATTGTCAACCTCAAATTATGCATATTTTATGCATAATTGCAGATTTTTATGCATTTTTGTTGTTTTACTACACTCTGCACTTAAACACGCATAAGGGCTAAAATGCTTTGCGATTACTACAAATCGCAGATTTTCGGGGAAGAGGAGGAGTAACGGAACACTAAAAGGGATGCAGCTTTAACTACATCCCTTTGCAGCAGAGTTAATTACCAGGCAAACAAAATCGGATAATTGACTAAATTCTTATCCTGCAAAAGCAGTTTTGCATCAGGACGGTTGCCGCCAACTCCGCCGTTCTTGGAATAATAATCATTGAGTGCCTGATCGATTTCTGCATTTAATGATTCCTGCTCCAGTTTATAATCCAGTTTATATGATTTCATCCAGCCGTTTGCAAGATCTGCAATGTTGGGTTCGACAGATTGAATTTTAGCCATTGTTATTTCCTCCCTGCGTCCAGCTACCGTTATTCGCGGACCAGGATTCTGTATATTTGTTGTCAGTAACCGCTGCATTGTACGACTCCGTCAAAAACGCTTTGATCGTCTTCAGCACCGTATCGAAATCATCGGTCTTTGTGTCGATCTTTCGGCAGAACGCTTTCCACTTTTTCTGCATAGCGTCGTCGCTGCCGAAGGTCATGACCTGCTCGAACTGTTCCACGGTGAAATGGTGCCCACGGTTTTCAAAGGTCTTTTTCAGCGCTTCCGTCAGCGTTGCGCCGTCAAAATCAAACTTGTTTGCAAGATAATAGAGGTCGTAATAATCCTTCATCCGGCTGGAAAACTCCATCAGGGAAAGGATAGCATCGAGCTTTTCGGCAACCGTCGTTTCCAGTGAATATGTATTGACCGTCGGGGCGGAGAAATCATCAAGCTGCGTCGGTATCTTTCGCTTTTCCTGCTTCGGAACGATCACGTCACCGACGCCAAAGTCGATACCGAATGGCGTTTTTGTATTCTTGATTCTCGCCACGAGGGAAGCGCCGATCCCGGCGTATTTCTTTGCGACCGCAATGGGAGCCACGTCCTTGATCTCAAAAGTAATAAAATCGTTACCAGTATCAGTCGCTATGATTTCTTCCAGTATTGCTTTGAGCTGCTCCGGCGTGTTCGCTATCTTCCTGAGCAGGAAATCAACATCGACGGTCACGCGGCTGTCGAAGTCCGTAAGGGAATAGATAAACAGGCCGCCTTTCAGAACGAGGTTTTCCGTGTATTTTGACTTTTCCAGTCGGCGTAGGAACTCCTCCTGACAGAAAAGCTGCAAGCAGAGCTGATAGCTTCTGCCGCTTTCGGCAGCCTTATTTTTGAGCCGTGCGAGCACGGATGCGGCAACATCAGCCATTCAGCAGTACCTCCATGACGCTCATCATTTTTTTGTAAACGCCCATTTCCTTTGCGTATTTGGAAAGGTTAGCAAGGTTTTTGCGTTCGTCCGCGGCGTAGGCATTGACAGCTTTATTGAATATTTCATTGTCCAGTTTGGTGCGATACTTGAAACAATCGCAGACCGTCCGCTCCCGGTCATATACGGGGAGCGCAACGCCGTTGAAAGTACCTGTCGTTTCGCCGAGGTGGTACATATCGTTCTGAACATAATATGCCTTTACTGGCACTTCTTCCTGTATGGCTTTTACGGTTCTGGAATAGGAACGGGGGACAGCAATCGTCCATTCACGGGGCGCAAAATCGCTGTAACCGTAATAAAACAGCGCAGATTCCACGCAGACAACGCCTTGTGTCATCAATTTGGAAAGGAGCAGTTCTTCTTTCAGTTCGTCCCCGGCGGACAGCTTGTAATACCCTTTTTTTACACGCTCAACATATCCCTGCTTACAAAGCGAATAAACGTCCTGATCTTTCAGCCCGGCAGAAATGAAATCGGACTTTCTTGCAACATCTCCGACTGCCTGAAATACTTCATTTACGGTATCACGCTTGTTCAAATCGCCACCAACTTTCTACACGCAGTATTTACAACTTGCGTGTTTATATCATAATAGATTCTTCACTGAAAATCAAGATGTTTTTCATGCTTTCCCAAAAATGTGCGTGATGATTTTTTGCTAACTAAGTTAGTGTAAAGTAATTGTGGAGTTTTTGAAAAAAGAATAGAAATTCGTAGGATCAGGATGACAGCAAATCGGGAGTGGGAGAACCCGGAGGACGAGTTGCTTACGCAGCAGGCGAAACAGGCGGTACTGGATTTGCGATTGATGACCATCGTGCCGAAATATCGGTAGCCGCTGCCGATATTCCGGCATAAGCAAAAGCCGAAAAATTTTTACCGCATTTTGCCGTCAAATTCTCCAATTGTTAAGTAGAGGGCTTTCCTCTGCTGAACCTTGAAAACCGAATATTGGATTGGAGAATACACGCAACGGGAGCAATGTTTCTTATTTGATAACTGCTCCCACATTTACGGAAGGGCGTTGCGGTCAAATACATCCCCACGATGTCCGCATAAAACAAAAGAGCAGGCAAACGCCTGCCCGTACATAAGAAGAAAGTTGATTTCAAAGAAAAATCGAGTGTTCATAAAGTGAAATCCCTTATGAACACTCGACATGGTCCGAGTGGCGAGACTTGAACTCACGGCCTTTGCGTCCCGAACGCAACGCGCTACCAACTGTGCTACACCCGGACAATGTGCAATAACTAATATACAAAATAATTGCCCAAAAGTCAACTTACACTTCCATTATGACGGTGTCAAGTTGTTGTGGAGTTTTTGGTTGACTCCCTCAAAATGACAATTTTAACTCAGCAGTCTTCCGCGGCCTCCGTTTTCTGTTCTGTAATACGAGGTTCCCGCCACTGCATTGGTCGATTCTGCTTCAAACATACTCCAGTCAAAATCAATTCTAAGGCATTTTTTATTATTTTTTTGCTATATTTCCTTTTCACAGAGATCATTATAGTATTGTGTCCATTAGAATATTCAGAACGAAGATCTGTGGTATTCGTTTTAACTCTCTTGACAACCGCACATAAAAGTAGTATATATTTATGTGTAATTGTCAGAAAAGGAGGCGTTGCTTTGCGTAAAGAAAATATAGAGTGGATTTTGAACAACACGGATAATGGCATTATTACATCGAAAGCAGTAACACAGCAGGGCATTCATCGAAGTGTTTTGAGTGAGCTGGTAAAAAACGGCGAACTGATTCGTTGTTCTCGCGGAATATATATGCTTGCAGACGAGTGGGAAGACGAGTTCTACCTGCTGCAGAAAAAATATAAAAGAGGCATTTTTTCGCACGCTACGGCTTTGTATCTATTAGGATATTCAGAACGCATACCTCTTAAGTTTAATATGACATTCCCGACAAAGTATAATTCGGTATCATTAAAAGATGAAAATGTTGTTGTTACCCGTGTAAATGACGATAATTATAAACTTGGAATAACAACTGCTGAAACGCCTTCAGGAAATACAGTCCGGATATATGATTTAGAGCGGAGCCTTTGCGATATCATGCGGAAATCTACTGAGGATATTCAGACCATTCAGTATGCTATGAAGAAATATGCTGCATCAAAACAAAGGGATATCAATAAACTGATGCGATATGCAAAGCAGCTTCGAGTTGAAACGAAGATAAGAAAATATATGGAGGTTCTCCTATGATGAACGATATGAGCCTAAAAGCCAAAATACGAAATATCGCAAAAGAAAAGAATATTTCAGCACAGGCAGTGCTTCAGAATTATTTGATGAACCGCTTTTTATATCGGTTGTCCCTGACTGGATACAAAGAAAAATTTGTAATTAAGGGCGGCATGCTTATAGCTTCAATGGTCGGCATCGAACACCGTGTTACAATGGACCTGGATACTACATTGAGAAATCTTCCTTTGACGGAAAACTCAATCCGTGAGGCATTTGAGGCGATTTGCGCAGTACAAGCAGATGATGAAATCACATTTTCTTTTGATTCAATTGCACCAATTCGGGACAATGATGAATACGGTGGATACCGTGTAGATTTTTCTGCACAGTTTGGAAAAATAAACGCACCGATGTCAATGGATGTTTCAACTGGGGACATTATAACACCAGGAGCTGCAAAACACAGATTTTCTGATATATTGGAAGATGGCTTGTCCTTTGAGTTATGGTCATATCCGATTGAAACGGTACTTGCAGAAAAAGTTGAGACAATTTTGAGTCGTGGCGTGGATAATACTCGTCCGAGAGATTTTTATGACATTTATATGCTCTCGGCATTAGACTATGACAGTAAAATGTTTAAAGATGCGTTTATAGCAACCGCATCGCACAGGGAAAGCCTGGAGAAGATTTCTTATGAAGAAGGGATTATCCAAACAATATCGGAAAGCGTTGAAATGAATAGGCGTTGGGATAACTATGTGCTTCAAATGCCATATGCAAAGGAAATTACTTTTTCAGATACAATTAATGCAGTACGCAATCTTTTACGGATTAATAGCTTTAATGATTAAGGTATTGTTCAGCTATTGCTTCTTCTCGCCCACACCTCGCGATGTGAACCTTGCAAATCGCTTTTGGGTTCGTCGGCAACTACGCCCCTTGTGGACTTTCACCACAGACTGACGGCATGCCCGTCATACAAAGAAAATCGCCTATCGGCGATAGGCGATAAAAGGTTATTTCTAAAGAGTTTTCGGAATTTTTGTTTGCAGCTCATTTTTCTAAAAGAAAGGCTACGATGCTGTTAAGCTCGGCCTTGGAGTAGTATTGGATCTCCAGGCGGCCTTTCTTTTCGGAGCCCTTGATAAGGACCTTTGTTCCGATGCGATCTGTAATCTGTTCCTCGATATTTCTGATTTCAATGTCCTTGGAATAAGATTTTTTTCTTGGTGTTTTTTTGTGAACGGATTTTTCTCCGGTGTAGGATTCAATCTGGCGAACCGACCAGCCTTCCTTTGCGGCTTTTTCTGCAGCCTCGATCTGAAGTTCGGAACTTGCAAGTCCTGCGATCGCTCTTGCGTGTCCGGCAGAAAGCGCCTTGCTGCTGACAAGCTCCAAAACTTTTTCCGGAAGCTTTATGATCCTCAAAGCATTGGTCACATAGGATCTTGATTTTCCGACAATCCTTGCAGCCTCATCCTGAGTAAGATTATACTTTTCGATAATTTCCTGAATGCCTTCTGCCTCTTCGACAATGTTCAGATCTTCTCTTTGCATGTTTTCGATGAGGGCATAAAATGCGTTTTGCTCTTCGCTAAGCTCTCTTACGATTGCGGGAATTTCCTTAAGCCCGGCCTTGCGAGCCGCACGCCATCTGCGTTCGCCGGCAACAAGCTCAAATCCTTTCCCGGATTTCCTTACCACAATCGGCTGAATAACGCCGTGCTCTTTGATTGAATCCGCAAGCTCGGATAAACGCTCTTCATTAAAAATTTTTCTCGGCTGCGCTGCATTTGGCTTGATGTCCGTAATTTTAATGTAGGAAACTTTTTCGCCTGCTGCTTCGGATTCTGCAGCTTTTGCGGGAGCCGGAGCGAAAGTTTTCTTTACGGGCTTTTTATCGTCTGCCCTTACAACGGGCTTTTTTGCCGATTTTTCCTTTGGATTAATTATGGAAACCGGTGCCTCATCTAATCCGGAGTCGGTAAATAAGGACCCGAGTCCGCGGCCGAGACCGCCCTTTGTTTTAGCCATTATTTTCCTCCGCTGTTAAAAATTCGTCAGCAAAAGCCATATAGGCTCTTGCACCCTTGGATTTTGGGTCATAACTTGTAATCGGAAGTCCGTAGGACGGAGCTTCGGCAAGCCTTACGTTTCTTGGAATAACCGTAGCATAGAGCTTGTCGCCGAAAAATTTTTTAACCTCGTCTGCGACCTGAATGGACAGGTTGGCTCTGCCGTCGAACATGGAAAGGATAACTCCCTCTATATATATACTGGGATTGAAGCTTTTCTTGACCAGATCGATCGTGCTGACAAGCTGACTTACACCTTCGAGTGCGTAGAATTCGCACTGGATAGGAATAAGCACGGAATCAACTGCCGTAAGGGCGTTGATTGTAAGAAGCGAAAGGCTTGGCGGGCAGTCAACAAAGATGTAATCGTACAGAGGACGAACACTGTCAAGTGCTGCTTTGAGTCTGCGCTCTCTTCCGTCCAGTTCAACAAGTTCAATCTCCGCACCGGCAAGATCCACGCTTGCCGGAATGATATCCATGTTTTTAACCGTTGTATGATAGATGGTTGCAAGCGGATCAAGGTCTTCCTCTATAAGCAGATTGTAGCTTGTGTTTTCAAGACCTTTCTTTGCAATTCCGAGACCGCTGGTGGTGTTGCCCTGCGGGTCAATATCAAGCACCAGAACCTTCTTTCCTTTCAGTGCAAGGCAGGCTGCAAGGTTAATATTTGTTGTTGTCTTGCCGACACCGCCCTTTTGGTTAAATATCGCAATTGCTTTTCCCATAAAAAATTCTCCTTTGGCAAGAATATTATACAACAATGTTTCACGTGAAACAATGCAAAAAGCATTTTATTAAAAGCAAAGCTTGCTGCAAACGGCCTTGAGTGCAATGCTCCTGCTTCACATCAGCTCTGTTTCCTGAGCTCCGGATAAAAGCGTATTTGTGGCGAAAAGAAGCAGAAAAAATCAAAAAGACACATTTTCTCAAAAAAAAGAGGCACATGTGAGCCTGTTCTATGAAGAAAAAACAGCTTTTTGTGGCTATTTTTAACGGGAAAAACAGTTTGGACACAAAAAGACCTTGTTAATTGTGCCAAATAGAAAAAACACATCGTTTTGTCCCAAATTGACAAGAAGCAGCAACAAGTGAGAAAATTGAAAAATGTAAGCTATATCACATACACAAAAGCCTTGCACACATTCTGAGCTTATGCAGCAATGACGATTCCACAAATTTGTGTGTAAGCTTTTTGCAAATATCACTTTCATCCGCGCAGGTGCAGCGCTGCTTTTGAAACATCAGCTCTGCTTCCTAAGCTCCCTCGGACGGAGACGAGCTCGCTCTTAACGGAAACATCGCTGTGTTGCACGACGATGCCTCATCAAGGCTCATCTTATTTTGCATAAGCGTTTTGCAAATTATCTGCATAAATGATGTCAGTGCGAAAGGCATTTGCGAAGACATTTGGGGAAGCCGGTTCTTGGCGACTGGCAAGCAGCAGACGAAGGGGCAAAAGGCAAAGCCTGCGGCTTTGGCACTTTGAGACTGAAATCTGCGCGCAGACAGAGCTTAGAACCGATGCAGGGGTCCCCAATAGCGGGAGCGCGTCTGAGCAAAAGCCTTTCACGCTTTCTGAGCGGCATAAAGCAAGTTGTGATATTTACAAAAGATCGAAATCCAATTGTTATGAGAAGTAAAAAGAAGAAAAAAGTCAAAATAAATTTTAAACGTTTTGTACCATTTGTATTGATCGTTGCACTGATAGCAGTTGTTGCGTTCAACACAGTGCTTGCAGAGGAAGTCCTGCCGGGACCGGACGTGATCTATGCGCCGGAGGAGGAAACGATCAGCCTGTCCATCAGATGTGTCGGGGATATTATGTGCCATTCTCCGCAGCTTGCAGCAGCGGCAAACAGAGACGGCACCTACTATAAAACCGAGGCGGTCGGATCGTCCACAAGGATCACTACAGACAGCACATTTGATTTTTTATGCAATTACGAATACGTAAAGCAGTATCTTGAAGAGGCGGATCTTACTCTTGCAAATTTCGAGGTCACCTTTGGCGGTGACGACACCTTTGCAGGATATCCGGGCTTTGATTCTCCGGACAGTCTGGCATCCCAGGCAGCAAGCTGCGGTGTTGACGTTGCGCTTTTTGCAAATAACCACATGCTGGATTCAAAGCTTGCCGGTGCAAAAAGGACAGTTCAGGTCCTTCGCGATGCGGGCATGACGGTTGTCGGCGCCAGAGCGGATACTTCCGAAAACAGATCCGTGATCGTTGACGTTAAGGGCGTAAAGGTGGGCGTGACTGCCTACACCTACGAAACCCCGACAGTAAACGGTCAAAGAAGCATGAACGGCTCCACGGGAAGCGGCATGAATTCCGGGGCGCCTGATTATATCAACACCTTCCGCTACGATGCAGGCGGCATCAGGCAAGCCGATCTTGATTCCATCAGCGCAGAGCTTTCATGGTGCAGAGAAAACGGTGCGGATATTGTAATTGCATACTTTCACTGGGGTAACGAATACCAGCTTAAGCCGAGCAAAAACGATAAAGCCCTGGCACAATTTGCGGCAGAAAACGGTGCAGACATAATTTTTGCATCTCATCCGCACGTGCTTCAGGGAATCTCATATATCGAGGTCGAGGAGGAATATCCGGCTGCCTGGAGCAGCGAGGTTTATCCTCGTTACGGTGAAACGCCGCAAAGGTCGAAGCTCCAGGAGTTTAAGCTTAAGATAGGCCGTGCCGAAGAGGCAGAGCTTGCTCCTCTTGAAACCGAAACCCGCCCGACTACATGGACCAAAACAGTTCCCGTTTATTATTCCATGGGTAATTTTGTTTCAAATCAGAGAAGTGAGACTCTGTCCGGAACCTACGGGGCGGACTCCGCAAGAAGAACGGAGCAGGGCATGATCGCCTGCGTTGAGCTTACATACAACAAGGCAAACGGAAATATCAAAATAAACGAGCAGGACTGCATTCCGACATGGGTCGATAAGTATACGGATGCAAAGGGACGCATCCAGTATCGCATAATCCCGCTTATCGGAGAAATAGATTCCAATCCGAGTCTTAAAGCCTCAGGGCATCTGAGTCGGGCAAAATCAGCTCTTACGGAAATTACCGGTTTCCTTGGCGCAGACTACATAAAGCAATAATTCGAAGCTTGTTAATGTTTTAACAGCACTTGTTAAAGTAATAACTTACATATAATAAACATAAATTTTGTGATAATATACTAAGGTCAGTACATATTATAAACAAAGCCGAGGAGTCAAATCAAGTTCGCTTGAATTCGATCTGAGGCGCCTGATTTCAAGCAAGCTGTACCCCTGCCTATATAAGCAGGGGCCATCGGCGCAGGTTATAAAGGAGAGTTTTTATGAGTTCAGGAAAGCATCTGAGGGGGGCTCATGTAAACCACTGTAAGAACACTGCCGGAATGCCGATCATCCCGATGACACTTCCGGAAAAGGTTTACATCCCTATGTCCATGCACATAGGTGCCCCATGTCAGCCGATGGTTGCCGTAGGCGATCATGTTAAGGTTGGCCAGCTGATAGGTGACTGTCAGGCACCTGTCAGCGCTCCGATTCACAGCAGTGTTTCGGGCGATGTTGAAGCTATCGAGGTTTTCATGACGCAAAACGGAAGACTCGATACAAACATCGTGATCAAAACTGACGGAAAGCAGGAGGTAGCTGAAAGCGTTCAGCCGCCTGTAATTAACAGCAAAGAGGATTTCGTTAAGGCTGTAAGGGCTTCCGGTCTTGTAGGTCTTGGCGGTGCATCCTTTCCGATGTCGATCAAGTACAACACAAAGCCCGGTCAGGTCGACACTCTTATCTTAAACGGTGCAGAGTGCGAACCGTACATTACAGTAGACCATGCCGCAATGCTTGCTCACGGACAGGATATGATCGACGGAATGCGCACGGCAATGAAATGGCTGGGTATTCCCCGCGGCATCATCGGCATTGAATCCAACAAGCCCGATGCGATCGCAAGGTTCAGAGAGCTTCTTAAGGGAACTTCGGACATTCTTATTTGCGAGCTTCGTCAGGTATATCCTCAGGGCGCTGAAAGAGTTATCATTTACGAATGCACGGGCAGACATCTTGTTGCAGGCAAGCTTCCTGCAGACGTGGGCTGCATCGTTTCCAACGTAACCTCAATGCTCAAGCTCCAGCAGTACCTTGCAACGGGAATGCCGCTTGTAACAAAGTTCCTCACGGTTGACGGAAACGTGATTGCAAATCCGCAAAACGTTGAAGTTCCGATCGGGACGATGATTACAGACCTTATTGAGTTCTGCGGCGGAATAAGGGAAGGCAGGGAAGTCAGGAAGATCCTTCTTGGCGGGCCTATGATGGGCAGAGCAATTCCAAGGGATGATTTCGCGATCTTAAAGAGCAACAACGCTGTTCTTTGCTTCGACGAAACATTCGCAGATATGAATAAACAGACAGCATGCATCAACTGCGGTAAGTGCGTACAGGCCTGCCCGATGAACCTGATGCCTGCAAGACTCTCAAGAGCATACAAGGACAAGAACGTTGAACTGCTCAGAGAATACAACGTAATGACCTGCATGGACTGCGGATGCTGCGCATACGTTTGTCCGGCAAGAAAGCAGCTTAATTTCGAAATTAAGCAGGCAAAGGGCCTCGTAATGGAGGATGACAAAAAACAAAAGGCTAAGGCAGAGGCTGAAGCAGCAAAGAAAGCACAGGAAGGAGGAGCAAAATAATGAGCGTTAAGCATGAACACTTAATTGTTTCCGCAGCTCCTCACGTAAATGCACCACAGGATACAGCATCCATAATGAGAGATGTTTGCATCGCTTTGGTACCTGCACTTATATGGGCTGTTTACATCTTCGGATTCAGAGCACTTCTTCTGACCGTTGTATGCATGGCTGCATCAGTATTTTTTGAATGGCTCGTAAGAAAGATTATGGGCCGCGACCCGATGACAATTCTCGATTGGTCCGCAGCAGTAACAGGCATGATCCTTGCATTCAACCTTCCGGTAAGCATACCTTACTGGATGGCTGTCGTAGGATGCTTTACTGCGATTGTTATTGTAAAGCAGCTCTTCGGCGGTCTTGGTCAGAACTTTGCAAACCCTGCAATCGTAGGAAGAATTGCTCTCTTCATCGGCTTTGCAGGTCAGATGTCCAACTGGACGGTGACAGGCAGGATGAGCTCTGTAATCACAGGGGCCGCAGGCGTTGATGCCGTAGCAGGCCCAACACCGCTTGGTCTTTATACACAGGGCGCAGAGGTTCCGCAGCTTTTGGATATGTTCCTCGGAAAGATCAACGGCTCCATGGGCGAAATCAGCTCCGTCCTTTTGATCGTCGGCGGACTTTACCTCATTTTCAAGCGTGTGATTTCCCCGGCTATTCCCGTAAGCTATCTTGCAACAGTTGCAGTCCTTTCGCTGTGCTTCGGAAGAGATCCGCTCTTTGATCTTTGCTCCGGCGGCGTTATGCTCGGCGCATTCTTCATGGCAACAGATTACGTAACATCCCCGATCACAAACAAGGGTAAAATCATTTTCGGAATCGGCTGCGGACTTTTCACAATGCTTATCAGACAGTTCGGTGCATATCCGGAGGGTGCTTCATTTGCTATCCTGCTTATGAACATTCTTACTCCGCATATCGATAACTGGACAAGACATAAAATCCACGGAGCAGAGGAAGGAGGCAAAAAGTAATGGAAAAGAAGAGTAAGCTTTCAATTCTTACTAACGGTCTCATCAAGGAAAACCCGATTCTGGTACTGGTGCTCGGTACCTGCCCGACTCTGGCACTTTCCACACAGGCTGTTAACGGAATCGGCATGGGCCTTTCCGTACTCTTTGTACTGACATGTTCCAATATCTTCATTTCAGCACTTAAGAGAATTATTCCGGATACGGTTCGTATCCCGTGCTACATCGTAGTTATCGCTGCATTCGTAACCATCGTTCAGCTTGTAATATCCGCATTCCTTCCGGACCTTAACAAGTCTCTGGGCGTATATATTCCGCTGATCGTTGTAAACTGCATCATCCTTGGCCGCGCCGAGATGTTTGCGAATAAAAATTCCGTTATCGACTCCGCACTCGACGGCATAGGCATGGGGCTTGGCTATACAATAGCTCTTACCATCATGGCCTGTATCAGAGAGCTTATCGGAAACGGAACGGTTTTCGGAATCACGGTAACAGCAAATGCAATCACACCGTTCACCATCATGACAATGGCTCCGGGCGGCTTCCTTACGTTCGGATGCCTGATCGCTCTTGTAAACTTCCTTACAAAGGGTAAGGTAAGAGAAAAGCAGCAGAACAAGTGCATGGGCTGCCCAAGCGCAGCATTCTGCAGCGATAGTCAGAAAGAGGAAGGAGGATGCGTAGAAAATGGCAATGCTTAAAATTATTCTTGCCGCAGTTATTACAAATAACTACGTTCTTGCAAAGTTCCTCGGTATCTGCCCATTCCTCGGAGTTTCCAAAAAGCTCGACAATGCAATGGGTATGTCCATCGCAGTTATCATAGTAATGGTAATTGCAACAGCAGTAACCTGGCCGATCCAGATGCTGCTTCTGGTTCCGAAGGGAATCGGATACATGCAGACAATTGTATTCATCCTTGTTATCGCAGCTATAGTACAGCTTATTGAAATCGTATTAAAGAAGTATATCCCAAGTCTGCACAAGGCGCTTGGTGTTTATCTTCCGTTGATCACAACAAACTGTGCAGTACTCGGCGTATGCGTACTCAACATCGATGAAGGATACACATTTGTAGAATCCCTGCTCAACTCTTTCGGTTCAGGTCTCGGATTTATGCTCGCAATGTTCCTCTTTGCAGGCGTACGCAGCAGAATTGAAACCAACGATTATCCGGAAAGCTTCAAGGGAATCCCGTCAACACTTGCAGCAGCAGCAATCCTGAGCTTGTCCTTCATGGGCTTCTCCGGAATTATTGATGCTATATTCGGTTAGGAGGTAGAGGAAAATGTCAGCATTTATCAATCCTGTACTTCTTACAGTAGTTGTAGGTCTTATAGCTTCCGTTATGCTTGCAGTGGCAGCAAAGTTCATGGCAGTTCCCGTTGACGAAACGGCAGTAGCCATCCGCGAATGTCTGCCCGGTGCAAACTGCGGTGCCTGCGGTTTTGCCGGCTGCGACGATTACGCGGCAGCTCTGGCAAAGGATCCAAGCCTTAAAACAAATCTCTGCGTTCCCGGCGCCGATGCTGCGGCTGCGGCAATTGCAGGCGTTTTGGGAGTAGAAGCAGAAGATGTAATAGAACAAATTGCAAATGTCAGATGCTCTGGTCTTTGTGATAAGGTTTCTTCCGAAATGGATTATCAGGGACTTAAGACCTGTGCGGCAGTTAAAGCATTCTTTGGCGGCCCTAATTCCTGCAAATACGGATGCATAGGCTTTGGCGATTGCGAAAAAGCCTGCCCGTATCATGCAATTACGGTTTGCAACGGTCTCGCAAAGGTAGACAGAAGCGTATGCGTCGGCTGCGGAATGTGTGCAAAGACTTGTCCGCAGCAGCTTATCGACATCCTTGCGGATGTTAACCGTGTGCATGTTGCGTGCAGCTCCAAGGATCCGGGTAAGCTCACCAAGGATCTTTGCACAGCAGGCTGCATAGGCTGCAAGCTTTGCGAAAAGGAATGCAAATTCGATGCAATTCATGTAATAGACAACCACGCAGTTATTGATTACAGCAAATGCAAGAACTGCGGCCTTTGCTCAAAGAAGTGCCCAAAGCACGTAATAAACCTCTTCCCGAAGCCGATTGTAAAACCGGTCGTAAAGGTAGATCAGCAAGCTTAATACCGAACTCTCAAAATATATTTTGCCGATTGCGCTCTTGGGTGCAACCGGCAATTTTATTATATGATTGAATAAATATGTGATATAATATGAATCAGCAAAAAATACAGTTCAGATAAATTTTAAGGAGGCTTTTATGGCAATTCGCAAAGAGGCGCTTGCAGGAAAAGCTTTCTCTGCACTCAAAGAAGTTTACGATGACAGAAAAGCAGTTCTGGCAAGGTGGAGCAAAGAGGGCAGGAAGGTCGTTCTTACAGCAGGCACGGATATTCCCGAAGAAATGATTCTCGCAGCAGGTATGCTGCCATTCCCGCTTACAAGCTATTTCGGACCAAGACCATCCGCAGAAAAGTATCTTGAATACTCTTTCGGACCTGTTTGGAAAGGCATGTGGCAAAATCTTGTTGAAGAGTACAGGGGTCTTGCAAAATATGTTGTATTCTGCAGCAGCTCCGATATGTATCTTAAGCTCTTCAACTATGTGAGGACCTTAAGAATTTACGAACCGGAACTTGATCTTCCCGAGCCGAAATACGTAGATCTTGAGCTTGTAGATAAGGTTTACAAGGCACAGGAAAGAAACGAAAGAGAGCTTGCTTATTTAAAGGATCAGCTTGAGGCATGGTCCGGCAGCGAAATTACAGAAGAAAAGCTTCTTGATGCAATCAAGCTTTGCAATGAATACAGAGATGCTCTTAATGAGTTTGCAGCACTCAGAAAAGCAGACAACTGCAGAGTGCTCGGCTCTGAAGCACTTGTCGTTATCGGCGGCTCCATGTTTATGGAAAAGGCAGAGGCAATCAGGCTTGTAAAGGAAGTCACAAAGGAAGCTTTAAGCTGGCCTCCGGCAGAAGGCAACAGAGTGTATTACATCGGCTCCGTTCAGGAATCCACAGAGGTTTACGAGCTTGCGGAGGAAGCGGGTATCAACGTTGTCGGCGAAGATCACTACATGGGCGACCGCATGTTCGAGCATAACGTAGGAACAGCTTACACGGCGATCTCCGCACTTGTTGAAAGATGCATGCACAGAATGCCAAGCTCCGAAAAGGGCAGAGTAAGACTTCGTGCAGAATGGGTCGACAGGAAGCTTGAAGAAACATCAGCACAGGCACTTCTTACATGGATGAACAAGAACGACGAAGCTTATGTCTGGGATCTTAAGACATTAAGAGATTATTCCCTCACACCGAAGGGAATCACAGACGTTACGATCGATATGCAGCAGTGGCCGCTTCAGAATGTGGAAGATACAAAGGCCAAGCTTGCAATTCTTGCAGCAGCAAAGAGAAAGGAGCAGTAAAATGGCAGAAGAAATCAAAAAAGATCAGGCTCAGCCGGGTCAGCAGAACTATGAAACCCGCTCCATCAAGCGTCTTGAATCTGCAAGGACAGCAAGTGCTTATCAGAAGGAATGGTTTAAGACCTTAAGACCACGGGTAGAAGCAGGAGAAGATTTTGCGCTTTTAAGTGCCGATGCTCCTATGGAGATTTTCCGTGCAATGGATATTCCGTTTGTAGTATATCAGTGGTGGACTGCTATTTGCGGTGCAAAGCAGCTTGGACCTACGTACTACGGCTACATCAGAGATGCAGGCTACAGAGATGACATCTGCTCTTATTGCTCCACGGCATTTGCCTGCGCTCTCGATCCGCACCCCGAAGAAGGCCCATGGGGCGGACTTCCGAATCCGACGATCCTCATTTCCCAGTCAGAATGTGCAGTAATGGGCAAGATCGAAAACCTTATGGCAGAAGCTTTCCCGAATGCGGAGCAGTATACAATGCACAGATACTACGAGCCGGTTTACTTCGACAAGTGGTACGACAAGGCAGGAGAACACTGGGATATGCTCGGAACTCCCGAAAGAAGAGCCTTCAACAAGAGAGAGCTTGAAGACCTTATCAAGTTCCTTGAACAAAAAACCGGCAAGACCTTCGACATGAACAAGCTTCGTCAGGTTATGGACTATGTTAACGAGCAGGACTACTGGTACAAGAAGACCAGAGACCTTATTGCCGAAACCAAGCCGGCTCCTGCAGTAATTTCCGACACCGTCAACGCAGTAATGCAGGCACAGTGGCAGAGAGGTACAAAGTGGGCTGCAGAACACGCTAAGGGCCTCTACGAAGAAGTAAAAGAAAGGGTTGATACAAACAATCCTGCAGTTCCGAACGAACGCATCCGTCTTATGTGGATAGGGCGAGGACTCTGGTTCAACCTTGCATTCTACAACTACTTTGAAGAAAAGTACGGCGCAGCATTCATCTGGTCAATGTACCTCGGGCTTGCCGCAGATGCTTATGCAAGAAACAACTACGAATCAGATCCGTTGGCAGCTCTCGGAACAAGATTCTCAATGATTACAGACTTCCTCCATACACCGCCGTTCAACACGGAATGGTTCTTAAAGGAGGCAATCCACAATCAGGTGGACGGTGTTGTTCTTCTTACATCGGAAAACTGTATGAACAACGGCGACTTCTACTACGAAATGGTTAAAAATCTCGAAGACAACGGCTTCCCGGTATGTATGCTCAGAGCAGACCCGGGCGATGCAAAGAAGTGGAATCAGGAAACAATGACCGCTGCAGTTGAAGACCTCATCGTAAACCGTATCGAGCCGAAGCTTAAAAAATAGTTTTGCGAATTGCGCTCCGGGCAAAAATTGCAAACAAAAAGACCTTGCAATTGCAAGGTCTTTTGTGTATAATATTCAGGCATTCGTCTATCGCAAATGCTCTCTGCTGGGGAAGATGTCCCCAGCCTTTAGACCACAGGGAGGTGAAAAAATGAATAAGTACGAAGTGATGTTCATTATCAATCCTGTCTTGGATGACGCAGCAAAGGAGGCTGCAGTAAATTCCGTTAAGGAAATTATTGCTGCCGAAGGCGAAGTCACCAAGGAAGACGTTTGGGGAATGAAGAAGCTGGCTTATCCGATCGATAAGGCAACAGAAGGCTATTTTGTTGTTTTTGAATTCAACGCACAGCCTACACTGCCGAAGGAATTGGACAGAAGACTCAGAATTTCCGACAACTTCTTAAGACACATCATTGTAGCAAAAGACGAAAAGTAGAGGTAGGCATATGAATTCTGTAGCTTTAACCGGAAGACTTACAAGAGATCCGGAGGTTCGTTATACCGCAGGAAACTCAATGGCAGTCGCAAAGTTTACTCTTGCGGTTGACAGACAGCGCGCAGCAAAGGAAGGCGAACAGACCGCAGATTTTATCGGCATTACATGCTTTGGAAAAACAGCCGAGCTTGTTGAAAAGTATGTAAGCAAGGGCCAGCAGATCGGAGTTACAGGCCGCATTCAGACCGGTTCCTACGAAAAGGATGGCAGAAAAATTTACACTACTGACGTTATTGCAGATCGTGTTGAGTTCTTAGGTACTAAGGGAAGCGGCTCAGGAAATAACGGCGGATCAAGCGAATCATCAGCTCCGGCTGATGACGTTCCGACAGGCTTTGAAAAGCTGACTGACGACGACATTCCTTTCTAAACTGTTTTCAGGAGGAAAAATATTATCATGGAAAGAGATAATAAGAGAAGATCATTCGGAGGCGGAATGCATGCAAGAAAGAAAGTATGCCAGTTCTGCGCTGACAAAACTCTTGAGGTAGACTACAAGGATGTAGAAACACTCAAGAAGTATATTACAGAAAGAGGCAAAATTCTTCCAAGAAGAATTACCGGTACATGCACAATGCACCAGAGATTTGTCACAACTGCCGTAAAGCGCGCAAGACAGATCGCTCTGCTTCCGTTTGATGCAGATGCACAATAGATTGCATCAGCTCATTAAAAGCGAAAAACATACAAAACCCCCGACCGTCCGGCCGGGGGTTTTGATGTATGACGGGCATGCCGTCAGTCTGTGGTGAGAGTCCACAAGGGGCGTAGTTGCCGACGAACCTCATAGCGACTTGCAAGGCTCACATCGCGAGGTGTGGGCGAGAAGAAGCAATAGCAAAATCGTAGCCTGACGAACAGAAACCTAATATCAAGGCTTGCATAACGGATGAGCGGGCATCAAGTCGTAAAGTCCAAAAGGCAATCGTAACTTATGCAAGTAGATCAGGCAGGTAGACGAGGAAAGACTGATGACTTATCCCGCGAGGTCTCATCAGCGAATTAGTAGTAACAACGAATGATGAGAAGGCAGGCAAGGTCGTAGTAGTGCAGAAATATCTGTAATGGATATGGAGCGAAGGACCGAACAATTCAATAGTCAAATGGAACTTTGTATGTGAGAATACAAACCCGACGAGAACCAAAGTAGCAAAGACGTAACGGAGTGAAAGGTTCACAGGAGGTAGGGAAAAGCGGTATTCGAAAGCAAAGGACGGAAAGGAGACAATCACATGTCACAACTCTTGGACGAAATTCTAAGCAGTGAAAATATGAAGCTGGCGTACAAGAAGGTAAAAGCCAACAAAGGCGCAAGCGGAGTAGATGGGA
>JAZLHU010000034.1:0-5047 GCA_045616985.1 Anaerovoracaceae bacterium
TACTTCCTCTTGATGAGCCTTTAGCTTCTTGATCTGATTTCTAAAGTTTTATATTCATAAACAAGTTGCCCAATTTAGACAGCTTATTTAAGTATGCCAATTTATGGCTTTCCTCTACTTTCTTTCACACTATACCTCCTCTAATGCGGCAACTCCGGGAAGAAGCTTTCCTTCCAAAAACTCCAGACTTGCACCGCCGCCGGTCGATACATGAGTGATCTTATCCGACAAACCGAATTTTTTTACGGCTGCGGCACTGTCGCCTCCGCCGATAATGCTTGTTGCATTTGTATTTTTCGTAATCTCTTCGGCAATGGCTTTTGTGCCATGTTCAAACGCCTTAAACTCAAATACCCCCATAGGTCCGTTCCAAAGAACAGTACCCGCCTTTTTGATCGCTTCAGCATAAAGTCTTACTGTGTCAGGCCCGATGTCCATTCCCATCCATCCGTCAGGCATTGTGGAGCTTCCCGCAAATCTTGTATTGCAGCCCTCCTTAAATTCATCACCGACGATGCTGTCAACAGGGAGCATAAACATTACGTCTTTATCCAAAGCCTTTTCCTGAAGGCTCTTTGCAAGATCAAGCTTATCTTCTTCGCAAAGAGAATTTCCGATGTTATATCCATTAGCCTTAAGGAAGGTATATGCCATTCCTCCGCCGATAATAATGGTATCCGCTTTTTCAATCAAGTTTTCAATTACACCGATTTTATCGGAAACCTTTGACCCTCCGAGGATAGCAACCAGCGGACGCTTTGGATTTTCAAGAGCATCGCCTAAGAATTTAAGCTCCTTTTCAATAAGGAATCCGGATACTGCGGGAAGATAGCCTGCAATACCCGTTGTAGAGCAATGCGCTCTGTGAGCAGTGCCGAAAGCATCGTTTACGAATATATCAGCAAGTGATGCCAGCTCTTTGGAAAAATTCTCTTCGTTTTTTTCTTCTTCCGGCCTGTAACGAACATTTTCAAGAAGCATCAGCTGTCCCGGCTCAAGAGCATTTGCAATGGACTTTACCTTGTCATCTACAACAAGATCCGACTGTGCAAATATCACTTCTTTTCCTAAAAGCTCTGCAACTCTTTTTCCGATAGGCGCAAGGGTAAACTCTGCATCTGCCTGTCCCTTCGGACGGCCCAAATGGCTCATCAGAATTACTGCAGCTCCGTTTGCAAGGAGATACTCAATCGTAGGCAGTGCAGCCGTAATGCGATTATCGTCGGCAATGACACCATCCTTTATGGGTACATTAAAGTCGCAGCGAACGATGCACTTCTTACCTTGTACATCTACATCTCTTACTGTTTTTTTCATGTGTCTGACCTCTTTGTGAATTAAATAAATACTCAGCACTTTATTATACTACTTTTTGTGCCCATGTGGTATACTCTTCATATATACCGACGAAAATTATGATGGCTAAACTGACAAAAGAAAAAAGAGCATCTGCAACAAATGTCCTGCTCCAAAGCTATCCTGATGCAAAATGTGCATTGGATTACGACAGCACATACCACCTTCTTGTGGCAGTGGTTTTGTCTGCTCAAACGACCGATGTTTCCGTAAACAAAATAAGCCCCGTTCTTTTTGCCGCCGCACCCACTCCCAAAGATATGTGTACGCTTTCGCAGGCAAAGCTTGAGCAATATATAAAGAGCATAGGACTATACAAAAACAAAGCAAAGAATGTTCTTGCCCTGTCAAAAGATTTATGCGAAAGATTCGGCGGCGAGGTGCCGGATAATTTCGACGACCTGTGCTCCCTTCCGGGAGTCGGAAGAAAAACTGCCAATGTTGTTCTGGCTGAGGCCTTCGGAAGGCAGGCGATTGCAGTCGATACCCATGTTTTCAGGCTGGCAAACCGAATAGGCTTTACAGAGGCTGATAATGTATTGGATACTGAGCTTCAGCTTCAAAAGGCAATACCCTACGAGCTTTGGACCAGGATGCATCATGCCCTTATCCGGCACGGAAGAAAGGTCTGCACAGCAAGAAATCCGAAATGTGATGGATGCTGCCTTAACGGAATCTGCAAAAAGAACGGACTTTAACGGCTGCACCTGAACAAATGATTAAAAGTAAACAAAAAAAGATCATATCCGTTATTCTCTCAGCAATAATCATTGCTGCTTTTTGTTGTTCCTGCGGTGAAAATAATTCGGATGATCCGACAAATCCCGCTGCAACGCAGGATGCAATTGAGACAAAAATCACCCCGCAGTCGATTGAGACGGAGATACAGCCTGAGGTAAAGCCCGGTACTCCGGAAGCAATAAACCACGTAAGCGAAATCCCGCTGCAAACACCGCCGGCAATAAGCGACTCAACACCTCAGATACAGCTTCCCGAATCTGGCGAAAAGATTTATTTGGGTAAAAACGAAGAAGGCTTGTATCTCGTAAACAAGGTTGATGGCTACGCTTTTATTGTTCCAGACGATTCAAAGCTTGACATTTCCAGAATGGAAGCGGAAACCGTTTTTTTAAACGAAAAAATTGAAGCATCCGTATTTACGCAGAAGCTTAAAACAGATGCATCAAAAAACAACTATATTTACTATTCATTGAACTTTCTTAATAAAAATCCGGCTGAACACGTATTGACTTCTGACGGCACTGTAACCGTAAGTAAAGCATTAAGCATCAGAACAGTAACGTGGACAAGACCGCTTCTTTCTGCAATAGATGGTGATAAGAACTGTTATACGGCAATGTTTATAAGCACACCGGGCACAATATATCATCTGCTTATCAGATACAAGCAAGACTATGATGCTGCCGATATATGTCAAACAATAAAAAACAGCTTCCGAACAATTAAGCAAACAGAAAGCCCCGATGTCTTTCTTTATACACCGCTGTGCAGCAATGGGAATTTCAGCTCAATGCATGATCCATCAACAACGGAGTATTACAATAAAGTCTTTATTCAGTCCGATAAGCTGACATGGGGAATTTTTCACTCAACAGGCATCAATGCCGAACCATTAAGCAGTCTTGAAGAAAAAATTGATTATCATTTTGATATCTACCTGGATTATAGATCAATATCAAATTCCTTTGACTTTGATTCGTACATAAATAGTGCAAAGCCAATTCAAAATGAAGGCAGAACCTACGAATTAACACTTCAGCCGCTTGACAACACAGACAGAACATCTCCTGTTTACGCTGTTCTGGACGGGAAATACGATTTGTATTTATCCGGGCTTGCAGATTTTCTTAAAGCATTAAAGCATCCCGTGCTTCTGAGACTCTGCAACGAGATGAACGGCGACTGGTGCAATTACTGTGCATATCATTACTCGGATGATGCTCATCTTTACAGGGCAATGTATTCTTATGTAATGCAATATCTCATGGATCGAGGGGTCACTAATGCGATATGGGTATGGAATCCGAATGAGAAATCCTTTCCGGATTACAAATGGAACAGCCCCGTATTGTACTATCCTGACGAAGGAACTGACGTATACGGCATCACCGGGTATAACACAGGATGCTACTACGGCGGCTCAGAAAAATGGAGAAGCTTTGAGGAAATCTACAATCCGATATATAAAGATGCGGAGCGAAGATCAACGCTGCCTCTGATGATAACCGAATTCTCCTGTGCTGAAAACGGCGGAGACAAAGCAGCATGGATCGAAGATATGTTTAATAAACTCCCTTCATATCCTGAAATCAAAGCGGCCGTGTGGTGGAATAGCTGCGATTTTGACATGAAACAAGACCCACCGTGTATTTCAAGGGAATATCGTTTAACGGAAGATTGCCTTGAAATATTCAGGAATCATCTAAGATAGAAAAAATCCGACGTTAGCCGGATTTTTAATTTCGGAATGTTTATCTGTCTTCTCTGAAGTATGCGATCCCGAGACTTGCAGGCGGCTGATCCTCGCGGCGCTGTCTCATTGAAACCATAACAAGAACAATAGCCGTTACTATATAAGGTACAACCTTGTAAATCTGAGTCGGGAGGAACGGGAGCGGCAGACGCAGATACAGAATAAGAAGTGCGCCGAACAATACACTGCCCCAGAGAGAATTAAGCGGTTTCCAGAGGCAGAAGATCACAAGGGCAACAGCTACCCAGCCCTCTCCTGAAAGAGCCGTATGATTCCATACAGAACCCGAAATCGTCATGGTATACACCATGCCGCCGATAGCAGATATCCCGCCGCCTATCAGTGTTGCAAGATATTTATACTTCTCAACATTTATTCCGGCAGCATCTGCAGTTGCAGGTGATTCACCAACAGAACGAAGATAAAGTCCGTGCTTTGTTTTTATCAGAAACCATGCCATCAGGAGTGCCATTGCCACGCCGATGTAAACAAAGATATTGTAGCTGAACAGTATAGGTCCGATTACGGGAATGCCCTGCATTGCCTTGGGAAATACTCCGTTTTCAAAAAATCCCTTGAGTGAATTGCTGATGGAAACATTTCCGCCAACCTTAAGTCTCATAAGCTCTCCGACAAACTGCCCTACACCTGTACCGAAAATCGTAAGAGCAAGCCCGGTTACATTCTGGTTAGCCCGAAGGGTAATCGTAAGGAAACTGAAAATCAGTGCTCCGAATACTCCTGCAATAAAGGAGCATAAAAGTGCAATGATAACCGCAATTATTCCGTTTGCACTTTCTCCGGCAACATTACCGTAAACAAACACTCCGGCAAGACCAAAGGCTCCGCCCATATACATAAGACCTTCAACACCAAGATTGAGGTTTCCTGATTTTTCCGTAAGGATCTCTCCTGAAGTTCCGTAAAGAAGAGGAATACCGTTGGAGATAGAGGATGCAATAAAACTGATTATATTGATATTCATTCTATTCCGCCTCCTTGTTTTCTTTTCCACGGAAAATCAACTTGTAATTTATAAAGAATTCGCATGCAAGCATGCACAGAAGTATCAAACCACTAAGTATTTCCGAAATAGCCACAGGTACAGACATATACGTTGCAAGCGCAGATCCGCCGCGCGAAAGAATAGCAAGTATCGCAGCGATCAGTATCATTACAAACGGATTGAGTTGAGAA
>JAZLHU010000035.1:0-14336 GCA_045616985.1 Anaerovoracaceae bacterium
CTTAGAATATAAACTTTTTGTAGTAATTGCTCCGATGCACATCCCTATAAGGGTGTCAGAACAGGTCTTGCTGATTAGGATTTCAACAAATCGCTTAATATTTCTGCGTTCTGTAGTAATGCTTTTGCAAATTGTATTGAATACACATTTGCTGCATAAGCTCGGAAAGCGCGCAAGGCTTTTGTGTATGTGATATAGCTTACATTTTTCAATTTTCTCACTTGTTGCTGCTTCTTGTCAATTTGGGACAAAACGATGTGTTTTTTCTATTTGGCACAATTTATAAGGTCTTTTTGTGTCCAAACTGTTTTTCCCGTTAAAAATAGCCACAAAGGGCTGTTTTTTCTTCATAGAACAGGCTCACATGTGCCTCTTTTTTTTGAGAAAAATGTGTCTTTTTGATTTTTTCTGCTTCTTTTCGCCACAAATACACTTTTATCAGGAGCTTAGGAAGCAGAGCTGATTCTTGCACAGATGCCGAATCACTGCGAATCATTTTTGCAGAAGCGGGTTTGCAAAAAACTAAATGCTTAGTGCAAAACGCTTATGCACGGCGACTGCTTGGCAGCAATCCTGGCTGCAAACAGTATAACTCTTTAGAATGTCACGCTCAGAAAGCGTGAAAGGCTTTTGCTCAGACACGCTCCCGCTATTGGGGACCCCTGCAGCGGTTCTAAGCTCTGTCTGCGCGCAGATTTCAGTCTCAAAGCGCCAAAGCCGCAGGCTTTGCCTTTTGCTCCTTCGTCTGCCGCTTGCCAGTCGCTAAGAACCGGCTTCCCCAAATGTCTTCGCAAAGACCTTTCGCGCTTTCTGAGATTAAGTGAATGCATTTATGTCTACGGCTTTTGCAAAGGATCGCTTTCAGATGCGTTTTGCATAAGCTGCGTTTTTGAACACAGCGACGTTTCCGTTAAGAGCGAGCTGCTCTCCGCAGCAGGGATCTCAGGAAGCAGCGATGATGTTTCAAAAGCAGCGCTGCATCTGCGCGGATGAAAGTGATTCTTTGTAAAAGACCTTTCGCGCTTTCTGAGCTTAGTAAATACAACCTTGCAAACTTTCCCCTCACAGGTATTACGACAGAAAACGCTTATAAACTTGATATTGTAGTAAAACAGTGTGAATTGCGGCTTGTTTGCGCAGATAATTCTTGTCTTTTTGCCCTTTTACTACACATCTCATTTAAACTTGCATTTCTGTAGTCAAAATATTCAAATTTTACTACAATGCCCTTTGAATATAAACTTTTTGTAGTAATTGCTCCGATGCACCTTCGTATAAGGATGTCAGAACAGGTCTTGCTGATTAGGATTTCAACAAATCGCTTAATATTTCTGCGTTCTGTAGTAATGCTTTTGCAAATTGTATTGAATACACATTTGCTGCATAAGCTCAGAAAGCGTGCAAGGCTTTTGCTCAGACACGCTCCCGCTATTGGGGACCCCTGCATCGGTTCTAAGCTCTGTCTGCGCGCAGATTTCAGTCTCAAAGTGCCAAAGCCTGCTGCTTTGCCCTTTGCTCCTTCGTCTGCCGCTTGCCAGTCGCTAAGAACCGGCTTCCCCAAATGTCTTAGCAAATGCCTTTCGCACTTTCTGAGATTAAGTGAATGCATTCGTGTGCAAAGCTTTTGCAAAGGATCGCTTTTACAGTGCATTCAACTGCTTAACCGCGCTAAGATATTTGCTCAGCATGCCGAGGTTTATATAATAGTTTGTGCAGTTGTTTTCGCGCTTGGTTTGCACAAGCCCGGAAATGACGATCTTTTTCATATGCTGAGAGATTGTGGACTGACTGCAGCCGAAAAGCTCAACAAGCTGCTTGGTGCAAACGCCGCGACGCCGCATATTCTCTTTATAAATGTGCTTAAAGAGTTCAACGCGAAGCGGATGCGCCAAAGCATCTGATGCTGTCGCTATGAGCTTGGCTTCATCTGAAATTGTCTGTTCTTTTCTTATTCTCATATGATTTTTGTCAGTAACTGAACCGGCTTCCCTAAATGTTTTCAAAACGGTTTTTCACGCTTTCAGGGCAAGCTTGATTGATGAATTGTGTCTAAATCTGATAGTTTTTTTATTTTAGACACAAAACCTCTTAAAAACTGCTTCTTTTTGGGGTGTTGATTAGGTGATTTTTTTGCTTTTGTGACTAATTTGAATACATTATGCCGTTTGGTCACAAATATGATGCTCTTTTTGTGTCTGTAAACCTTTTTTGCTATGAGTTTGGACACATTTACGCCAAGCATGTGCGTTTCTCAGACGCGCTCCCGCTATGGGGGACCCCTGCAGCGGTTCTAAGAGCTGTCTGTTTTGCTGTCAGGTTTTGTTATAAAAGCTATTGCAATAAGTTGTCCAGCAGCTCCTTCAAATAATCTCCTGCTGCGCCTTCGATAAGTCCGGCATCGCAAGCGGAAGCAAGACGAGGGTCGATCGGAAGAGATGCGGTATACGGTATTCCGTATTCAGCGGCAAGCTCTTCTACTCTGCTTTTGCCGAACGGGCGAATTATTTCTCCGCAATTTTCGCACTTTACATAGCTCATGTTTTCAACTATGCCCATGATAGGCTTATCCATCATGCCTGCCATCTTTGCGGCCTTTTCAACTATCATGCCTACAAGCTCCTGCGGGCTTGTTACGATAACAAGAGCATCAACAGGAAGGCTCTGGAATACCGTGAGTGTGACATCGCCTGTTCCCGGCGGCATATCAACAAACATAACATCTATATCTTTCCAGACAACATCTGTCCAGAACTGCTTTACCGCACCTGCAATAACAGGGCCTCTCCAGACAACAGGATCGGTCTGATTTTCAAGAAGATAGTTAACAGACATTGTGTCTATTCCGCAGCGGCTCTTTACAGGAATCATGAACTTGTCATATGCAAGCTCGGGAACTGCATCAAGACCGAATGCTCTCGGAATGGACGGGCCTGTAATGTCGGCATCAAGTATGGCTGTCTTAAGCCCTTTTGCCGCAGCCTGAACTGCAAGCATGCTTGTAACCATGCTCTTTCCGACTCCGCCCTTTCCTGAAACAATTCCGATAACTTTCTTAACGCTTGAGTATTCGTTAAGATAAGCACGAAAATCAGGCTTTTCTCTGTCTCCGCAGCCCTCTACGCCGCAGCTTGAACAATCATGTGCGCAATCACTCATTGTACTTCTCCTAAAATTTCTATATCTAATGTGTTGCGGGATTGTGCGATCCCCTTAAGACTGATATCGTAATCAATGGAAAGGCTGCCTGTCTTTTCTTCGAGCAAAGACATGATGTCGCCTTTAACATCGTTGGTCAAAAGCTCCATGCCGATATTGCCGTAAGGTGTTGCATAAAGGCCTCTGTATCTTCTGCCTTTTTCAAATTCCATTACGGTTTCATCAAGCGAATCTCCGCTGCGCGACATTGTAATCCTGCCATTGGAAACGGTAAGATTTGTTTTGCAGCCCTCCATGCCGGAGATCGGAGTTTCCTCGTATGAAATATAAGCGGTTTTTCCTTCCGTTGAAATTGTGCCCGCCGTGATGAACTCAATACGGTCTTCGTCGGAAGAAGAGATCTGCTTACCTGTTATTTTCAGCATTATATTTTTCGTATCCAAGTTCTATTATCCTTTCAATAATCTGCGGATAGGTCATTCCTTTTGCCATGCAAAGCTTCGGGAACATTGAGATGCTTGTAAATCCGGGGATGCCGTTGATCTCGTTGATGTATATTTCTTTTGTGTTTTTATCCATCATGAAATCAACTCTTGCAAAGCCGCAGCAGCCGCAGGCTTTGTATGCGATCTGCGCCATCTTTGCAATTTTGTTTTCCTCTGCTTTTGTGATCGGCGCAGGGATAAGCGTTTCGCTCTGCGGGTTATTGTACTTTGCATCGTAATCATAAAACTCCGCAGCAGCCTTGATTTCGCCGACTCTTCCAACAAAGAGTTCTTCGTTGCCCATAACCGCAATTTCAAGCTCTCTGCAGTCAATGCCCTGCTCTGCAACAAGTCTTTCGTCGTACTTAGACGCAAGCCTTATTGCAGCTTCGAGATCTTTTTTCTTTCCGACTTTTGTGATACCGACGGATGAACCCATATTGGCGGGCTTTACAAAAAGAGGGTATTTAAGTTTTGTGTTGATCCTCTTTATAAGTGACGGACAGATCTCAGCCTTAGTGAATGCGATGTAAGGCGTTTGCTTAAGACCTGCATTTGCAAAAATTTCTTTTGCAACTATCTTATCCATTGTGGATGCGCAGCCTATAACACCGCAGCCGCCATACGGAATATTGATCAGTTCAAAAAGGCCTTGCACTGTTCCGTCTTCTCCGTTTGGTCCGTGAAGAATCGGAAGTGCAAAATCGATCACACTCTTTAAATCCTTGCCGCCGGCACCGAGGATCTGAAACGCAAAATGCTCCGGCTCTCTCTTAAGATCTGCTTTTGCTTTTTGCTCCCAAGAGCCATCGGCTATCATTTCTGCCGGCCCCTCAAAGAGAAGCCATTCACCTTTCTTTGTGATTCCTATGGTCTTAACATTGTATTTTTTTCGGTCAATGGCGCCTAACACATAGCTTGCGGATACACATGAAACTTCATGTTCTCCGCTTTTGCCGCCGAAGATTACGCCGATTGTGCTCTTCTTCATTTTTGCTCCTTGTTATTTACAGATTGTCAACTCTGTTTACGATGCTGCCGGTGCGGTAGCCGTCGATGTCCTGCTTTAAGATGGCAAGCAGGCGCTGACGGGTTTCGAAGCCTTTCCAGCCCATGTGCGGTGTGAGTATCACGTTGTCCATTGTGTAAAGCGGGTTGTCATCAAGCGGCGGTTCTGTTTCCTGAACGTCGAGTCCGGCGCCTGCAAGGCGGCCTTCCTGAAGTGCCTTGATAAGAGCAGGTTCATCAATGAGCGCGCCGCGGCCTGTGTTGATAATGCAGGCTGTCTTTTTCATCTTGCCGATCGTTTCTTCGTTTATGAGGTGCTTTGTTTTTTCGTTAAGCGGGCAGTGGAGAGTGAGGTAGTCTGCACCTGCAAGAGCTTCGTCGAGACTGCAGTAGTGAACGCCGTCTTCGTCTTCTCCTGGAGTTCTTGTGTAAACAAGGACATTCATATCGAGTGCGCGGGCAATCCTGATAACCGTCTTTCCGATATGACCTGCGCCGATAACGCCGAGTGTTTTTCCGTTAACTTCCGTATGGGAAACTTTAAGGTGATCTGTAAAGTTGGATCTGTCTCCTGCGCCGAGCATCTTCATCTGAATCTGCATATTGGATGAAAGACCAAGCAAAAGCATAATTGCCGTATGTGCAACGCGCTCTGAGGAATATGCGGGAATGTTGCAAACCATAATGCCTTTTTCTCTGCATGCCGGAAGAGGAATATTGTTGTAGCCTGTTCCCGCTTCGCAGATGAGCTTTACCGTATCGGGCATTGCCGCAATCTGCTCCGGTGTTACAACAAGCTCTTTTGTTACAACAACCTCTGCGCCTTCGCAGCGAGGAAGAATTTCTTCGGGCCTGCATTCGTCGTAAACAACTACTTCGTCTGAAAGAATTGAATAGTCGATCTGACCGTCATAATTTACTTTGTATCCGTTAAGAATTACTACTTTCATTTTTTGCTCCTCTTTTCTGGCTGTATCTTTAACTGAATTTTTAACCTACGCTCATTCCGCCTTCGGAAGCGGTGGATGCAAATTTGAGTTTGCCGTCCTTCTTGTCATCGGAGAAGAGCAGCATACCATTGGACTCAAGACCTCTTAAGCTTCTCGGCTTTAAGTTTGCAACAACTATTACATGCTGACCGATGCATTCTTCGGGCTTAAAGTGCTCTGCAACGCCGGAAATGATCTGGCGTGTTTCAGATCCCATGTCAACCTGGAATACCAAAAGCTTATCAGCCTTAGGATGCTTTTCTGCTTTTACGATGACGCCTGTTCTTAAATCGATTTTATCAAAATCAGGGAATTCAATTGCTTCTTTGTACGGGTCGTACTCAATACCCTTTGCTGCGGCAATTGCAGCTTCTTTGATTGCTTCAAGCTCTTCAAGTTCTTTTTTAACATCGAGTCTCGGGAAGATCGGGTCTCCCTTAACGACCTTTTCTCCGCCGAGCATTGCATATACTGCGGCATCCTCCCACTTTGGTTCGCCCCGGATGCCAAGCTGTCTTCTCATCTCGTCGGATGTGGTGTGCATGAACGGATAAATGAGTATGCTGACGATCCTGAGACATTCGCAAAGGTTGTGGAGTATTGCATCCAGCTTAAGCTTAAGGTCAGGATCTTTTGCAACAGCCCATGGTGCTGTTTCATCAATATACTTGTTTGTTCTTCGAATCAGTACCCAGATTTCTTCAAGGGCAAGGTTGAATTCAAACTTGTCCATATGAGCCTCGACCTTATCGCGTACGCCGAGAGCAGCGTCCTTAAGGGCTTTTGTAACTGCCTGATAATTTTCATCATCAAGTATGCACTGCGGAATAACTCCTGTCCGGCATTTCGGGCAATATGGAATGATTCCACCGTTATATTTCTCAACCATGGCAACTGTTCTTGAAACAAGATTTCCGAGGTCGTTTGCAAGGTCGAAGTTCATTCTGTTGATCATTACTTCGTTGGTGAAGGCACCGTCGCTTCCGAAGGTATATTCACGAAGCAGGAAATATTTAAGTGCATCAACGCCGTAGCGCCTGATAAGAAGTACGGGGTCAACAACATTGCCCTTGGACTTGCTCATCTTACCGCCGTCAATCAAAAGCCAGCCATGTCCCAGGACGTGCTTCGGAAGAGGAAGCTCGAGGCTCATGAGCATTGCAGGCCAGATGAGGGAATGAAATCTTACGATCTCCTTTCCTACAAGGTGATAATCTGCAGGCCAGTATTTATTAAACCTGGAACCGTCTGCTGCGCCCTCTGCATCGCCTTCAACTCCGCCGTCGATAATCGGCGCGCCAAGTGCCGTGATGTAGTTTGAAAGTGCATCAAGCCAAACATATACAACATGCTTCGGATTGTTCGGGACCTGAATGCCCCAGTCAAACGACGTGCGGGAAATGCAAAGATCTTCAAGCCCCTGATCGATAAATCCGAGCATCTCGTTTACACGAGACTGCGGCTGAAGGAATTCTCCGCCCTTTAAAAGCTCAACGAGTCTGTCGGAATATTTTGAAAGCCTGAAAAAGTATGCTTCCTCCTTTGCCTTTTGGATAGGTCTTCCGCAGTCCGGGCAGATATGATTCTCGCCTGCCTGTGTGTCGGTCCAGAAGGCTTCGCAATCCGTGCAGTACCAGCCCTCATAACCGCCGAGATAGATATCGCCTTTTTCATACATCTTGTTGAAAATTGCCTGAACTCTTTTTACATGGCGTTCGTCGGTCGTACGGATGAAATCGTCGTAGGAAATTTCCATGGTTGCCCAGAGCTTTTTGATTCCGTCAACAACATTGTCAACGTACTGCTGCGGACTTACGCCCTTGGCATCTGCTTTCTTCTGAATTTTCTGGCCGTGCTCGTCGGTTCCCGTAAGGAACATTACATCGTAGCCCTGCAGCCTTTTAAAGCGTGCCATCGCGTCTGCCATTACCGTGCAGTATGTGTGTCCGATATGAAGATTATCGCTTGGATAATAAATCGGCGTTGAGATGTAGAAGGTTTTCTTTTCCATGATTATTTCCTCTTTTCTTTCATACGGCGTTCCTTGCGCCTATATGCATATTCCGTTTGTCTGAATTCAACCAGCAGTATTGCGGCAAACATTATTAGACATCCGGTGATTTCCCTTGTGCTCATTCGCTCGCCCAGAATAAGTGCGCCCGAGAGTGCCGCAAACACGGATTCCAAACTCATGATTAAACTTGCCGCTGCGGGCTCCGTGTATTTCTGACCGAATATTTGAAGCGTGTATCCCGCTCCGGCAGAAAGTATTCCGCAGTACAGTATTGAAACACGGGCTTCGATCAAAGCATCGATCGTCGGCGTTTCAACAATAAATGCCAATATCCAGCCGAGAACGGTCGTAACAAGAAACTGCAGAAAGCTCATTTTGACGGGGTCGGCAGTCTGCGCATACTTATCCGTTACTATGATGTGCCCCGTAAATGTGAGCGAGCAGGCCATAACCCAAAGGTCGCCGGTATTGATTGAAAAATTTCCGCTTACGCACAGCAGAAAAAGCCCCACGGCTCCCATGCCCACTGCAGCCATGATGACGCTGCTTTGTCTTTTTTTAAAGAACACCACGGACACAAGCGGCACAAGCAGGATATACATGGCGGTTATAAAGCCGGCCTTTCCCGCCGATGTGCTTACAAGACCGATCTGCTGGAAGTTGTTTGCAAAGGTAAGAAGCACTCCGCAGATAAGTCCTCCGCTTAAGGTGGGCTTATTAAATCTGAACGCATCCTTTCCGTGGAGCACCACGGACAAAATCCCCAGGCAGACAACGGCAAGAACGCACCTTGCAGCCATAAAGGTGATCGGTCCGATATGGTCCATTCCCGTTCTTTGAAATACAAAAGCCACGCCCCAGATAAAGGCCGTGATAAAAAGGCAGATCGTGCCCAGAATTCTTTTATTCTTCATGTAAACATTATATCAAACTTGCACCGATTCTACAATTAGTGTATTATAGCTATAGGTAAGAGATTTATACATCCTTCAGCGTTGTTTTTTGAGGCCGGAAAAATGTTTGGAAAAAAGAAAGAGGCTCCTGCAGCAGAGCAGGCAAAAGAAGAGATCAAAGCCGCAGTCGGCACGGTTATTGCCGAGGGCGCTGATATGACCGGGGTTTTTGAAGGAAGCGATCCTATTGAAATCAACGGCCGCGTAAAAGGAACCATCAACGCTGAAAGCAGCGTTTTAATAGCAAGAAGCGGACGGCTTACGGGCGACGGAACGATTCATGACATGACCGTTTCCGGAAGCGTGGACGGCGACTTCGTGTGCAGGAGCGTGGCTGTCTTTAAGCCCTCCGGCGAAATGACCGGACACCTGACAACGCCGAAGCTCCAAACCGAAGAAGGCTCCCGTTTCAGAGGCAATCTGGATTTAATTGAAGCCGGGCCTGCATCGGCTGAAGCTGCGCAGATTGAAAAATAATATTTTTTGTAATAAAAAATCCTCCCTTATAAAGCGTTGTTTCTGCTTTTAAGCGGGAGGGTTTTTCTTTTTGCTTTTACAAACTACCTTTCGCTGAAGACATCGTCCTTTGCCTTCTGCTTTTCTTCTTCTGTCCATTTTCCCGCAGATTCCTTTGCATCGCGGATCTCCTTGTAAATGTTGAGCTTGGATTCAAGGGAACATACAAAAATCACTTCGCAGAGAATTCCGAGGTCGAGTGCCGCGCTGTCAAATGCTTCGTTTATCAATCCGAATACAATTCCCGTAACATAAAGTACAATAAGAAGCAGTGCAATAAACTGATTGATGAGTATTCTGCCCTTGCTTGTATGATGTGCGGAGGCGAGCGCAAGATTGTTAAGGAAGAAGCCGAAAATAAGTATAAATCCTATAACATAGATCGTGCGGATTGAACCCGGAACTTCAATTCCCTGTCTTGGAAAAGCGAGTATTGCAAGAAGCTGAATAAGAGCTGCCAAAACAGCACCCATGCAGAGCTGCATAACTCTTTTTTCATGAATCTGGTATGCGGACAGAGCCATAACGTTAATCAGCGCAATAACGATAGCCGCAAGTCCAAGGCCTACGGTTCCGGTAACCATAGTCTGAATTCCAAAATATAAAGCTCCGAGAAGAGCAAGAACAGCGCTTACGCGCAAAACTTTAGTACTGCCAAAGAAGGCATCCCAGGATTCGTTCATAAAATTTATCTCCTTATAAAAATACTGATAACTAACTAATGTATTATATCACTTATTGCCCGCCGGAGAAAGACTTTTCGATCTTCTTCATGTCGCGCAGATAAAATATTGCCGCAATTGTAATTGTAATTCCGTCTGCAACAAGCTGGGTCCAGTAAAGACCGGAAAGGCCCAGAAGTCTGTCCATGACAAACATCATGGGAATATTGACTATCCCCTGACGACAAGCGGAAAGAAGCATTGATTTGAATCCGAATCCCATGGATTGATAGGTATAGATCATATGGAATATGGAAATCATAAACGGCGTGGAAAGAGCCGCCCTTCTGAGAGCCATAACTCCGACCTCGACCGTTGCCGGATCTGCAATAAAGAGGCGCACAATCTGCTGCGGAAAGATTTCAAACAGAATAATGCAGATTGCGGCAAATCCGATCCCGACCCATCTTGTGGTGTCGATAAAGGATTTCATTCTTTTAAAATTCTTGTTTGCATAGTTATACGAAACGAGCGCAACCATTCCCTGACAAAGACCAAGCGATGTGTTCATGGGAAGCATATCGATCTTTTTTGCGATCCCGAAAGCCGCAACCGCAATGTCGCCATAGGCAGAGCAAAGGCGGTTGAGCGTTGAATTTGCAACGGTTGCAAGAAAGGGTGCAAGAAAAGACGGAAAGCCTACTGACAATATCTGACCAAGGTACGGGAGTCCCTTTGGGTAGTTTGCAATGTTCAGATTTATGATGAGCTCGTGTCTGTGCCTGTAATAAAACACAAGATAGTAAATAAATACTATGCAGTTGGAGATCATAGTGGCAAGAGCCGCTCCCCTTACTTCGTTTCCCGGCTCTAATATTACAAACATAAACAGAGGATCGAGAATCATATTAAGAACGCCGCCCATGGAAAGACCGAAGCTTGCTTTTTGCGAGTAGCCCTCGTTTCTTAAAAGGTGCGACAGCGTGATCGAAAGAAGGGTGGGGATCCCGCCGATTATTACCGTGTATGTGGTATATTCGCGCGCGTAGCCTATGGTCTGGTCTGAGGCGCCTAAAAAGCGCAGGATCGGATCCTGAAAAAGATACATACTGATACAAACCAGGCCCGCAACAATAAGTGAGGAATAAAAGGAAAAGCAGCCGATTTTACGGGCATCGTCCTCTTTGTATGCGCCAAGAAGCTTTGATGTTAACGCGCCGCCTCCGATTCCGAAAAGCTGCCCGAAGGCATTTAAAATCATGAAGGTCGTAAAGCAGAGTGTTACGGCGGCAACCATGTACGGATTGTCCGTGCGGCCGACAAAATATGTGTCGGCCAGGTTGTAAACCATGGTAATCAGCTGGCTGATTACGGTTGGAACAGCAAAGGCTGCAAGAGCCTTTGTAACAGGGGCTTTTTCAAACAGCTCCTTTCTGTCAAGTGCATTAGTGCTCAATATAGATCCTCCCGTTTTTTATTACAGCTTTGTATCCGTGGGGGAACTCAATGATTTTCCCGCCTGCGTTTTTTCTGTGTGCTTTATAAAGCGAGTTGATGTGAACTGCGCCGATGTCCTCCGAAAGACCTGCTTCATTAAAGGCTGTAACAACAACCCTTGCAAATTCGTTCTTTTCATCATCCCTGGCTGAGTCTGCCAGACGGGCAAGAGCGTCTATGACGTTCGGATTATATTCTTTTAAGACGGGAATCAGCTCCAGTCTTATTTTATTTCTTGTATAATCCGTTTCTTCGTTTGTTTTATCCATGCGCGGGTTTAAGTTTTTTTCCCTGCAGTAGTTTTCTATCTCCGTGCGTTCTGTATCAAGCAGCGGACGGATTATGCCATCCTCTCTTTTGTATTCCATAGCGGCAAGGCCCTTAACGCCGGTGCCGCGCAGGATACGCATCAGCACTGTTTCCGCCTGGTCGTTTTTGTTATGCGCAACGGCAATTTTATCAAAGCCTTTTTCCTTCAGGAGCTTGTAACGGACTTCGCGGCCCGTTTCTTCAAGGCTTTTTCCGCTTTGCCCTGAAAGCGCCGGGATGTCTGCACGCTCTGCAAAAAGAGGAACACCGAGGGATCTGCAGCGTTCTGTCAGAAAGGCTTCGTCCTCGTCGGCTGCTGCGCCTCTTATCATATGGTTAAGATGCAGGGCCGAAAGCTCAAAGCCCAGCATTCCTTTAAGATCATTTAAGATATGCAGAAGACAAAGCGAATCCGGTCCGCCCGAAAGTGCAAGCAGCACGCGATCGCCTTTTTGTATAAGCTCGTTTTCTTTAATTGTGTCTCTGACTTTTAACTTTAGATCCATTATTTTTCTTTGTCCGAATTCCGTTAAAGCCTTAAGGCGAACATCTGCAGGGCTGCGTTGTTCAACACAGCGATGTTTCCGTTAAAAGCGAGCTGCTCTCCGCAGCAGGGAGCTTAGGAAGCAGAGCTGATGTTTGAACAGCAGACCGAAGCCGTGAGCCGTAGGCTTTAACGGAATTCGGAAATAAAATTAGTCAGATATAAACACGATCGACTCTGTCGGCGATCGATGAAATTATTTCATGCATACAAGTACCTGCATCGGCTGCCAGATCATCGGCTGTCTGACCGTCTCCGATGATGCTTGCCAGCTCGCCGATTTTGATTTCGTTTTCAATGCCGCTTACATCAACCATCATCTGATCCATGCAGATGCTGCCGACGATAGGACATTTTTGTCCGTTGATAATTACGCTTCCCTTGCCGCTGAGCGCTCTTGACAATCCGTCTGCATATCCTATGCAAAGGGTCGCGATTCTGGTAGGCTCCTTTGCAACGAATCTTCTTGAATACGAAACGGCATCGCCGAAATCGATCGTTCTGACACAAGAGATCAGCGCCTTCCATTCCATAACGGGAACAACCGGAAGCTTTGCATCCATTGCAGTGTTGTATCCGTACATAAGGGCGCCGCAGCGGACCGCATCAAAGCGAGCCTGCGGATATTTTCCGATAGCTCCCGAATTTGAAATATGCCTGAGTCCCGGATCGATTCCGCGCTCGGAAAGATACGAAAGGACCTTATTAAATCGTTCAAGCTGAAGCCTGGTGTACGGCTCGGCTCCCGTGCTTTGGTCATCCGAGGATGAAAAATGTGAAAATATTCCCGTGAAGTTTAAGCCGGGAAGCTTGTATGCACCAGCGATGGTCATGATCTGCTTAAACGTTTTGCAGTCGAAACCGACCCTGTTCATACCGGTGTTGAGCTTGATGTGAACATTGGCGTTTTTCCCGAGGTTTTGCGCTTCGCAGGAAAGTGCAAGCGCATGCTCTGCGTTTATGACCGAAAGCGTGATGCTGTTTTCGATTGCATCGCCAAGCTCTGCAGGGTCAACGTAGGAAAGAACAAGTATATCTCCCTTGATGCCTGCCGTTCTGAGCTTTAAAGCCTCATCAAGACCTGCAACGGCAAAGTAATCTATGCCGCATTTTTCCTGAAGATAAGCTGCAAGCTCTCTGTCTCCGTGTCCGTATGCGTTTGCCTTTACCACGGCAATCACCTTGCAGGTCTTTGGCAGAACATCTCTTACCACCTGCAGATTGTATTTTATTTTTTCCAAACTGATTTCAAGTCTGTTTCTCATTTTATTCTCTTATGCCATAGAAGCGACAGGCATTCCGGCAGCTTGCATCGGCAGCATCCTCGTAGCTTATGCCTTTTATTTCCGCCAGCTTTCTTGCGGTGTATTCCACATAGAACGGTTTATTTGTCTGACCCCGTTTCGGCACGGGTGCCATATACGGGGCATCGGTTTCTATCAAAAGCTTTTCAAGCGGGATTTCTGCCGCCACCTCTGCGCTGTGCCTTGCATTCTTAAATGTAAGCGGCCCTGCAAGACTTATCACAGCTCCGAGCTTTACATATTCTTTTGCAAGCTGACAAGAGCCCGAATAACAATGCAGCAGCACCGGGGTTTTACCAAGCGCGTGCTTTTTTAATATGTCGAAGGTTTCGCCGTCGGCATCGCGCGAGTGAATGCACACAGGCGCATTAAGCTTTACGGCTTCTTCAAGCTGACGGATAAACCAATATCTTTGAATTTCCGGATCCGGATAATGCTGCGGGTCGTGATAATCAAGACCTATCTCTCCGATGGCGGCTATCTTTTCGTTTTCCTTGTACATTGACAGGATCTCTGCAAGGAGCTCTTCGGTCAGCAGCCCCACATCCTGAGGATAATAACCGACAGCGCCATAGCAGAAATCATATTTTCTTGTATCCTCCAATACCTTTTGAGAAGTTTCAAGATCCGTTCCGATGTCTGTAAGAAATCTTATTTCGGAATCTTTGATTTGCGAGATAAGTTCTTCCCTGAAGCCATCGTAATGAGAATCGTAAATATGGCAATGCGAATCAAAAAGTCGTTTCATCATCTATTTATCACGTATAATCCAGTTAACCTCTTTTAAGAGGTTTCTGGATTTTTCCCTTCTCCGGAAAATCATTCCGGGATTATTTAAAATCCTATATAATCTTTATCGAAGCACTGTGGATTTGTATCTATTTAATTACAGCTATGAC
>JAZLHU010000036.1:0-2435 GCA_045616985.1 Anaerovoracaceae bacterium
GATCTGCAGACGCAGGAAGATAATGCCAAAGAAAGGCCCAGCGGCGGCTTTGATCCGTCAACCTTTGGGCAGAAAGACCGGCAAGGCAGCTCCCGTCCCGGAGGAGATATGAGCTTCAATCCACGTGACGGCGCGGCTCCCAGCGCTCCGTCCGCATCATCAGATACGGCAAAATGGATTCTGGTCGGCGTGTCGTTTGTTGTACTGGCTGCGGGGCTGTGGATCGCTGTGAATAAGAAGTATTAACGTTTTAATATTTGCAAAATCTGCGATGATTTCTAAAAAAGCACTGTGTTTTTCTTATTTTTCCGAGCGAACAGCACAGTGCTTTTTCCATTTCCTGAGCCGGATTATTCAACAGAGTTTTCAGGAATGCTCAATTCGGACTGCTTTAAAATTTCTATTATAGTTTCATGCAAGTCAAACCTAAAACAGGTGTTGTAAGATTATTAAGGCTTACAGAGAAGCAATATTATAATATTTATATGGTTACAGGAGAACCTGATTATCAAGAAAAAACAGTTGGTGTAAACTGCCATATAATGATATAATGAGTTTTGAAAAACAATTGTATTATTAAGGCCTATATACAGTATGATTGGCTGTATGAAATACAAGCTGTAATACCTGAAAGACCCACCCAAAATGGTGCATCGTTCAACTCAAAAATCTTCTCTTTTCTTATAATTTTAGGCATAAAAAATGCGTCCACAATTTAGTGAACGCATTTTGTGATTACTTTAGGTGCATTTGGCAAAAACAGATTCGTAGTCTTGCAATTCGTGATACATAGCTTCGACAATAGCAACACCATTGTCAATTCTATATATCATAAAGAAGTCATGTTTTGCGAACATAATTCTTCGATATCCGTTTTGTGCAAGCACAGCATCTTCACATAACGCTAAAGAACCTGCTACATTCGACAATCGCTTCTTTGTTTCCCTTGCATCATCTCTAATTGCACATGCAGCCTGCATATTTTTAAGCTCTGATAATATATACGAAATATACATTTCTAATTGATGTTTTGCAGGCGGTGTAATGATTACTCTATAAGCCATATTTTTTACTTATATCGTCTATTGCATCATCAAAATCCTCATATTCGCCTCGCTCATAACAAGCTCTTGACTCTGCCAAATCAGAATATATATCTTCAGCAGATTTTGGCTTAAACGGATTTCCGTTACAGAAATTGTGTGTTAAATACACGAATATCTGCTGTTGAGCATCTTCTGGAATTGTTGACAATAAAGCAATATTAGCTTCTTTTGTACTCATAATATCAACCCCCATCATTGACGACTTCTCCTTTCTCTTAAGTTTGGTTTTTACTGCTTAACCAAGTTAGAGAAAGTCCCTTGAAGGACCTCGCTATTTATCCTAAATGAGAAATCCTTCTTGGTAAGGATTATAGCATACTCCCAGCTTGAAAGCAATCAGAAGATATAGTTCTGCGGCATAATGCACACCCTGTCAGTGAACTCAAACACATTGACAAAAGTGCTGATTATGCGAGCAAGAGACCTGGTACATGGACAGAGATAAAGACATCCGTTCACTTCCCGGAATCCACAACCCTGCAGCGCAGAGTTCAGAACCTCTGAACCGGCACACACAACAAGGTCATGCAATATACCGCCGGTCAGAAAAAATCTTCAACTGAACATTTCTTGAAACGTCCATCAGCTGTCGGAATCGTATCAAGAGAAACAGCCTCTTCCTCAAAATCGTCAGCCATCATCGGTCCATGAATAACAGGAACGAAGGATGCCGGTTCATCGGCAGGCTTTGCAACCTTAACTTCCGATACCGGAACCTTTGCGGCTACCGGTTTAACCTCGGCTTTTGGTTGCTGAATGGGACTCGGAACCGCACCTTCTTCACGCTTTGGCATTACGTCAGGAGAAGCAACGGAACGTGCTTCCGAAACAGTGGCGCCATTCACCTGAATGACCCACCAAAAATGGTGCATCGTTCAACGATAAACGTTGTGATGATAAGGGGGTTACCATTCTTCGTGTATCAAATCTTTCTTCCGATGGATGGAATAAGGTCAAAAAATTTCTTGAGGCACAATTGGGAAAACCCTATTCTTTAGTGGTTGGTCGAAGGAATTCTTCGATATCGTCTAAATCATGGTATTGTTCCGAAGTGGCATGGGCGGCATTTTAATATGCGGGGTATGAAATAGAGCGCTCTGAAACATTGCAACAACCGGGAGTTACGCCTAAGGATATTTATAACTAGATTTGCCTTGCCGGTATATAGTGAAAATGGTGATATAGAAAGATATAATGTATTCAGCGCAAGACTTTTAATCAGATATGCATCTTCAGGAAAAATGTATTTGTATGATGTGTTAGAAATAAAAAAAGAAACGAGCAAGTCCTGTCAGGAATAATCCCTACCCGGTGAAAACCCATTTCCTT
>JAZLHU010000037.1:0-23914 GCA_045616985.1 Anaerovoracaceae bacterium
CTTATGCGGGGTAAGTACGGTAGTAAGCTGCACTAATTACGACAAAACACCTGTAATCTAACGACTCTGTAGTAAAATTTGAATTTTCTTACTACAGAAATGCGTGTTTAAGTGCAGACTGTAGTAAAACATCAAAAATAGGTGCTTAAGCAGGTCGCCTTATACACCGTTTTACTACAATATCAATTTTATAAACAACTATTGTAGTAAAAGAAAAGCTTATAAGTGTGACTGTTATCATAAATAATCTCCTTGAGGTAAATATACTCAAGGAGATTGCAATTTCCATTATTTTTACACTAAATTTACACTGTTTTTTACTGCATAACGGAGTATTAAATCTATATTAAGGAAATCTATATTAAACAGCATATCTGCCTAAACTTATACGCTGAAAATTATCATTCATCACTCATATTGTTAGCGTTTGCACGTTATTGCTGTCAAACGCATTTTGCATAAGCTGTGTATTTGAACACAGCGATGTTTCCGTAAGAGCGAGCTCGTCTCCGTACGAGGGAGTTTAGGAAACAGAACTGATGCAAAGCAGCAGCGTTGCACCTACGCGACAGACAGCAATTAGTTGCAAATGCTAATTCAACAATAATATGAAGACATAAAAAAACCGGAATCATAAGATTCCGATTTTTTATATCTTTTAGTATCAATTACTCAATGATAGAGGCTACAACGCCGGAAGCAACTGTTCTGCCGCCTTCACGAATAGCAAATCTCATTCCTTCTTCGATAGCAACCGGAGTAATGAGTTCTACTGTCATTTCTACGTTGTCGCCGGGCATGCACATTTCTGTTCCTTCCGGAAGAGAAATTGTTCCTGTAACGTCTGTTGTTCTGATGTAGAACTGTGGTCTGTAACCATTGAAGAATGGTGTATGACGTCCGCCTTCAGACTGCTTAAGAACATAAACCTGTGCATTGTACTTTGTATGTGGGTGAATTGAACCCGGTTTAGCAAGAACCTGTCCTCTTTCGATTTCTGTTCTCTGAACACCACGGAGAAGAACACCGATGTTGTCGCCGGCTTCGCCCTGATCAAGAAGCTTTCTGAACATTTCTACGCCTGTAACAACAACTTTTCTCTTTTCTTCTGTAAGTCCAACGATTTCAACTTCCTCGCCAACCTTGATAACGCCTCTTTCAACACGACCTGTAGCTACTGTACCACGACCTGTGATAGAGAATACGTCTTCAACCGGCATAAGGAATGGCTTATCTGTTGGTCTTTCCGGTGTAGGAATATATGAGTCAACTGCAGCCATAAGCTCCATAACCTTGTCAGCCCATGGTCCGTTAGGATCCTGGAGTGCCATAAGAGCAGATCCCTTGATGATCGGTGTATCATCACCCGGGAAGTCATAGCTGGAAAGAAGATCTCTGATTTCCATTTCAACAAGCTCGAGCAGCTCTTCATCATCAACCATGTCGCACTTGTTGAGGAATACTACGATGTAAGGAACGCCTACCTGACGGGAGAGCAGGATATGTTCTCTTGTCTGTGGCATTGGTCCGTCTGTAGCTGCACAAACGAGGATAGCTCCGTCCATCTGAGCTGCACCTGTAATCATGTTCTTTACATAGTCAGCGTGGCCCGGGCAGTCAACGTGCGCATAGTGTCTTGTTTCTGTTTCATACTCTACGTGAGCGGTATTGATAGTAATACCTCTTTCTCTTTCTTCAGGAGCCTTATCAATGTTCTCGAAGTCTACGATCTGGTTTGTAGCTGTAGGCATCTTTGTAGCAAGAACCTTTGTGATAGCTGCTGTAAGAGTTGTCTTACCATGGTCTACGTGACCGATGGTACCGATGTTAACATGCGGTTTTGATCTTTCAAATTTTTCTTTTGCCATTTTAAAAATCTCCTCCTAAAACGGTATATAAGTGTTAGTACTAACTATTCTATTATACTTTATTTGTTTATTTTTTCAACCAGGGCATCCGGAAGTTTTTCAAAATGATCCATCTGCATCACGTACACGCCTCTTCCCTGTGTCTTTGAACGCAGGTCTGTTGCATATCCGAACATTTCCGCAAGAGGTACCATTCCGCGAACGGAAACCTGACCGTTGAACATATCCGTGCCTTCGATACGGCCACGTCTTGAAGATATATCTCCGATAACGTCGCCCATGTATTCTTCAGGACAATTCACTTCTACCTTAAAGACAGGCTCAAGCAGGATCGGAGCCGCCTTCTTTGCAGCCTCTCTGAGAGCCATGGATGCAGCGATCTTGAATGCCATCTCCGAAGAGTCAACCTCATGGAAAGAACCATCAAAAAGCTCGACTCCCATGTCAACAAGCTGATATCCTGCAAGTGGACCGTTCTGCATTGCTGCCTGAATTCCTTCATCGATCTTCGGAATGTATTCCTTTGGAATAGCACCACCGACAATCTTGTTGACGAATTCGTAGCCTGCACCGGCTTCTCTCGGGTAGATTCTGATCTTTACATGACCGTACTGACCATGACCACCTGACTGCTTTACATACTTGTTGTCTTCTATTGCTTCCTTTGTGATCGTCTCCTTGTAGGAAACCTGCGGCTTACCTACGTTGGCTTCAACCTTAAATTCGCGAAGCAATCTGTCAACAATAATTTCAAGGTGCAGCTCGCCCATTCCGGCGATGATGGTTTGACCCGTATCAGCGTCTGTATAGGTCTTAAAGGTTGGATCTTCTTCGGCGAGCTTTGCAAGAGCAATGCCCATCTTTTCAAGTCCTGCCTTTGTCTTAGGTTCTATTGCAACCTGGATAACCGGATCAGGGAATTCCATTGATTCAAGGATGATCGGGTGATTTTCAGCACAAAGCGTGTCACCTGTTGTCGTATCCTTAAGCCCAACGGCTGCAGCGATGTCACCTGCATAAACCTCAGTGATTTCTTCTCTGTGATTTGCATGCATCTGCAGGATCCTTCCCATACGTTCTTTCTTGCCCTTTGTTGCATTATACACATAAGAGCCGGATTCAAGAACTCCGGAGTATACACGGAAGAAGGCCAGCTTTCCGACGAACGGATCTGTCATGATCTTGAAAGCAAGAGCAGAGAACGGTTCTTTATCGCTTGCATGTCTTTCTTCTTCCTTTTCCATCTTCGGAACAACACCCCTGATTGCCGGGATGTCCACAGGAGATGGCATATAGTCAACAATTGCATCCAGCAGAAGCTGAACACCCTTGTTTTTGTAAGCTGATCCGCATACTACGGGAACCATCTGATTTGCGATAGTCATCTTGCGGATGGTGCTCTTGATTTCCTCTGTGGTCAACTCTTCACCTGCGAAGAATTTTTCCATAAGGGCATCGTCGCACTCTGCAACTGCTTCGATCATCTTTTGACGATATTCCTTAGCAAGATCAAGCATATCGGCCGGAATCTCGGTCTCTTCATAAACCTTTCCAAGATCGTCCTTGTAAATTTCAGCCTTCATACGAACAAGATCTATGATACCGATAAAATCCGATTCTTTTCCGATAGGAAGCTGAACGGGAACTGCGGGAGCCTTGAGCCTGTCCTTTATCATCTGAAGTACATGATAGAAATCAGCACCGAGAATATCCATCTTATTGATAAAAATCATTCTCGGGACCTGATACTTTTCTGCCTGTCTCCAAACTGTTTCAGACTGCGGTTCAACACCGCCCTTGGCACAAAGCACTGTTACAGCACCATCCAGAACACGAAGCGATCTTTCTACTTCCACGGTAAAATCCACGTGACCCGGGGTATCTATGATATTAATTCTTGTATTCTTCCACTGAGCAGTCGTAGCAGCAGAGGTGATGGTAATACCTCTTTCCTGTTCCTGCTCCATCCAGTCCATAGTTGCCGTACCATCGTGGGTTTCACCAATCTTATGGGTCTTTCCGGTATAGAACAGAATACGTTCTGTCGTAGTGGTTTTTCCGGCATCAATGTGCGCCATGATACCGATATTTCTTGTATTTTCAAGAGAAAACTGACGTGGCATATCTCACCTTCTAAAATCTGTAGTGTGCAAACGCTCTGTTTGCCTCTGCCATCTTATGGGTATCTTCTCTCTTTTTTACGGAAGCTCCCATGCCGTTAGCTGCATCCATCAGCTCGTTTGCAAGCCTTTCAGCCATGGTTCTTTCGCTTCTGGCTCTTGTGTAAGCGGTGAGCCATCTAAGACCGAGTGTCTGTCTTCTTTCAGGTCTAACTTCGATTGGGACCTGATAGTTCGCACCACCTACACGTCTGGCCTTAACTTCTACCTGCGGCATGATATTGCTCATTGCCTTTTCGAATACTTCAACCGGTTCTTCGCCTGTCTTCGCCTTAATCATTTCAAAGGCATCGTATACAATCTTCTGAGCTGTACCCTTCTTACCATCAAGCATAATGCTGTTGATAAGCTTTGCAACTACGAGATTGCCATAGACCGGATCCGGAAGTACTTCTCTCTTTGGTACATTACCTCTTCTAGGCACTTCTTTTCCCTCCTGCGCACTTGGCGCATTTCATCGGTACTCAGTAGCACATATGTCTACTGCGGCGCCCATTATATATAAATGGGCCCTATATCCCGATATGTTCCAGTAATAACTTTCTTTTTCAAGAGCTCAGGCTACTTCTTTGCAGCCTTTGGTCTCTTGGCACCGTACTTTGATCTGGCCTGTCCGCGATTGGCAACGCCTGCAGTATCAAGAGTACCTCTGACGATGTGATATCTTACACCCGGGAGGTCCTTTACACGACCACCGCGAATAAGAACAACGCTGTGCTCCTGAAGGTTATGACCTTCACCCGGGATATATGCAGTAACTTCAAGTCCGTTTGTTAAACGTACTCTTGCCACCTTACGAAGTGCTGAATTCGGCTTCTTAGGGGTAACTGTCTTAACTGATGTGCAAACGCCACGCTTTTGCGGAGCCTGCGTATCTGTAGGCACTCTCTTGATAGAGTTCATTCCCTTAAGAAGAGCCGGGCACTTAGACTTTGTTGTGGTGCTGGTCCTTCCTTCTCTAACCAATTGGTTAATGGTTGGCATTATAATTTCTCCTTTCTTTAAATATTATCGCGCCTTTCTCCACACGAAAATATCGCTGCAAAGCAGCGCAACACAAAAATATTAGCAAAAAAACCTTGAAAAGTCAACGAATTTTAAATGCTTTGGAACGTTTTTTCGGAATATTTATCCGGATAACCCAAACGAGTCTGCTCTGCGGTTTGTCAACGAAGCCGCGAAATGGTAGAATGTGTATCAGAGGATTGATTTTATGATCAAGGAATACATTTGGGGAACTGAAGACTGGATTTATCAGGATGAAAAGCTTTTGGTCAAAATAATTGATGCCCAAAAGCCTCTCTCTGTTCAGGTGCATCCTGATGATGAATATGCAAAAAGGATCGAAAACCGGCCTAACGGAAAGAATGAAATGTGGTACATTCTTGAAGCAGATGACGGGGCCTTCCTTTACTGCGGTTTTAACAAAAATATGGACAAGAAAACCTTAAGAAATGCCGTACTTGACGGAAGCATTGAACAGCACCTGAATAAAATATCCGTCAAAAAAGGCGATATTATTAAAATCCCCGCAGGAACGGTCCATGCCATTGGTGCAGGGATCAGGATCCTTGAAATACAGCAGAACTCAAATCTTACATACAGGCTTTATGACTACAAACGTATCGGTCCTGACGGAAAAGAAAGAGAGCTTCATTTGGACAAAGCTCTCGATGTAATAATCTGCAGCAAATACTCTGTTGATTCGGAAGAATTAAAGAATTTCTCTCTTTTCTAATTCCATTCTCAAATCTTTTGCATTTGTAAATTGTATTGTACTGATGCCGAGCGCTTCTGCGGCATCAATATTTCTTTTCAGATCATCTATAAAAATACACTCCTGCGGAATAAGATCATATCTGTCCAAAAGAATCTGATAAAATTCCGGCATGGGCTTCCACTTCTTTTCATAAGAAGAAATCACAGCAGCATCAAAGCACTCATTACCGGGAACTTTCTTAAAATATTCTTTTTGCCTTGTACTGGCATTACTCAAAAGATACATTTTATATCTCCTGGCCTTTAGATCTCTTACAACATCGGCTGTGCCCTCCATGGGAATAAGCGGATCATCCCACTTCATTATTATGTCTCTTACATAAAAATGAAGTCTTTCGGGGGTAAGCCTTTTCACGATTTCCGTATATTCTTCGTCGGTATAAAAGCCGAAATCAAGCATTGCCCACATTGCAGAATCAAAGATAATTTCCAAAAGCGTTGTTTTATCTTCAGCGCTGAGTTCTTTATACCTATTAACGATTTTAACAGGATCAAAGTCAATAAGGACTCCTCCCATATCAAATATAATCGTATTAATCATTTAGCGTTTCACTTTCTTTTTGCTTAAATATTTTCCCGAAGAGCTCCTGACGTTTTTTCTTTGCCTCAAGTCTTTCGGAAAGATCCCTTGCCCCTACTCCGTACACAAGCCAGAGTATGATTCCCGACAGGATCATAATAAATACCGTGGATGCGCATTGTCTCCCGAGAGCATTAAGATTGTAGTATGCTCTGGCATCAGTTTCCGTCATGGCTTTGATTACCATAGCATAGGTCGTTGCATTACCGGAATGAAAGGTTGCACCCATATCATATTCTGAGAAGAGTTCGTTAAATGTGAGCGCAAATACAGCCAGAACGCTTGGAAGTATAATCGGAAGTTTGATTTTTAAAAACGTTCTTATTGGTCCTGAGCCGAGATTTTTTGCAGCCTCTTCAAGCTCTCCGTCTATTGAATAGAATGAGGCTTTTATCATACGCACCGCAAACGGCAGTTTGACCACCATATATGCAATGATGATCAAAATGATAACGCTCTTGCCTTGATACAGATTATCTCCGAACGCAAGAATGCTCGGCTTGTTGAAATAAATCCTGTATGAATAACAAATCAGAATTGTAGGAAGAAGCCATGGGAAAAGAAGTGCATATTCAACAACTGTTCCGCTCTTTTTGTGCTTCATGATATAGCTGCATGCAGCAACCACTATAATGCAGGCAAGCGCAGCCGCACAGGCAGAAAGCAATGCGGAAGTATTGATGCCGCTTAAGGATTTCTCGTTTGCAAAGAGTCCTGAAAATGCTCCTATGGATGTTTTCTTCACCCCTCTTGGCGTTGTGTATTCAAAGTCGTATGCCCCGAAATAATTTATCAATGTAAACTTATCAAACGATAATGTTTTTTGTTTGATTGCATCATATTCCTGGAACGAGAAGAGAACGATGAAAACAACCGGGAGCATATAAATTACAAAGAGTACATATGCATAAATATGTGCAAGTACGTTTGCAACCGGATTATCTATCTTTTGTTTTACAAGCTTTGCCTTTGTCTTACTTACTGACAGATAATGTCCCTTGCGTTCGTAATGAGTAAGTACCGAAAGAAGTACTATTGTAAACAATGCAAGAATGATAGACAAAAGTGCAGCTCTCGCCTGGGGGAAGGACTCGTCTGCAGTAGATGAACCTGCCAGTCTTACTATTTCCGGATTGATGGCATCAAAGCCGATAACGGTAGGGGCAGACATAGCACACAGTCCCGTAATGAATGTCATTACCGTAAGTGAGAAATATGTCGGGAGCAGGGTTGGAAATACGACCTTAAACAAAACCTTAAACGGATTTGCGCCTAAGTTTCTTGCCGCCTCAACCGTATTGTAATCTATTCCCCTTATCGCATTCCGAAGGAAAAGCATATGGTTTGATGTACAGGCAAAGGTCATTGTAAAGAGCACAGCCTTATATCCCGTAAACCAATATGGATTCATTCCGGGAAAAAGCTTCAAAAGGAAGCTTGTAAGCACACCGTCATTTCCGTACAGGAACATATACCCTGTAACCAAGGCAACACCGGCATAAATCATTGTTGTCATATATCCAAGACGCAATATTTTTGCGCCTTTGATATCAAAGTATTCGGTAAGCAGTACTATGGAAGTTCCGACAATATTTACTGTTATTACGAGGCCGATAGCCAGCTTTAAGGAGTTCAGAACATAAGTGTTCATGCTTCCCGCAAGGAAGAACTTTATTACTGCCAGTGGATCGATATTTCCCGAAGCATCTCTTACGGTGAAAATACTTGTCAGTGTATTAAAGCACGGAACAAGCATGAATCCGAAGAAGAGATACAGGAAAAAGAATCCGCCCACTACCAGCAGAAGCTTACTCCATGTAAAGGTTTTCTTCTGATTAAGCATAGGTTATACTCCCTCTTTACTGCCGGCATAGCTGAGAAGATTCCTCAGATTGAAGCTGATGTGTGCGGGATCACCGATATCAAGCACTGTAGAGCCGTCGTTCTTCTCTATGATACGCAGTGTTTGCTGCGGAAGCTTTACTGTATATTTAACGTACATTCCGTAATACTCCATAGCCTCAATAACGCCGTCAATTTCAACTCTGTTTTCGTTATGCTCCTTGTTTACGTGAATACGTTCAAGTCTGATGTAATGATGCATGCTTTCATCAAGCTCCGCACCCTTTGCATTTAAGTCCTTTACAAGCTCCTCTGAGAGTCTGTTGATGTCTCCTATGAAATTGCAGACAAATTCCGTTGCAGATTGATTATATACCTCATAAGGCGTTCCGATCTGCTCAATAACGCCGTGATTAAACACGGCAATTCTGTCTGAAAGAGTAAGTGCCTCTTCCTGATCGTGAGTGACATAAATTGATGTAATGCCGAAGTCCTTCTGCATCTTTTTAAGTTCCGTCCGAAGCTGCACTCTGAGCTTTGCATCAAGATTTGACAAAGGCTCATCCAAACAAATAATGCTCGGATTAGTTACTAACGCCCTTGCTATGGCAACACGCTGCTGCTGCCCGCCTGAAAGCTGCGCGACAGCCTTTCCCAATTGCTCGTCAGAAAGCTCGACCTTTCCGGCGATCTCTCTTACCTTTGCATCTATCTCCTTCTTCTGAAGCTTTTGAAGCTTAAGTCCAAAGGCGATGTTATCATATACTGTCATGGTTGGAAACAGGGCATAACTTTGAAATACTATGCCTATATTCCTTTTTTCAATCGGAACATGAGTAATATCCTTATCCTTAACAAATACTGAACCCTGCGCAGGATCAATAAAGCCGGTAATAGTTCGCAGTGTGGTTGTCTTTCCGCATCCGGATGGTCCGAGGAAAGTAAAAAATTCGCCCTCTTCAACATCTACATTGATATTATGAAGAGCCTCAAAATCGCCGAATTTCACAACGATGTCTTTTAAACTGATATAACCCATGTTTTGTCTCCGTATATACTTGTGGCGAGTCACCACAAAAGCGACTCGCCACGCGATAGTTTAAAACGTACTATTTTGCTACGCAAAGTGTAGCCCAATCAAGATTATCCCAATCCGGTTCTGCGGGGGATCCTTCCTTCCAGAAGAAACCGAGGTTTGTCATGATATTTGTCCATTCAGCAGAATGTTCAGCAACGTATTCATAATAAAGCTTGTCGCCGACCTTATCCTGCGCCATGTTGTGAAGGCTGTAGATGCCTGCGTAGTCAACAAGGTCGGAAGCCTTAGCTGCCTCTGTGTTGCACGGATAACGGTCAAATTCATTAGCCCACTGTGTCTGTGTTTCCGTGGAACCGAACCATTCACAGAATGCCTTTACCTGAAGTGTCTGTTCCTCAGTTCTGCCGGCCTTTTCAAGAACGCCGATGTATTCGGCAATGAAATAGCTTCCGTCCTTGATGTCAACAAGAGCCCAGTTTCCGGGAGCATTCTTTGCCGCATCGTATGTAAGCGGATTTGCACTTCCCGAATCGGCTGTATCTACGCTGCCGTAGAGAGAGCTGGAGTAGAATGTGGAGAGCGGAACATCACCTCTGTTAAGAGGATCGAAGCCATAAGAATCTCCTGTGAATGTACCGCCTGCACAGTACTTCCAAAGTGCCTTCCATCCGTCAACGGAAATTCCGCCTGCCGGTGATGCAGGGTCAGCATATGGGAAAAGCATACAGTTGTTGATGTTTCCGTTTGTTGTTCCTCCAACCTTGCCCTGACGATAATACTTCATTCCCTGTTCAGCCATCTCGCTCCAGTGATCGAACTTAAGAGCCTTGCCGTTTGTTCCGAGCTCGTCAGTTCTATAGAGCATAAGAATGTCCTGAATGGTTACGCCGTATGCCTTCTTATCATACTTAAATGTTCCGACAAGATTGGACCATGTCGGCTCCCATTCAACAAGCTTGAGGTTTTCGTAGTTACCATTGATAACCTGTCCCCAACGTGTTTCGTTCATTCCGAAGAGAACGTCGCCGTCCTTGCTTTCGTTTGCAGTCTGAATAACCTGAGCATCTCCGGAAATAACCGTGTTGTCATCAACGCTGATTTTAAATCCGGCCTTTTCTGCGTTTTCCTTAAGCCATGCAACCTCTGATTCGTCGTTTGTATTTGTATAAATACGAATCTCATAATTTGCATCAGCCACAGGTGCCTGTTGCTCCGGCTCTTTCTTTTCACCGCAAGCAGCCATAGCAAACACCATTGCAAGTGCAAGAAGAATTGCCAATACTTTTTTCATTTTATGTCCTCCTATTGTCAGTGATGAAAAAGAAAGTACACTGACTATAACTTTGATAATTATATCATATGTACCGGACGGAATTAAAGAAAATGGACAAAAAAAATCCCCGTTTTGCCATTGACAAATGGGGATTTTATTATTATGTCAGTCCTCTTCCGCACCGGAAAGCTCAGCCTCGAAGGCTGCGGCCTGAAGATTCTCGTCTTCCGCATCAAGCTCGAATTCATCTATTTCATCATCTTCAAGCTGATCTTCAAGGTCTTCGTAGTCTTCATAGTCTGCATCAGCATTATAATTTTCCATGAATTCGGTGTTAATACCGTAGTCTACGTTAACATTCTTGTAGAGCTTCATCCCTGTACCTGCAGGGATCAGCTTGCCGATGATAACATTTTCCTTAAGGCCAAGGAGCCTGTCCTTCTTACCCTTGATCGCAGCATCTGTAAGCACTCTTGTTGTTTCCTGGAAGGAAGCCGCTGAGAGGAAGGAGCTTGTTGCAAGAGAAGCTTTTGTGATTCCAAGGAGTATTCTCTCGGATTCAGCCTTTTGCTGTCCTTCTTCAAGAACGCTGTTTGCTGCTTCAAGCTCGAACCAATTGTAAAGACCTCCGGGAAGAAGATGTGTATCTCCCGCATCTTCAATCCTGTATTTGGAGAGCATCTGAGAAACAATGACCTCAATGTGTTTATCGTTAATATCTACACCCTGGAGCTTGTATACTCTTTGTACTTCCTTGAGGAGATACTGGTATACGCCTTCAACGCCGTTGATTCTCAAAATATCATGCGGATCAAGAGGTCCCTGAGTAATTCCTTCACCTGCATGAACCTCTGTCCCTTCGGAAACCTTCAGTCTTGCACCGTAGGGAACGACGTATTTTTTCTCTTCTTCTCCGCGAACAATTACTTCTGTCTTATTATCAGGTCTCGTCTCAATGGATACGACTTTACCGTCTGCCTCGCAGATTTCAGCAATACCTTTTGGTCTTCTCGCTTCGAAAAGCTCTTCAACTCTCGGAAGACCCTGAGTGATGTCACCGGATGAACCGCCTGCAACACCGCCGGTATGGAAAGTTCTCATCGTAAGCTGGGTACCGGGTTCACCGATGGACTGAGCTGCGATGATACCAACTGCTTCGCCCATATTAACAGGCTCTCCTGTTGCAAGGTTTCTGCCATAGCACTTGCAGCAGACGCCGTTTTCGCATTTGCAGGTCATGACCGATCTGATATTTACTGATTCGATTCCGGCTTCTTCGATCCTCTTTGCAGCATCTTCCCTGATTTCTTCGCCGCCCTCAACAAGGATCTCTCCCGTGTTGGGATCTACGATATCATCAAGTGCTATTCTTCCGATGATACGAAGCCGCAGTGCTTCAATGACCTCTTTACCGTCTGTAAATGCTCTTACCTCAATACCCTCATCGGTACCGCAGTCGAGCTGACGAACGATTACATTATGTGATACATCTACAAGTCTTCTTGTCAGATAACCCGAGTCTGCCGTACGAAGAGCTGTGTCTGCAAGTCCCTTTCTTGCACCATTTGAGGAAAGGAAGTATTCCATTATGGAAAGTCCTTCTCTGAAGTTTGCAGTGATAGGGACCTCAATTGTTTTACCTGTAGCGTTGGCCATAAGTCCACGCATACCGCCGATTTGCTTGATCTGGTTCTTTGAGCCTCTCGCACCCGAATCTGCCATGATGAACAGATTGTTATCATGCGGCAGTGCTGCCATAAGCGCATCGGCAACTTCGTCGGTAGCCTTGTGCCATACAAGAAGGACTTTCTCGTATCTTTCGGCATCGGACATAAGACCGCGCCTGTAAGCTGCCTGATATTTATCAACGATAGCCTGAGCCTTGTCGATAATGGATTGCTTTTCAGGCGGCATAAGCATGTCTCCGATAGAGATCGTAACTGCAGCTACTGTGGAATATTTGTATCCGTTGGACTTGATGTAGTCCATCATCTCTACCGTCGCAACATTACCGTGACGTCTGAAGCACCTGTCGATAATATTTGTGAGATCCTTCTTCTTTACAAGGAAGTCAACTTCCAGTCCGTATGGATTTTCTTTTCTGTCAACGTAACCGAGATCCTGCGGGATCTTTTCGTTGAAGATAAATCTTCCGACTGTGGATTCAACAAGCCGGCCCTTATCCTCAGCATCAAGCTTTCTCAAAACCTTGACCCTTGAGTGAATACCTACAATGCCTGCCTGATATGCCATAAGCATTTCAGCCTCATCGCAGAACACCTTACCATCGTTTCTGGTATCCTTATTGTCCTTTCTTTCCTGCGGATCTGCCGGACCGGGATTGGTAAGATAGTAAGAACCGAGGATCATATCCTGTGTCGGTGTTGTGATCGGAGAACCGTCCTTCGGAGCAAGAATGTTATTTACCGAAAGCATCAGGAATCTTGCTTCTGCCTGAGCCTCTACCGAAAGAGGAACATGGACAGCCATCTGATCTCCGTCGAAGTCCGCATTGTATGCGGTGCATACAAGCGGATGAAGCTTGATTGCCTTGCCCTCTACAAGAACGGGTTCAAACGCCTGGATACCGAGTCTATGAAGTGTAGGAGCACGGTTAAGAAGCACCGGATGGTCTTTGATGATTTCATCAAGTACATCCCAAACTTCGGGCTTAACCTTTTCAACCATTCTCTTTGCAGACTTGATGTTGTGCGCTGTTCCGTCAGCAACGAGCTTTTTCATAATGAAGGGCTTGAAAAGCTCCAGCGCCATCTTTTTCGGAAGACCGCACTGATAGAACTTAAGTTCAGGTCCTACAACAATTACAGAACGTCCTGAATAGTCAACACGCTTGCCGAGAAGATTCTGACGGAATCTTCCCTGCTTACCCTTAAGCATATCGGAAAGTGACTTAAGCGGTCTTCCGCCCGGGCCTGTTACAGGTCTGCCGCGTCTGCCGTTATCAATGAGTGCATCAACAGCTTCCTGGAGCATTCTCTTTTCATTTCTGACGATAATGTCAGGAGCCCCTAAATCAAGGAGCCTTTTAAGTCTGTTATTTCTGTTGATAACTCTTCTGTAAAGATCATTAAGATCGGATGTTGCAAATCTGCCGCCGTCGAGCTGGACCATAGGACGAAGGTCGGGCGGGATTACAGGAACAACTTCAAGAATCATCCATTCAGGTCTGTTGCCGGATGCACGAAGCGCTTCAATAACCTCGAGTCTTCTGACTACTCTGATCTTCTTCTGTCCCTGTGATGTCTTGAGTATCTCTCTGAGTTCTTCGGCAAGAGAATCAAGATCGATTGCAGCAAGAAGCTCTCTTACTGCAGCTCCGCCCATTCCTGCCTTGAATCCGGAGCCAAGCTCTTCTCTTGCCTCCCGGTACTGCTGTTCTGTAAGAACCTCCATGTATTTAAGATGAGTATCACCGGGATCTGTTACAATGTAGGATGCGAAGTACAGTACCTTTTCAAGAGCTCTCGGACTCATGTCCAGAACAAGACCGATCCTTGAAGGAATACCCTTGAAGTACCAAATGTGAGAAACAGGCGCTGCGAGAGTGATGTGGCCCATACGCTCTCTTCTTACCTTTGCTTTTGTTACTTCAACACCGCATCTGTCGCATACGATGCCCTTGTAACGGATTCTCTTATACTTACCGCAGTGACACTCCCAGTCCTTGGTCGGTCCGAAAATCCTTTCACAGAAAAGCCCGTCTCTTTCAGGCTTGAGCGTTCTGTAGTTGATCGTTTCAGGCTTTTTAACTTCACCGTGTGACCAGCTTAGGATTTTCTCGGTAGAAGCAAGGTTGATTTGTAATGATTCAAAACTAATATCCATTTTCTACTCCTCCTCTCCCGGGAAATCCTCTTCCTCTTCTTCCTCTGCATCGTATGATGGGTCGGTATAAGAGTCGAGCTCTTCTCCTTCAGGACTTAACTCCGTAAATCCTGCGTTGCCTGCAAAGAACTCATCTTCTTTCTTTAAGTTTTCAAATTCTATTGCATTGAATGATGTTGCGCCCTCAAGATCGGATGTATCCTTAAGCTCAACCTCCTCATCGTTTTCGCCAAGAACCTTTACATCAAGAGCAAGAGACTGCATTTCCTTAATGAGAACCTTGAAGGACTCGGGAATGCCCGGCTCGGGAATGTTTTCGTCCTTAACGATTGCTTCGTATGTTTTTACTCTTCCGATAACGTCATCGGACTTAACTGTCAAGATCTCCTGAAGAGTGTATGCTGCACCGTAAGCTTCAAGAGCCCAGACTTCCATTTCTCCGAAACGCTGTCCGCCGAACTGTGCCTTACCGCCCAATGGCTGCTGTGTAACCAGTGAGTACGGACCGGTGGATCTTGCGTGGATCTTATCATCAACAAGATGGTGAAGCTTCAGCATATACATGATGCCGACTGTTACGGGATTATCGAAATAATTTCCTGTACGACCATCTCTTAAAAGCAGCTTACCTGTTCTCGGATAACCGCATTCATCAAGAAGATCTATGATCTCACTTTCCTTTGCACCATCAAATACAGGAGTTGAAATGTACCAACCCTTTGTCTTTGCCGCAAGTCCGAGATGAACCTCAAGAACCTGCCCGATGTTCATACGGGAAGGTACGCCCAGAGGGTTGAGCATAACCTGAAGCGGTGTACCATCGGCCATGAACGGCATATCCTCTACAGGAAGTACTCTTGAAATAACACCCTTGTTTCCATGGCGGCCTGCCATCTTATCGCCGACCTGGATTTTTCTCTTGGTTGCAATATATACTCTGACAAGCTTATTTACTCCCGGTGGAAGTTCATCGTTGTTTTCTCTTGAGAAAACTCTTACATCAACAACGATACCTGTTTCACCGTGCGGAACTCTAAGAGAGGTATCTCTTACTTCTCTTGCCTTCTCTCCGAAGATTGCACGGAGAAGTCTTTCCTCTGCCGTAAGTTCTGTTTCTCCCTTTGGAGTGACCTTACCGACAAGTATGTCCGAAGAATCAACCTCGGCACCGATCCTTACGATACCTTCTTCATCCAGATCTTTAAGAGCATCCTCGCCAACGTTTGGAATATCTCTTGTGATTTCCTCAGGACCGAGCTTTGTATCACGAGCCTCGGATTCGTATTCTTCAATATGGATGGATGTAAGCACATCGTCCATAAGAAGCCTTTCATTAAGGATTACGGCATCCTCGTAGTTATAACCCTCCCACGTCATAAATCCGATAAGAAGATTCTTGCCTAAGGAGATTTCGCCCTGATCGGTTGCAGGACCATCAGCAAGGACTTCGCCTTCTTCGATCCTTTCACCGTGCGAAACGATCGGCTTTTGGTTAATGCAGGTACCCTGGTTTGATCTCTTGTACTTAAGCAGCTTGTATTCGTCTTTCCCGCCGTCCTCTGTACGGACAACGATCCTTGTTGCATCAACATATTCAACAGTTCCTGCATGCTTTGCAACAACCACAACACCCGAGTCGTGAGCTGCGGAATATTCGACACCCGTAGCAATGATAGGTGCATCCGTTACCAGAAGAGGCACAGCCTGACGCTGCATGTTGGAGCCCATCAAAGCACGGTTAGCATCATCGTTTTCGAGGAAGGGGATCATTGCTGTTGCAATGGATACTACCTGACGGGGAGATACGTCCATATAGTGAACTACCTCTCGCGGGAAAAGGTCGATTTCGCCAAGATCTCCACGGGCAAGCACCTTTTCATTTACAAATCTGCCCTTTGCATCAAGAGGTTCGTTGGCCTGCGCTATAATCAGACCCTCCTCCTCGTCTGCAGAGAGATAATCAATTTCTGCGGAAACAACACCCTTATTTACTCTTCTGTACGGGGTTTCAATAAAACCGTATTTATTGATTACGCCGTAGGTCGTGAGCGAACCGATAAGACCTATATTAGGACCTTCAGGGGTTTCGATCGGGCACATTCTTCCATAGTGAGAATGGTGTACATCACGAACCTCGAATCCTGCTCTTTCTCTTGAAAGCCCACCGGGACCAAGTGCGGAAAGTCTTCTCTTGTGAGTAAGCTCTGCCAATGGGTTTGTCTGGTCCATAAACTGCGATAGCTGCGAAGATCCGAAGAACTCCTTGATAGCTGCCGTTACCGGACGAATGTTTATCAGGTTCTGCGGTGTTGTCGCTTCGGTATCCTGAATTGTCATTCTTTCCTTAACAACTCTTTCCATTCTTGCAAGACCGATCCTGAACTGGTTCTGAAGAAGCTCTCCTACAGTTCTTAATCTTCTGTTTCCGAGATGGTCGATATCATCCACGCTTCCGATACCCTCCTGAAGTCCGAAGAGATAGGAAACAGATGCAATAATATCATCAAATATAATGTGCTTTGGTGAAAGTTCATTCTTATGCGCATAGAGGAATGCAGCAAGCTTGTCGTTGTATTCTTTTCTGGCTTCTTTTGAAAGTCTCTTTCTTGGGTTTGCTGTGTAGAACTCATCAAGAATTCCCGAAAGTGCCGGATAGAATACTTCTTCAGGCAATCTGTATTCTTCTGGATCAAAATCAAGATAACCTGCAAGAAGAACAAAGTTGTTTCCGATAACCTTTACAGGCTTACCTTCATTAAGCTTTGATTCAACCCAAACGTATTCAACGCCGGCATCCTGAATCTCAAATGCAACCTCCTTTGTGATCTTTGTACCCTTACGATACATAAGCTCATCCGTTGCAGGATTACGAACTCCGTCTGCAAGGACACAGCCTGTGATCCTTTCCTTAAGACCGAGTTTCTTATTATATTTATAGCGACCTACTTTTGCAAGATCATATCTCTTTGCATCAAAGAACAATGCCTCAATTGAATCATATGCGGATTCAAATGTAGCAGGTTCTCCAGGTCGAAGCTTACGATAGATTTCTTTAAGACCTTCGTCGAAGTTATGAGTTGTATCCTTCTCAATCGAAAGATTAAGCCTTTCGATATCCTCTCCGAAGACTTCTAATATTTCTTCCGTTGTTCCTTCGTAAAATGAAGCGGCAATATTTGTCTTGTATTCCTGATATCTGCGTACCTTCTTCCTGATATCCTCTTCAGACATTGACTGGTCTTTTCTCTTTTCGGATTCAACCTTTTCGTCAACCGATCTGTAAGACAGTGCTCTTAAAAGCGCTGTGATAGGAAGCTTTCTTGTACGGTCAACACGAACAGAAAGACTCTGCGCTGCATCTGTTTCATACTCGAGCCATGCACCGCGGTTAGGGATGATAGTCGTTGAGAACAACTTGTTATTGGATTTATCTGTGGCTACAGCATAGTATGGTCCCGGGGATCTTACGAGCTGTGTAACAACTACACGCTCAGCACCGTTGTAAATAAAGGTGCCCTTTTCGGTCATGATAGGGAAGTCTCCCATGAATACTTCCTGTTCCTTAACCTCTCCGGTTTCCTGATTGATCAGACGTACTTTAACCTTAAGTGGTGCAGCATATGTTGCATCTCTTTCCTTACATTCCTCCTGATCATATTTTGTTTCGCCTGAAATGGAATGGTCCACGAATTCGAGCGCTAAGTTATCAGCGTAGTCCCTGATAGGACTGATATCCTCAAACACTTCAGCAAGACCCTCGTTGATAAACCAATCGTAGGAATCCTTTTGAATTGCAATGAGGTTAGGCATTTGCTGAACAGCTTCGATCTTTGAGAAGCTCATGCGCTCTTTCTTGCCTATTTTCACAGCATGTGGCATTGTGTGTCCCCCTCTTTTTGTTAGCCTGGGCAAAAAAACGCCCGAAAATAAGTTGCCGGTTATAACGCCAAAAGGGTTGCCACTAAGACAACCCTTAGGCGATATGTAATTAAGCTATATTACTTAAGTTCAACCTTAGCGCCAACCTCTTCGAGCTGAGCCTTGATCTGGTTAGCTTCTTCCGGGCTAACCCCTTCCTTAATGGGCTTCGGAGCTCCGTCAACGAGATCCTTAGCTTCCTTAAGTCCGAGTCCGGTAACTTCTCTGACAACCTTAATAACCTTGATCTTTTCTGCACCTGCTTCAGCAAGAACAACGTCGAAGCTGTCCTTTGCTTCTGCTTCAACTGCACCGGCTGCTGCAACTGCCAGACGAGCTGCTGCGCAAACGCCGAATTCTTCTTCACAAGCCTTAACGAGCTCGTTAAGCTCAAGTACTGTCATAGCCTTTATAGCTTCAATAATCTGTTCTTTATTCATTTCAATTCTCCTATCAACTAACTACGAGATTAAGCTTCCTTCGCCTCTGCAATAGCTGCAAGTGTGCGAACAAACTTTCCAACAGGGCTCTGAATAGAACCCATGAACTTTGCAACAAGTTCGTCTCTGGATGGAATGGATGCGATTGCTGTCATGCCCTCTGCATCATATTTAACACCCTCAACATAACCGGCTTTAAAGGACATCTTGCTGTAGTCCTTAATTGCCTTATTGAGAATTCTTGCAGGCGCAACTGCGTCTGTCTTACTGATGGCAAGCGCAGACGGACCGGACAGAACCTCCTTGAGTCCTTCGAACTGCGTTCCCTCAATTGCCTTAGCAATCAATGTGTTTTTATAAACTGCGTAATCAACGTTTGCTTCTCTTAAGGCTTTTCTCATGGCTGTTGCTTCTTCAACAGTCGTGCCCATGTAATCAATAACTACAACGGACTGTGCTCCTTCAAGCTTTGACTTGATTTCGTCAATTACGGCTCCTTTTATTTTCAGACTTTCTACTGACATTTACTCTCCTTTCCGGCCTTTCTTTAAAAAGCCTATTTCGATGCCAAAAGCTGAAAAGGCTCTGATTTATGAATCGTAACCTCGGCGGGATATTAAGGATTTCTCCACTCGCTGTCTACAGCTATAAAATTCTGTTTTAGTTGCGATTCGGCCTTCGCCTCTATTAGACAAGCTTAGCCGGGTTGATCTTTACTCCGGGACCCATTGTGCAGGCAACGGATGCAGACTTGATGTACTGTCCCTTTGCTGCTGCCGGCTTTGCCTTGTTGATAGCTTCTACCAGAGCATTGAAGTTCTCTTCAAGTTTTTGCGCTCCGAAAGAAACCCTGCCGATTGGTGTGTGAACTATGTTCTGTTTGTCAAGACGGTACTCAACTTTACCTGCTTTGATCTCGGCAAGTGCCTTTGTAAGATCCATTGTTACCGTACCGGACTTTGGGTTTGGCATAAGTCCCTTAGGACCGAGAACCTTACCGAGTTTACCTACAACGCCCATCATGTCGGGTGTTGCAACAACTACGTCAAAGTCGAACCAGTTCTCTTTCTGAATTTTCTGAGCAAGCTCTTCTCCGCCTACATAGTCAGCGCCTGCTGCCTGTGCTTCGTGTTCTTTTTCACCCTTGGCAAAAACAAGAACCTTTACAGTCTTGCCTGTGCCGTGAGGAAGAACGATAGCACCTCTGATCTGCTGATCAGCATGTCTTCCGTCAAGACCCATTCTGAAATGAGCTTCAACGGTTTCGTCGAATTTAGCCGTTCCTGTCTTTGCGACAAGCTCAAATGCCTGATCGACATCGTACAGCTCTGCTTTATTGATAAGCTTTGCTGCTTCCTGATACTTTTTGCCATATTTGGCCATGTTTTACCTCCTTGTGGTATTAACGGCTTTTAAGCCTCCCACCAATTAATCCTGGACAAGAATGCCCATGCTTCTTGCGGTTCCCTTAATCATTTCTGTTGCGGTATCAATGTTTGCAGCATTGAGGTCCGGCATTTTCTTCTCGGCAATTTCTCTTGCCTGAGCAGTTGTGATCGTAGCAACCTTCTTTTTGTTCGGCTCGCCTGATGCCTTTTCGATTCCAGCGGCCTTCTTGATAAGAACCGGTGCCGGTGGAGTCTTTGTGATGAAGCTGAATGACTTATCTGCAAATACTGTGATCACAACAGGAATAGTCATACCGCTCTGATCGGCTGTTCTGGCATTAAACTGCTTGCAGAAGTCCATGATGTTGACACCATGCTGACCGAGTGCCGGTCCAACCGGAGGAGCCGGATTTGCAGCACCTGCAGGAATTTGCAGCTTAATATAGCCTTCAATCTTTTTTGCCATGCGTCTCTCCTTTCCATAGGGCGACCCTATTATTTTCCATCTATATAATTAGTTAAGTTTGTCAACCTGATCAAATTCAAGTTCTACCGGAGTTGCTCTTCCGAACATATCAACCTTGGTCTTTAATGTCTGCTTATCAGCGTTAACCTCTTCAACAAGACCTGTAAAGCCCTTGAATGGTCCGGAGATGATTTTCACGTTATCACCTACATTAATGTTGAGCGTGATTTCAACCTTCTCTATCCCGAGCCTTCTGATTTCTTCATCAGAAAGCGGAATAGGTTCAGAACCCTGACCTACAAATCCCGTAACGCCCTGGGTGTTACGAACCAAATACCAGGATTCGTTAGTTACTATCATCTTTACCAGAACATATCCCGGGAAGGTCTTGCGTTCGCGTGCACGGTTTCCCGTTTCCTTGTGCTCGATAACAGTTTCCTTTGGCACTATGACCTGGAGCACCAGATCCTGCATGCCCCTGTTTTCCACAAGCTTTTCAAGGTTTGTTTTTACCTTATCTTCATGTCCGGAGTAAGTGTGAACGATATACCATTTCGGCTCCTTCAGCCGTCTGAAGAAACCTGCGGGAATTTCATCTGCATCCGCTTTAAAAGAAACTGTCTGCGTCTTTTGAGCGGCAGCAGCCTTTGGCTTTGCTATCGGTTTAACGTTTTCTTCTTCGGTGAGTTCGATTTCTTCCGGTTTTCCTTCAAGAAAAATTTCGTCAGACATCTTTCGCTCCTACTATACTAAAAGTCCTAAGAGTGCAAGGAATGCTGTATCAAGCACCCAGAAGAGAATTGCAAATGCTGCACAAACCGCAATAACAACAAGAGTATACTTATAAGTATCTTTCTTGCTTGGCCATGCAACCTTCTTCATCTCGGAAGCTACACCCTTAAAGTAGTCTTTAATTCTTTCAAAGAATCCCTTCTTTGCAACAGCTTGTTCTGCCATGTCGATGAGTCCTTTCTAAACTGAATTACTTTGTTTCCTTGTGAAGTGTTTCCTTCTTGCAGAACTTACAATACTTCATAAGCTCGATACGATCGGGATCATTCTTCTTGTTCTTGGTCCTGTTGTAGTTTCTCTGCTTGCAATCCTGGCATGCGAGAATTACTTTTACTCTTGAACCTGCTTTTGCCATTTTATTTGTTCCTCCGTCTATATAAATAAAACATTTTTATCAGCACTCAAAATACACAATGCCCCACTGTGGCATAGTGATACCCAATAAGAATACTAAAACAAATGGGACTTGTCAACAAAAATTTCTTGATTTAAAAACATTTTTTTCATATTTTTTTTGAAAACAGATAGAAATACTATATAATATGGATATGTCATTCACATCGGATACAAAAAAAGAATTAACGACCATTCCGGCAGGCAAAAAATGCTGCCAGCTTGCCCAAATTACGGGCTTTTTAAAGTTTTCGGGCAGTGTCACCCTTACGGGCGGAAAAGTAGGTCTTAAGGTCACGACAGATAACGCTGCAGTTGCCAGACTTTTTGTTACTCTTATCCGGGATTATTTCGGCTCCAAAAGCAGCCTTGCAATTTCAAGGCCGGGCGGCATCAGAGGCAAGATTTACGAGCTTTTCATTACTCCGGAAATGAATTCCGAGGCGATTTTAAGAGAAACCGGCATTTTGACCGTAAGGGAAGGCTACAATTACTTTCCTGAAGGTCTGGGCAGCGAAATCATCAAAAAACGCTGCTGCAAAAAGGCGGCATTGAGAGGAATATTTCTGGCTTCAGGTTCAGTATCGGATCCTGCCAAAGGAAACGGATACCATCTGGAGCTTTCATTTGAAAGTATGGGCAAGGCTCAGGATGTTTCAAGGCTTATGGGCAGCTTCGGTCTGAAAGCAAAAATAACGGAAAGAAGAAACCGTTATGTAGTGTACTTAAAGGACGGAGAACAAATAGAGGATTTTCTTTCTGTTATCGGTGTATCGACTCAGCTTTTTAAGCTTCAGAACGTAAGAATCACCAAAGAAATGAGGAATACGGCAAACCGCATAGTAAACTGCGAAAGCGCCAACCAGGACAAGATCGTTGATGCTGCCCAGCAGCAGATTTCAGACATAGAATATATAATGAAAGAAAAAAGCCTCGACTACCTTACGGGTAAGTTGAGGCAAACAGCGCTTATGCGTTTGGAAAATCCGGAGCTTTCGCTAACTGAGCTTGCTCAGCTCTTTGATCCTCCTCTCACAAAATCGGGTTTAAATAACAGGCTCAGGAAAATCAGTTCAATCGCACAATCCCTTAAGTAAAGTCGATTGTTCGCTTTCTTCATATCTGCTCAGAGGTCTCTGTGCATTACCGTGCAATGCCTTCCGTTTTCTTCAAGCCTTCTTGCGATCTCCCCGGCCATGACAACGGATCTGTGTCTTCCTCCGGTGCATCCGACCGCAATTGTAAGGTGATATTTCCCTTCCCTGATATAGGACCGGATAAGATCGAGAACAAGTCCCGTTACTCTGCCCGCAAACCTTGTTGCCTCCGGACAGCCGAGAACATAGTCCTTAATTTTTTTATTCTTTCCGGTAAGGCTTTTAAGGCTCGGAACATAAAAGGGATTCGGAAGAAACCTTGCATCCAAAACCCAGTCAGCCTCCTGCGGCATTCCGTTTTTATATCCGAAAGACTCTATCATAAGAGTGAAGGAATCCTTATCTTCGGTATTCAATATTCTCTTGATTTCAGAATTAAGCTTTGCAACTTTAATATCGGATGTATCAATAATATAGTCAGCCTGAGCTTTAAGTATTTTAAGCCTTTCCCTTTCTCTGGCAATTCCGGATAAAACATCTCCGTCCGGAGCTAACGGGTGAGATCTTCTTGTTTCTTTATATCTTCTTACCAATACAGGATCGGATGCTTCAAGATACATTATTTTGTATCCTACGCCCTGAGCCTTAAGCTCATCCAAAGAAGCCTTAAGGTCGCCGAAAAACTCTCCCCCTCTTATATCAACCACAAACGCAACCTTATCAAAACTTGAAGATGTATTGCCTGCAAGAGTCACAAAATCATCCATAAGCTGAGGAGGCATATTATCAACACAGTAATATCCAAGATCCTCCATGCAGTGAGCCGCATGGGATTTTCCGGCTCCGCTTAAGCCTGTAACAATAATCAGCTCCATACTAATCTCCATTCCGCCGCCAAGCGGCGGCACAAATAGTAATTAAAGTATTTCACAAACCTTCTCGTTGTCTTAAAATAGTAAGCAAGAAGCTACACTACAAAGCACGGGAGGAGGAGTTGTAAAATCTTTCTCTGT
>JAZLHU010000038.1:0-6433 GCA_045616985.1 Anaerovoracaceae bacterium
CCCAAAAGCTTTGTGATCCTTGCCGAAACAATATCCGCTTCTTTGGTTTCGTTCTCAATCTCGGTACAGTCAGACTTCTGCTCATAGTAGCTTTGAATACGCTTCTGTGCTTCGTCAATGCTGATTTTGCCTTCGATATGCTCTTTGGCGGTATCCAGCAAATATGCCGAGGTATTCAGACCGTCCACCGCCTGCAAACCGATAGCCGTCTGCCACGCTTCGCTTTTTTCGGCTTTATCAGGCTCGCCCTGCTTTATATATTCTTCAAGTTCAAATTGCCATTTCTTTTCGTCTGACATATTTGCACCTCATTTCTTGCTGATGCGTTCTTCCTCACGGGTAAGATCAGCGGAATTGGTTAGTCCTAATTTATTATCGGGTGCCATATCGCACCTCCGAAATCAATCACTTATCAGCCGCAATGCCGGATTTCATCCAAGCATCTACTTCGCTGATTTTGAATTTCCACAGCCTGCCGATCTTTGCGGCGGGCATATTACGGCGCTCGATCCAGTCGAGAACCGTATCACGGCTAACGCCCAAATATTCCATTATCTCTTTCATTGAATACCAGCGTTCGAGATTATTATCCATTGTGAAGCTCCTTTTCACGAGAGTACAGATTTACATAATATAGTATATCACATTTCTTGAAATAAATCAAGGTTTAACGTGGGTTTATAAGGGATTGACACGGAAAAGCCATAACTTAATATAACGAAAGGCAGAGGACGATGCTCTCTGCCTTACATTTCTTTATCGTTGCTATACAAAAGACGGGACAAAAGTAGGCTCTCACTAAGGGATTTTTAATCTCAAAAAGAAATCGGCATAGTTTACAGAAATCTACGCTCATTTGGACTATTCTTCCAAGTTATCCTCGGCGCAGGCAATGGAGAACAGAATCGTACTTCCGGGAGCAGGTGGTTTTGAAAGCAAATGGCAGACAAACGATGAAAAAAGTGAGCCGTAAAAAACAAAATCTGTTCTTTCCAAAATGATGGAAAGAACAGCGATTTTCGGGGTGATTTTGAGATGCTGACAAAAAAGAGAAAAGCCGGCAAACCCGCTTGTTTACTGGCTTTTCCGTTGGCGGAGAAGATGGGATTCGAACCCATGTGGCGTTACCGCCCAACGGTTTTCGAGACCGCCCCGTTATGACCACTTCGATACTTCTCCGTAAATAAACTATAAATAAACTATAAATAAACCATCTACTCAATCATCTCTGAGCCTTCGGGGATCACGAAATTGATTGCATTTCTTACCACCTCAAAATGAGTCGGTTCAAACTGAAACACCTCCCCGTCAACAGATACAACGCAAGGATCTATTGGCCTTAGATCAAACTTTTCAACCTGCATATATTTGAGAAAAGCCGCAGCTCTCTTGTCGTATATATGGGTACCCTGATGATACTTCCAAAGCAAAGGGAAAAGCTTCAGACCAACAACAGGCTTAACGATCCCGATATCCATCTTGCCGTCATGAAGATTTCCGGTTGGACAGGATTTAAAGCCGCCGCCGCAATACTTTCCGTTGCCGATAGCTATAAGCATAAGCTCTTCCTCGTAATCAACACCATCTATGGTATAAACCATTTTATAAGACGGGTGTTTTGGGAGAATCTGCAAAGCGCCGAGTGCATATGAAGCAGCACCGGATACCTTTCCTGCTTTTCTGAGTTCATTGGAAAGTACAACTATGTCACAATCAGCGCCTATATTGAGCATATTGATACTGTAGCTGTCGTTGTACTTAAGAAGATCTATCGGAACAGCCCTTCCTGCAATCTGCTTTTCCAGACTCAAGAAGTTTTTGACATTTGTAAAATTCTTTACAAAATCGTTACCAGAACCGCAGGGAACTGCTGCAACTTCAGCATTTTTATGTCCGACAACACCATTTACAACATCACAAATAGTACCGTCTCCGCCTATGGCATAAAAACGAACAGGGTCACCTATCTGAACTCTTTGTCTGATCCAGGTTCCGACCTCTTGCTTGTTCAATGTTCTGTGTATTTCATAATCAACTCCGGTATCTTTCAAAAACTGGATGATATTGGGCAGGTATTGCTTTTCGGAAGCACCCACACCGGCAGCCGGATTAACAATAAAAATGTGTTTCATAAAATAGTCCTTTGAATATATGTTGCAACCTGATTATTTTAACACAAGTAAAGGTGCGGCTTCAAGTTTATCAAGCGAAACGAGCCTGTACGAGACTCCATCAAGCGTACCTTCAAATCCGTTGGCAAAGCCACCGCTTCCGTGAAGGTGTCCATACACTGCATACATAACGTTATATTCTGTAAACAACCTTGTAATTTCTGAAGGTTCCTTCTTTTCATTCATAGGCGGAAAATGTGTTGCGGCAATTATCGGACGACCGTTTGCACATTTTTCTGCTTTTTCCAGACCTGTTTTCAGTCTTAAAAGCTCCCTTGCATAAATTTTCTTGTCTAAATCTTCACAAAAGTCTGCGGCTCCGGGAAGCACCCACCCCCTGCTTCCCGTGATAACAAAGTTTTCTCCTTCGTAGCAATTATTCTGAAGAAAAAAGAAATCAGGGAAAAGATTTTCCATCTTTTTTCTTGAAGACCACCAAAGATCATGATTGCCCTTCATAATAATTTTTTTACCGGGAAGTGTATTAAGCCAATCAAAATCTGCTTTAATCTCCTCAAGCTTTAATGCCCATGAAATATCTCCGGGGATCAAAACAGTATCATTTTCATTAATCAATCGCAGCCAAATCTCCTGAAGACGCTGTGCGTGATTTATCCACGGTCCTCCGAACATATCCATGGATTTATCCTCTATTGAAGGATCCATGGCAAGATGAAGATCTGCGATCGCATATAAACTCATTAGTTCTTATACTCCAGTGTCTGCACATCTTTAAGTGCTTTTTGAATCCGGCGTGTTCTTACGCCGACAAGCTTATCAAGCTCGTCATCAGCCTGCTTGAGCCTTGTTCTGGCATCATTAAGAACCTTTTCAAAGCTGTCAAATTCGCTTTTAACATTTCCGAGAACCTTCCATGCTTCATCAGCATTTTTCTGAATAGCCAGCGTCTTGAATCCCATTTGAAGCGATGAAAGCATTGCTGCCATTGTGGATGGCCCGGCAAGCATAACATTATGCTCACGCTGAAGGATTTCTATCATCCCCATGTTAACAGCCTCGGCATATAAGCCCTCAAACGGAAGAAACAGAACGCCGAAATCAGTTGTATACGGCGGCTGAATATATTTATTCTTAATATCCCGTGCTTCTTGCTTAAGCATGCTTGCAAGGGCTTTTTTAGCGGTTTCAACAACATCCTGATCTGCGGTTTCGTACGCATCCATCAAATGAGCATAGGCATCTCCCGGAAATTTTGAATCTATCGGAAGATATACAGAGCCGTCGTCCCCTCCCGGAAGCCTTACCGCAAATTCGACTCTGTTGCTGCTCCCCGGAACAGTGCTTACGTTTTCCGCATACTGTCCTTCTGCCAAAACGTCCTTTAATATCGCGCCAAGCTGTATTTCTCCTAAAATACCTCTGGTTTTAACGTTGGAAAGAACCTTCTTCAAATCCCCTACTCCGTTTGCAATATTCTGCATTTCACCGATTTCCTTGTAAACATCATCTATGCTTTGTCTTACGGTGTTATATGAACCTGCAATTTTGTTTTCGAGGTTTTGGTTGATATTTGCATAGCTTTGAGCAACAGTTTGCTGAACTGCCGTTTGAATATTGGACTGCAGGCTTGCAGCATTATTTGCATTTTGCTGAGCAGATTCCCAAACCTCTTTTTTCAAGGCATCAAACTTTGTCAGCATAACGATGACAATAACCAAGAGCACCAGTAAAAGTGCTGCAAGAATGTAAAGTAAAATTTGTTCCATTTTCGCCTCCTGCGTTTGACATTTTATTATACCACAAATATAATATCTACATTATGGACAATACTAATAAGAAACTTAAAAACATTATAATATGCGCTGCGGTACTATTGTTTGTACTGTGCCTTGTATTCCCGCAAAACACTTCGTTTGCTGACCCTCTTCCGTACACAGACGAATACCATCCAATCAATGTATATGTAAACAGAAAGAAAGTAAATGATACTGCATTTACAATAAAGGGCAATATATATATTAAGTTGAGTTCTTTAAAGGCTTACGGTGATACCTCAAAACTCAAATTTGACACCTCAGCCGGAAAGGTTTCATTCAATGTGGCTGACTTAAGTCTTAATATGGGCAGCGAAGAGGCAACCGCATTTATCAAAGCCAATGCCGGAGAATGCTATATTCCGATCAAAAGCTTTAAAGACGAGAACGGAGTAAATTCAGACTTCATTTCAGTAGGCAGCATTGCTCAGATAGCAAAGTTCTCTTGGTCTTATTCAAACCATGCCCTCTTTATTACCCAGTATTCATCCGCAGGAAATCTTGCAGCAACAAATATATTAAACGGATCTGCCGCATCTCTTCATAATGAAAGCGTGGCAGAGCTTTCAAGCGGAGCCAAGGTATTTATCATTGATGAATCAAAATCCTTCTATAAGGTTCAGGCGGCAGACGGAAGCAGTTTCTTCGTTAACAAGACCGACGTAAAAAAAATAGATGATCCGTCGCAGCTTTCCGATTACGAATACATACCAACTCAAAAAGATCATTTCAGCACAAAGATCAATCTCTGCTTTTTGAACCTGGCTGACGGAGCAACAAGAACACCGCTTCCGCCGGAAAATGAAAAAGGGATCGATGTTCTTTCCCCGTGCTGGCTTCACCAGGTCGTAAACGGAGACGGCGAGGTTAAAACCATTTGTGACTGCGGCTATGTTCAGCTTGCCCACGACATGGGATATAAAGTATGGGTCATGGCAAATAACTGTTTTATTTCCAAAGGCTCATCGGATTTCACCACTAAGGTCATGGAAAACGAAAAGCTGTCCGATAAGGTTATCGCAAAATACCTTTTCTATACATGCCTGTGCAATGCAGACGGAATCAATATCGACTACGAAGATTTAAGAAAATCAGACAGAAATTCGTTCTCGGCATTTATGAATAAGCTTGGATATTACTGCAACGAGCTTGGACTTACATTGGCTGTTGATACAAGCACACCTGAAAGCTACAACACAATGTATAACTGGCAATCGCTGGCGGCTTCCTGCGATTACATTATTCCAATGACCTATGTTGAACACATGGCAAACAGCGTTGGTTCAATTTCATCCTACGGCTGGTATTCAAACCGAATCAATAAGCTCATTAACGAAGAAGGCGTTCCGAAAGAACAGATTCTGATGGGTGTGCCTTTCTTTTCCAGAATATACTACCTTAACAGCTCCGGCTCTATTTCATCCAGCAGTACGGTAACGATGAAATCACTGAGATCCAGAATAGAGACATTGAGAGTTTCGCCGGTTTGGAACGTAGAGGCGCAGCAATTTACAGCGCAGTACCCAAGCAGCGATAAAACCGTAAAGGTTTGGCTTGAGGACGAGCATTCGATTGCCGCAAGAATCAACTATGTTTTGGAAAGCGATATTGCAGGAACGGCCTGCTGGGCATTGGATCAGGAATACGATGGTATCTTAGATATATTCGGAGCAATATATAAAGACGGAGTTGATCCCTCCGTCTTCTACAAAACCACATATTGATAAACTAATTTTTTTCTCCGCCGAGGCTTATCTTGTGATCAACAAAAACAAGTTTTGCTTCGTGAATGCAGGCTAATATCGCAACACTTGCGACTGCTGCAGCAAACCACTTAAACCAGGAAAGTCTTATGAAATAAGGAACAAAGAAAATAGAAAATCCCGTTGCCTTATTCAAAAACACATGATTGGACATAAGTGTGTGATACCTAATCCCGACATAGGAATACATAAGAATTCTGGCTCCGAGTGTTGAAAAAATCATTATCCAAACATATTTGGGAAGGTACAACTTAAGATAAGGAATCATCTTCACCATCATAAGTACATACAAAAGTAAATCAGAAACACTGTCAAGCTTAGAACCGATCTGGCTGACAGTGTTTGTTTTTCGGGCAATCGGGCCGTCAACAAAATCGGATAATCCCGCATAGGTGTAACTGATAAAGAACCCCTTGGAAAAATCCGGCATAAAGAACATAATAATCGTTGCTGCAATCCTTGAGCTTGTAACAATATTTGCCAGATTTCGTTTTAACCAATTGTTTTTCATAAAAATATCCCCTTTTTCATTTCCGGTATTATACATCAAAGGGTGAAAAAGTGCAAAATGCAAAAGAAAAAGGACGGTGTCAAGTTGTTGTGGAGTTTTTGGTTGACTCCCTCAAAATGACAATTTTAACTCAGCAGTCTTCCGCGGCCTCCGTTTTCTGTTCTGTAATACGATGTTCCGGCTGTTGCATTGGTCGATTCAATATCAAACATA
>JAZLHU010000039.1:0-4168 GCA_045616985.1 Anaerovoracaceae bacterium
GACCTGCTTAAGCACCTATATTTGATGTTTTACTACAGCTTGCACTTAAACAAGCATTTCTGTAGTAAGAAAATTCAAATTTTACTACAAAGCCGTCGGGATACAGATGTTTTGTAGTAAATAGCCCGGTTTGCCGCCTTATAATGGCTAAGGTGTAGTAAGAAAATTCAAATTTTACTACAAAGCCGTCGGGATACAGATGTTTTGTAGTAAATAGCCCGGTTTGCCGCCTTATAATGGCTAAGATGATTTGAAATTACGACAAATTACGGCAAATTGTTCTGTATTGCCGCATTCTGTAGTAAAAATCGGTGTAGTAAAAGTCAATCAACTAAAAACCAAACCAAAACTAAACTAAATAATCGTGTGGGTGAAAAAATCGATTTCTCTGAACCTTCGTATTGGTAGACGACAAAAAATGATGATCGGCAAGATCTTATCCCCGGCACACATCTTTTTGAGTTGGTAGACGACAAAAAATGATGATCGGCAAGATGCGGCTTAATGGTCTTGCCGGTCTTTCTGTTTTACGTAGAAAGCCTATCTCCGGCTGCATGTTATATCAGTAATTTGTTTTGTATCTCAAATTCCACCGTTCTCAGATCCAGACCGGATTCGTTATCGTATGTGATTATGAGGTTATTCCATGGAACTATATCAACTGAAGCGTAAAGCCGGCTTTTCTTGAATTGTCGTTCAATGTATGTTTTATCATTGGTCAGACCTTGATGCTCCCAATAGAACAGCTTGCCGTCGGCTCGCCGGATAATGAAGTCCGGAACAAGGGAAAAATCCTTGAAGTGCAGCACTTCCTCGTATCGGAACGGGAGATTGTACTGATACAGTTTCTCGGCAATCATTGCCTCAGATTTAGAACGGACCTTAAGTCCTCTTGTTGTAATCTGCTTCAGCTCCTCCTGCTTGAATGTGCTCCGCTCATAGCCGGCAGCGGCCCACTCATCGGTCGGGGCCACCTTGAGTGCATCCAGAATAACACCTTCCGTAAGCTGGGGGTATTTTGATTTCATTTCCGCTACAGCCGTGCTTGTATCAAAATAAATTATTCTGTCACGGCACAGTTCCATAAGCTCTTTTATGGATTTAAGAGAAGCAAGCTCCTGTTCGTTTATTTCTTTTCGGATCAGCGCTTTAAGCATTTTGCTGTCCTTTGTCAGACAATGCTTGCAGCGCTTCTGGCGGACATAATAGTCCTGCACAAGATAGTTCTTTTTTGAGTGTTTTTCCGTTCTGAGTTTGCCCGGCGGGGAATCCTTCAGAGCTTTTTCAACAATTTCTATTTTTTGATTGGTTTCTGTAGTAATTTCACCAAATACCTGTTTTAAATCCATTTGTAAAACCCTTTCTATTGAATCTATTACAACAAATTTATTTCTTGGCAGCATTTGTGTAGTAATTTTTGAGAATTATTACTACAACGACTGCGTTTTCCGGGCACATTGTAGTAAACCCGAAAAACCGTCATTATATCGGTCTGCGCCATGAGCTTTTTTGAAGGCAATTACTACATAGTGCCCTGAAATAGGAAGAATTGTAGTAAACCCGAAAAACCGTCATTATATCGGTCTCCTCAATTGTAAATCGACTTTCCATACCCTAAAGTCGAATTCCCGAGAATTTTTTGTAAATACTATGAAAGAGAAAGGATATGGATTATCTCTTTCAAAAGAAGACTGACTGATTTATTGGTCTTCTTTTTTGTGATATTCTTTTAGGCGCCGATGGCCTTGAAAAGGAACCATTATGTCTAAATTTTTAACATATGATGAACGTCTTGCCGCGAACCTGCCACGACCCTGCCGCGACCCTGCCGCGACCCTGCCGCGAACCTGCCACGAACCTGCCGCGAACCTGCCGCGAACCTGCTATGAATTACGCTTTGCCCTCCGGAATACAATACCACTTTTTTGGTATTACTGTCAATTATTGTATTTTCTCATGAACTTGTCTTTTCCAGGGATTTAGAATAAAATAATAAGGATAAGTTCAGAAGGCTCAAACAGAGAAAGGAAATTGTTATGAAGAAACGGGCAAAGATACTTTCAGTATGTGCAGCATTGTGTTTTGCGCTGGGTATATGTGTACTGGCTGTTACAGCAGATTCCACAGATGTAGATTCTGCCGTAATTGCTTTTTACGACGAAAACGGGCAGATGGCGGATGCCGCATTCAGCAGCGAAGGTCAGACTGCCACCTTTGCGGCTTTTAAGGTAAAAGCATATAAGCTGTTTAATGTTGTTAAGGAAAGCTTTATGCCGAAAAATTTTGCCGCGCCGCTGCCGCTTCACAGCGCGTGCAGCCATGATATTATCGATGACGGTGTGGAGCTTACAATCAAAAAGTTTCCGACGTTTTTCGGAGATTCCGAAATATCCGGAACGCTCTCGTACAAGTGCAGCGCATGCGGCAGCACGGAAGAGTTCCCGATCAGATATGCAAATGCCAACGTTTTTTCCGCAGTAAATACTTCTCTGCAGACAGATAAAACGACTGAGGAAGAAATCACAGAAGAGATTATATCGAATCCGGATGAAAGCTCTCTTGATTTTAAAATAAATCAGATGGTAAATGAGTATAACGATGAGCTTCCCGATGGCGAGGGAGCAGACGTTTATGCCGTAGATATAAATGATGCCACGGGAGAGCCTATGGTGCAGGTAGACATGCACAAATGGAATCCGGGGAATCTGGTAATTGAAGGACAGCCATCAAGGCCTTTAAACAATATGCAGACCATTGAGGGCCCTGCCTTAAGCACAAGCATAGCAGTCGGCGACACAAGAGTAATTACTTATGATGATAGACAATCTTCGCCGATAGACTACACACTTGAATGTGTTTATACAAATGAAGTATGCACTGTATGGGCAGATAAAGATGCTACCCCCGGAATTAAAGTCGGAGCAACAGTCGGCGAAAGGATAGGCGATGAATTTGCAGAAAAATACTATGCGCTTACAAGCAGCTTCGGCGATATTTACGATAGCGATGCCGACGGCAAGCTTGCCATATATTGCTACGATATTGATAACAATTTTGATCCTGCCAATCCGGGAGGGTTTAGAGGTGCATATACAGGAGGCTTTTTCGATCCATATGATTTGATAGGCTGGCCTTATGTAAGCGCAGCGCACGACTGCATTCACATCGATACCTATCCGAGCATGGTAACTTCACCGAGCAGCCTTAATGGCAAGAATGTCGATGAGCCGGAAAGCTGCCTGGTAAATCCGGAGAAAGCATTTTCAGTACTTGTCCACGAAGGGCAGCATCTTATTAACTTTTCAAATTATTCATTGACTCAGAGTGGCTATTACAATGGAAAAATAATGAGTACATATTTGAACGAAGCCTTTTCCATGGCGGCAGAGCATATGATATGCGGCGAGAGCGCTGTAAGCTCGAGGATAAGCTATTTCAATGACGCTTATAGCAGTTATGTTCCGGGCACTTCGCTCACTTACTGGTTATCTGACATGCGAAAAGAAGTTTCGTCCAGAATGATGCTTTCAAACTATGCAAATTCCTATCTCTTCGGCCAGTATATCAGGACTCAATATGCGCAGAAAGAAAGTGACGGTCAAAACGGCGGCACGATATTTAAGCAGGTTATTGATTCCGGCAAAGATGAAGATGAGCTGCTTGGCTTTGTTGCGGATTTGCTCGGCACAAACGAAAAGCAGCTTGTAAGAGATTTCTGGAGTGCAGTTTACCTGAAAGAAAAAACGGGCAGGTACGGCTTTAACGGTGATAGCTGGGCAGACAGTATTCAAGCAAAGGTATACGAGTCATTGAATGATCCTCAATTGTTGGCTTTAGCATCAGTATATGGAGGATATATTGACACTCTCGGTGGACGACAGCATTATAATGCGGGAAATATCCAGGACGGAGGCTGCTGGTATTTCAAAATACCGAATGGCAAAAATCCGTTTGAAGATTATACAGTCGATCCCCACATAATGCTTACGGCATACTGATACGTTAGCGGAAAATTGATTTCAAAAATAAGGTGACAAACTATTCAAAGTCAAGTGATTTTTGAAAAATAATTTGGTCGACCTTAACTAAGCCTCATGAAACGATTTCAGGGGCTACAGAAGTATTGCTGATTACCACTACTTAATCAGCGGAGAAGTGATGGGTCAAA
>JAZLHU010000040.1:0-5767 GCA_045616985.1 Anaerovoracaceae bacterium
CAAGACCTGTTCTGACACCCTTATACGAAGGTGCATCGGAGCAATTACTACAAAAAGTTTATATTCAAAGGGCTTTGTAGTAAGATTTGAATATTTTTACTACAGAAATGCAAGTTTAAATGAGATGTGTAGTAAAAGGGCAAAAAGACAAGAATTATCTGCCCAGACAAGCCGCAATTCGCACTGTTTTACTACAATATCAAGTTTATAAGCGTTTTCTGTCGTAATACCTGTGAGGGGAAGTTTACAAAGTTGTATTTATTAAGCTCAGAAAGCGCGAAAGGTCTTTGCGAAGACATTTGGGGAAGCCGGTTCTTAGCGACTGGCAAGCGGCAGACGAAGGAGGAAAGCGCAAAGCAGCAGGCTTTGGCACTTTGAGACTGAAATCTGCGCGCAGACAGAGCTTAGAACCGATGCAGGGGTCCCCAATAGCGGGAGCGCGTCTGAGCAAAAGCCTTGCACGCTTTCTGAGATTATGCAGCAATGACAATTCCACAAATTTGTGTGTAAGCTTTTTGCAAAGGATCACTTTCATCCGCGCAGGTGCAGCACTGCTTTTGAAACATCATCGCTGCTTCCTGAGCTCCCTGCTGCGGAGAGCAGCTCGCTCTTAACGGAAGTCTTACTGTGTTCAAAAACGCAGCTTATGCAAAACGCGTCTGAAAGCAATCCTTTGCAAAAGCTGTAGACATAAATGCATTCACTTAAGCTCAGAAAGCGCGAAAGGTCTTTGCGAAGACATTTGGGGAAGCCGGTTCTTAGCGACTGGCAAGCAGCAGACGAAGGAGCAAAGGGCAAAGCCGGCGGCTTTGGCACTTTGAGACTGAAGTATGCGCGAAGACAGAGCTTAGAACCGCTGCAGGGGTCCCCAATAGCGGGAGCGCGTCTGAGCAAAAGCCTTGCACGCTTTCCGAGCGTATGCAACAATGACAATTCCACAAATTTGTGTGTAAGCTTTTTGCAAATATCACTTTCATCCGCGCAGGTGCAGCGCTGCTTTTGAAACATCATCGCTGCTTCCTGAGCTCCCTGCTGCGGAGAGCAGCTCGCTCTTAACGGAAGTCTTACTGTGTTCAAAAATGCAGCTTATGCAAAACGCGTCTGAAAGCGATCCTTTGCAAGAAGGCAAAAACAAAAAAATGAAAGAAACAACAATAGCAGCAATTTCAACAGCAAGCGGAGAGGCAGGAATCGGAGTTGTAAGACTTTCCGGACCCGACAGTCTTTTGATTGCAAAAAAAGTCTTTAAAAAAGATTTGCCGGACAGGCGAATGATTTTTGGAAAAATTGTTGATCCGGACAGCGGAGCAAGCTTTGATGAAGTTCTTGCAGTTTATATGCAGGGGCCTCATTCCTATACGGGAGAAGATGTTGTTGAATTTCAGTGCCACGGAAGCGGCCTTGTTATAAAAAATATTTTAGGACTGCTTTTAAGAGAGGGCGCCGTTCTTGCAGAAAGAGGAGAGTTTACTAAGAGAGCTTTTCTTAACGGCAGAATGGATCTTTCTCAGGCCGAGGCTGTTATAGACCTTATAAAAGCCAGAAGCACCCTGGCTTCCAGGGCGGCGCTTTCACAGCTTGATGGAAATCTTTCGAAAGCGGTCAAAGCAGTAAGAAAGGATTTGATGGATCTTCTTGTTTTGCTTAGCGTAAACATGGATTATCCCGACGAGGACATAGAACAGCTTACGTATAATAAAATTGAAAACAGTCTATCGGCGATAGGCGATGCGCTTTGTAAATTAAATGCAAGTTCAGGTGAAGGCAAAATAATCAGAGAAGGTCTTTCCGTTGCAATTATCGGAAAGCCGAACGTTGGGAAATCCTCTCTTATGAATGCCTTTTTGCGGGAAAATCGCAGCATCGTAACCGATGTTCCGGGAACCACAAGAGATACCATTGAAGAGGAGGCATCGGTCAGAGGAATTGCCGTCAGGTTTATAGATACAGCCGGAATTCATAAGTCCTCGGACAAGGTTGAAAGCATAGGGATTGAAAGAAGCAGAAAAGCACTTGCCGCCGCAGATCTTTTGCTGCTTGTTTTGGATGCATCAAAAAAACTTTCGGAAGAGGATTCGGAAATCTTAAAAGCATCCGAAGGAATTCCGAGAATTATTATTTTGAACAAAACGGATTTGGGGTCGGAAATCGAAGCTTCCGATTTGGAAACCGATAAAAATGTTTTTGAAATCATCAAGGTGTCTGTCCTTAAAGGAGAAGGTCTTGAAAAAATTCAGGATGCTATGGAAAAATTTATTTCCGGAGGTCGTGTAAGAAAAGAAGCCGATGTCCTTGTCACAAATGTAAGACACATTGATTTAATTGATAAAGCATATAACGAGATCTGTCAGGGACTTGAGATGACACGCCGGGGCGAAGCCATGGATTTTATTGAAGTTAATGTTAAAGCAGCCTTTGACTGTCTTGGAGAAATCGTCGGCGAGACTGCCGCAGATCAGGTAATCAATGAGGTCTTCTCAAGATTCTGTTTAGGAAAGTAATGGAAGTAAAGAACTTAGGAAAATACGATATAGTTGTAATCGGCGCCGGACACGCAGGCTGCGAGGCTGCTCTTGCTGCGGCAAGAATGGGCAAAAAAACACTGGTGCTTTCAATAAATCTGGAGGCTGTTGCCAATATGTTCTGCAATCCTGCCATAGGCGGCACAGGCAAGGGGCATCTTGTAAGAGAGATCGATGCTCTGGGCGGAGCTATGGGACTTTGCATTGATAAAACCTTTATTCAGTCAAAAATGCTTAATGTTTCAAAAGGTCCGGCGGTCCACTCCTTAAGAGCCCAGGCTGATAAGAGAAGGTATCACGAGGAAATGAAGCACCGATTGGAGCTTGCTGACAATCTTCTGTTAAAGCAGGGCGAAGCCATAGATATTGATATGGATGAAACAGGTGTTAAAGGCGTGCTTCTTCGGACCGGTGCGTATTACGAATGCAGTGCAGTTGTAATTGCAACGGGAACGTTTCTTGCAGGAAAAATATATATCGGGGACAGCATTGTGGAAAGCGGTCCCAACGGACTTTCCTCTTCTGTAATCCTTGCCGAAAATTTGAAAAAACGAGGGGTCGCATTAAGAAGATTCAAGACGGGAACTCCGGCCAGATGTCTTAAGGCATCGCTTGATTTTTCCAAGATGACAAGGCAGGACGGTGATGCTCATGTTGTGCCTTTTTCCTTTTTAAACAACGAGCTTGATAAGGAGCAGGAGCCCTGCTATCTTACATATACCAACGAAATCACGCACGAAATTTTAAGGAATAATTTTTCAAGGTCGGCACTTTTCGGCGGCGCCATTGAAGGGGTCGGGCCAAGATACTGTCCGTCCATTGAAAGCAAGATAGACAGGTTTAAGGACAAGGCGAGGCATCAGCTTTTTGTTGAGCCTGAGGGACTTTCCACCGAGGAAATGTATCTTCAGGGCATGAGCACTTCAATGCCGGAGGATGTGCAGGAGGATTTTTACCGCACCATTCCCGGCCTTGAGAATATCCGCATTGTGCGTTCTGCGTATGCAATCGAGTACGACTGCATTGACCCTTTGGACATAAAGCTTAATCTGGAATACAGAAAAATCCCGGGGCTTTTCTGCGCCGGGCAGTTCAACGGATCCTCCGGATACGAAGAGGCCGCGGCTCAAGGTCTTATGGCAGGAGTTAACGCGGCGCTTTGGATCGATAAAAAAGAACCGTTTATCCTGGACAGAAGTGAAGCCTACATCGGCGTTCTTATTGACGACCTTGTGACCAAGGGAACAAACGAGCCTTACAGAATGATGACAAGCCGCGCTGAATACAGGCTTATTCTGCGCCAGGACAATGCCGATATGAGACTTACCGAAAAAGGAAGGGCCATCGGACTTGTTGATGATGAACGCTGGGAACGATATTTGGCAGACAAGGCTGCGTTTTTGGCAGAGCTTAAAAGACTTGAAGAAACAGAAGTTACGCCGGGCATGGTAAATGCATGGCTTTCGGACAAGGGCTCTGCGCTGCTTGATAACAGAGTAAGCTTAACGGATTTGCTTAAGCGTCCCGAGTTTTCTTACGACGACCTGGCAGAGATAGACCCGGACAGACCCGATCTTTGCTATCATGTAAAAACAAAGGTTGAGGTAGAAGTAAAGTACGCAGGATATATTGATAAGCAGCTTGCGCAAATAGAACGCTTCAAAAAACTTGAAGGTAAAAAGCTTCCGGCGGATATAGATTATATGAAGCTTGACGGAATCCGTATGGAAGCAAGGGAAAAGCTCAATCAGTTCAAACCCGTAAGCGTGGGGCAGGCCTCGAGAATTTCCGGCGTAAGCCCGGCGGATATAAATGTGCTGCTGGTGTATTTGGAAAAGCTTAAACGTAAAAAGTGATTCAGGAAGAAAAACAAAATTATGCTGCAGGCCCGACCAATAGCGGGAGCGTGTCTGAGCAAAAGCCTTGCACGCTTTCTGAGCGTGACATTCTAAAGAGTTATACTGTTTGCAGCAAGGATTGCTGCCAAGCAGTCGCCGTGCATAAGCGTTTTGCACTAAGCATTTAGTTTTTTGCAAACCCGCTTCTGCAAAAACGATTCGCAGTGATTCGGCATCTGTGTAAACTCAGCTCTGTTTCCTGAGCGTCCTGCTGCGGAGAGCTTAGGAAACATCACTGTGAAAAGTAACGGCGCTTATGCAAAACGCAGTTTGGCAGCAAGCTTTACTTTAAACCACATAAACTTTTTTAGATATGCAGGAGAGTTTCTTAAAGCGGCTGCTTCCTTGGAATTCCGGCCTTGCGCGGATATTTGGGAGGAGTGCTTTTAAGTTTTTTTACGATTGCGAAGCAGTGGCCGAGAGAAGATCCGTCGTCAACGATCCGAAGCTCACCGCCGCCGAGTTTTTCTATGGCATTTTCGGCGGCAAGGATTTCTTCTTCCTGACCATATGTTTTATAAGCCACAAAGTATCCGCCAAGCTTAACAAACGGCAGACAGTATTCTGAGAGCACAGGCATGTTTGCAACAGCTCTTGAAACTACCAGATCAAATGTTTCACGTGAAACATAGTCCTCAGCTCTGCTGTGAACCGTCGTAACATTTGAAAGTCCAAGCCTTTCTGCCACATCAGCAATAACTTTTAATTTCTTGTCCACGCTGTCCAAAAGAACAAATTCTTTATCCGGATAAGCAATGGCAAGAGGAAGTCCCGGCATTCCGCCGCCGGTTCCCATATCAAGAATTTTTTTTGCATTCTCAATTTCGGGTCTTCCGACTAATGTAAGGGAATCTCTGACATTCAAATCCATGAATTCATCGAATTCACGAATTGCCGTAATATTGATTTTCTCATTCCATTCCAAAAGATATTCAGTTAGTTTATTGTAAATTTCTTCCATTTCCATTTATTGCCATTACGCTTTGTTTATAAGCAAAGGTAAAATAAAAATTTGAAGCGAGCCTCTGCAGACTCCGTTTTTGAACATAGCGAGACTTCCGTTAAGAGTTCCCTCGTCTCCGCAGCAGGGCGCTCAGGAAGCAGAGCTGATGTTTCAAAAGCAGCGCTGCACCTGCACGGATGAAAGTGATTCTTTGCAAATATCCCCTCACAGGTATTACGACAGAAAACGCTTATAAACTTGACATTGTAGTAAAACAGTGTGAATTGCGGCTTGTTTGGGCAGATAATTCTTGTCTTTTTGCCCTTTTACTACACATCTCATTTAAACTTGCATTTCTGTAGTAAAAATATTCAAATCTTACTACAAAGCCCTTTGAATATAAA
>JAZLHU010000041.1:0-19444 GCA_045616985.1 Anaerovoracaceae bacterium
CAAGATTGAGCCTTCTTTCTTCGTTTAATTATGATGATTGTTATTGGTATAAAGACGAGACTTGGAAGTATCAATCCCAAGAATAAGAATTTATCAGATTGAACAAGCATATTGTAAATCCCATGAAAAACCATTGCTCCAATCAGCATTGCGTATGTTCCTGTAATGAAGGTCTTTTTTCTGACTTTGCAAAACGATATGCCATAAGAGACTATTAAGGATGTTGTTGCGTGCAGCATAGCAGCTCCGAGGCCTCTCGAAAATGCTTGGAAAAAACTTATTGCACCGGAAGCACTCATCAGTATATATACATTTTCTATTGTGGCAAATCCAAGCCCCAGCATAAGAGAACATTCCAGAAGACTTTGTCTATCGGTTTCAAAACCGAATGCCAAAAGTACAATAGGAATTGTTTTGACAATCTCTTCAACAACCGGTGTAACCGACGTGGTTAACGTATAAGCATCAAGTTGTGTTATTGATCTAATCAGTCCATTTATTTGCCCTGCAAACAAACACATGAAAATTCCTGCCAGGAAAAATACTATAAGCTTTCTTGCTTTGCCCTCAAAAACGAAAAGGGCCATCGTAAGCGGGATGAAAAGACATACAAAGATATTCAGCATCAAACTTTCCATTGTCTATGCCCCCTTTCTGCTGTAAAAATTATTAGCACAAAAAGAAGTGCAATAAAAGTTTCACATATTCCGGCTGCATGTGTATGTCCCAAAACAGACAAGACATCAGACGCTGAATCAATTATTATCAGAATTATACAAACTGCATTAAATGGCCTAAGTGAATCTACCATAAAGTGCATTGTGTCAGGCAAGATAAGATGCTTTAAATGATAATAAGCAGCAAAGAAGATCGGCAGTTTTGAAATAACAGTAAGCAAGACGTATGAAATGCTGTTGCCTGTTTTTATGCAATATATAAAAACGAGAATGTAAGTTGCTATAAGTGCAATTGGCATTACGAATGCAGCATTTTTCGCTTTTTTGCACTGCTTAGAGCCGTCATCTACGAAGCTGTCAAATTGTCCATAGTTGGCAGAAAAAAGAAATGCATAACCGGCCCCGGCACTAAAGGATGCAAAGCTGAAAGTATTTTGCCATACGCCTGTGCAGGCATAGTCGACCAGATAGTATAGATCCTTTAAAAAGAAGCATACTACTGCGGAAAATATCAGTTTAAAATATAAAGGGCTTTTGTTTATAACAAAAAACTTGAATCCCAATATAAGAGCTGCTAAATATAAAATTACTCGTATGATTATTAAATATTCCATAAAGTCTGTTCTCATATTAAATTATTATATCATATATATGGACATTAGAACTAATGACTTGCAATACCGCTTTATGTATTGGTACTACCCAGTAGTAAACAAGTGCTATAATACTATTAAAAAAAATGTTGTTAAGTAGTACGTTTTTTTGTACTCCCAAATCAGTATAATTTTAAATGTAAAGCTTATTTGGGAGGTGCAAAATGACAAGGGTATTTTTTGATATGGACGGCGTCCTTGCCGAATACAGGGAAACTGAGCTGGAGGCTTTGTATTCCGAAGGTTATTTCAGGAATTTAAAGCCGTATACCGAAACGCTTAAGGCGCTTCAATTTCTTTCGTCAAATCCTGATTTCGAGGTATATACCCTATCTGCATATCTTGGTGACAGCAAGTATGCTCTTGATGAAAAGAAATCGTGGGTAAATCAATACCTTGCTAAAAGTAAAATCAAGTCATTATTCCTTCCGTGCGGAAACAACAAAGCGGATGTGGTTCCCGGAGGCATCAGGCCAACAGATATACTGATAGATGACTATAATGTCAACTTAAAGGATTGGGAAAAATACGCCGTTGCAATCAAGTTTTTAAACGGGATAAACCACAAGCACGGATCGTGGAAGGGTCTTACAGCCAGAAATGATGCTCTTGATATTATGTACACAGTTTATAATGCTTCACAAAAACCCGCATAATCTGCAGGTTTTTTGATATAAGCTGTGCCTCAGATCAAATTCAAGCGAGCTTGATTTGACTCCTCGGCTTCGATTATAATAAAAGCATATGAAAGTAGCATTCTATACTTTAGGCTGTAAGGTGAATCAATATGAAACCCAGGCAGTTGCCGAAGGTTTTAAGAAGGCGGGTTTTTCTGTTGTTGAAGAGGAAGGTCTTGCTGATGTTTACGTTGTTAATACCTGCACTGTCACAAGAATGGCAGACCGAAAATCCCGTCAGTATATAAGGCGTATGAAAAAGCGGAATCCAAAGGCAGTTGTTGCCATTATGGGCTGCTATCCTCAGACTAATCCCTCCGAGGTCGAAGACATAAAAGAAGCTGACATCATTCTCGGTACAACCGACAAGATGAGGGTAATAGCTTTTTCAACCAAGCTTCTTGATGAAAAAGCAAAGGTTGGTTCCGCGGCTGAAAGACAAATTCTCGTATCTGAGGAAAACAAAAAGGTTGATGAATGCTGCTACAGGGAGCTTGGCGAAGTTTCGGGAATCGAATCAAGAACCAGAGCCCTTATAAAAATTCAGGATGGATGCAGCAGGTTCTGCTCTTACTGCGTAATTCCTTATGCCAGAGGACCGGTAAGATCAAGACCCGTGAAGAGCATTGTAAATGAAGCAGAAAGACTTGTTGAGGAAGGGTATAAGGAGCTGGTCCTTACGGGTATAAATACCGCTTTATACGGTACAGAAGAGGGCTTTTTGAATGATCTTGAAGATTTGCTTGCTGCATTAAACGATCTTGAAGGGGATTTTCGAATACGGCTTGGTTCTTTGGAACCGACGGTTGTTGATTCAAATTATCTGGCAAGGCTTTTAAAGTACGACAAGCTTTGCCATCATGCGCATTTATCCGCGCAAAGCGGAAGCTCAAAGATAATCAATGCAATGAACAGGCATTACACCCGAGAGGATTACCTGTCTATGGTAAAGGTCCTGCGTGACTTTGATCCGTGTTACGGTATAACAACAGACATAATCGTCGGTTTTCCCGGAGAAACTGATGAAGATTTTTCTCAGTCCTTAAGTCTTGTTAAAGAGGCTGAATTTTTAAGGGTTCATGGTTTTCCGTATTCACAAAGACCGCTGACAGCGGCAGCCGCTATGGAAAATCAGGTGCCTCCGCCGCTTAAAAAACGAAGAAACAAACAGCTTCTTGAAGCAGCGCTCGACACATCTATGAGGTTCAGACTTCGCATGAGCGGAAGTATTCAGAGGGTGCTTGTTGAAGAAATATATAATGTTCCTGTTTGCGAAGAATGTGTCGATGTGGCTCCATGGCCGGATGAGCTTATCTGGAAGGGACATGCAGACAATTTTACACCGGTTTATTTTCCGGCGAAAAAGGGAACGGATCTATCAAATCAGTTTATAAATATCAGGATATTAAGACCGTTTGATGACGGCGTTTACGGAAAGGAGATCAAATAATGTCAGATTGTATTTTTTGCAAATTAGCAGGCGGAGAAATTCCAACAGAGGTTTTATATCAGGATGATGAAATCTTTGCATTTCTTGATAATGCACCTCAGGCACCGGTTCATTTTCTTGTAATTCCGAAGAAGCACATTGAATCCCTTGATGCAGCATCAGAGGAAGATGCAAAGCTTCTTGGCCACATGCTTTTAAAGGTCAGGGAAATTGCAAAGGCACAGGGACTTGAAAACGGCTACAGGGTCAATATCAATACAGGTAATGACGGCGGACAGACAGTAAAGCATCTGCACATGCACGTGCTTGGCAAGAAGCAGATGGGCTGGCCGCCTTTCCCGAATATTGATTGATTTGTATTTTAAGTATATCGGTTTTATCAGAACGAAGGAGGAATAAAATGGCCGGACACGGACCTTTATCAGGCTACAAGGTATTGGATTTTACACAGTTCGAATCGGGCACAGTCTGCACGGAATCTCTTGCCTGGATGGGTGCAGAGGTATGGAAGATCGAAAGACCCGAAAGAGGAGAACTCGGAAGATATTCCGCTTCCGATCCTGCACATGACTGCATAGGATTCTCCATCCTTAACATGAATAAAAAGTCACTCACACTTAATCTTAAGTCTCCGGAAGGAATTGAAATCTGCAAAAAGCTTGTTGCAGAAGCAGACGTACTTGTTGAAAATATGAGCCCCGGCGCCATAGACAGGCTTGGCCTTGGCTATGAAGACTGCAGGAAAATCAATCCTGAGCTTGTTTTCGCATCCATCAAGGGCTTTTCAAAGGGTCCTTACGAAAAATTCCCCGCATTCAATCCTGTTGCCGCAGCAATGGGCGGACTTCCTGCACTTAACGGTGAACCCGACGGTATGCCGTATATGATAGGAATCAGCTTTGCGGATTCGGGCTCAGGCTATATGTGCGCAATGGCAATCCTTGGAGCTCTTCTGCAGCGCGAACGAGAAGGCAAGGGTCAGAAGGTTGACGTATCCATGACAGATACCATTATCGGATTTTCAAGAGTATCCTTTGAGCCTTACTATATGAACAACAGGATCCCGCCAAGACGTCCCGGCAACGGCTTCCCTCTGGAGGACATTGCGCCATGCGATATGTATCCGACAAAGGGCGGCGGAAAGAACGACTATGTATACATATACACATCTCGCCATCCGGGAGCAAAGCAATGGGACATACTATGTGATGTGATCGGAAGACCTGAGCTTAAGGAAGCAAATGATGAACGCATGGCAACACCTGTAATGAGATTTAAGCACAAGGATGTTGTAACGGAAGCCATCAGTGCGTGGACACTTCAGCATGATAAGATGGAAGCCATGGAAATACTTTGCGGCGCAGGCGTTCCAACCGGTGCTGTAAGAGACATTGATGATATTTCAAGAGATGATACTCATCTTGAATCAGGACTCATGGCTGAGATAGACAGCGTAAAGGGTAAAATCAGAGTCCCGGGCTTTGTACCGAGAATGTCCGAAAATACCGTTGAATACGAAAACAGCCCTGCACTTGGTAATGCCGACGAAGAAATCTACAAGGGACTTCTCGGCATGACCGACGAAGAGTTCAACGACTTTAAGGCTAAGAAAATTATTTAAGAAAGTACTATTTCATGTCCTTTGGGGAAACGCCGAAGCTTTCCTTAAAGGCTCTGTGAAAGCTTGAGTAATCGGAAAAGCCGGACTTAAGGGCGGCATCCGATGCAGACTCACCATGACGTATCATCGAAGCGGCTTTTAAAAGCCGCTTCTGCCTTATGTAGGAATGAACGGTCTGACCCGTTTCTGTCTTAAACATTCTCATGAAATGCGCCTTGGAAAGATATACTCTGTCAGCAATGCCTTCAACGCTTAAATCATCGGAAAGGTGTTCCCCTATGTAGGTGAGGGTGGATGTAATCTTTTCACTGTAGACCGGGGCTTCAGCCGCTTTTTGCTGGCTATTGGAAAGATAAGCCCTGTTTGCAGCAGTAAGTATCTGCATTATGGCAGTGTCTTTCATAAGCTCCCCGTCGTGGAGCTTCTTTTTATTGTTATCTTCAAAAATTTCCATAAAGGCCTTGATCTGATCCTGCTGAGCTTTGTTTAATGAAACGCAGTGCATGGAATTTTTATCGGACAGCTCAAAGCAGGAGAAAAGACCCGCATCCGGCATCAGTCTTCCGAAGTAGTTTCTGTCCAGATATATTATGACCCTTTCGTAATTTATGCTTCTGTCAATTACAGCCTTGTGAATCATGTGATGCTTTACATAAACCACGTCCCAGGGCTTCATCTCGTAGGTTTTTCCTTCAACGGTATATTCAACCTTTCCCGATATCAGAAGCACAAGCTTGTCAAATTCGTGGAAATGAAAATCCAGCTCCTGACCGGCAGTATCGCGGAGATGGAAGTAATGGTAATTTTCGTTTAAATAGCCCTTGCGCAGCTCTTCGTTTATTGTTTGTTTCATTTCTGCAAAACTCTTTTATAACCTTCACCGCATACGGCTTATCGGCTTGCTTGAAATCAGGCGCCTCAGATCAAACTCAAGCGAGCTTGATTTAACTTCTCGGCTTTGATTATAAAACAATAATAGCACTTTTTGCAATATATTAGGCACTAAATACAATGTTTTTGGATATAAATGATGATATAATCAAATTATGTTATGGGTAATGCAGCTTTATTTATGTGCTGTCTTTTGAAACATGTATAAGTCAATACGCTCGGAGGGAAAAATGTCTGGTGTAAAGAAATTCTTAAAGAACAATCTGTTCATATGTACCTTGTTTCTGGGTATTGTGCTCGGATGTATTGTCGGTCTCGTAAGCCCTGAATTCGGTTCAAAGGTAAGCTTTCTCGGAACCTTATTCGTTAATCTGATGTATTGCATTGTAGTGCCGCTGGTATTCTTTTCAATATCGTCTGCAATTGCAAATATGGCTTCAGTAAAACGTGCAGGTAAGATGCTCGGAACAACTGTGTTAACCTTTGTTGTAACAGCTACTATTGCCGGCGTAATAACGTATTTCGTTTGCAGAATTATTCCTCTTGTTTCGGGAAATTATCAGGTGGCAGAAGGCGAGGTCTCATCGGTACTCGGTGTTCAGGACATGATAGTAAACTTCTTTACAAAGCCCGACTTTACCGAGCTCTTCTCAAGAAGAGCACTTCTTCCTCTTATAGTTGCCGCTTTGTTCTTCGGCTTCGGTGTTCAGATGAACGGAGGAAAGGAGTGCAGGACAGCGCAGCTTCTTACAGACATTAACAACTGTCTTATGAAGACGATGAAGATTCTTACATACTTTGCTCCTATCGGCTTCTTCGGATTCTTTGCATCTCTTATCGGATCTTATGGCGCAGACCTTCTTAAGGACTACGGCAAGGCTCTCCTTGTTTACTATATTTTAAGCTTTGCTTATATGTTTATTTTCTTCCCGATCTATGCAAGCTTCGGCGGAGGAAGGGGAGCTGCAAAGCTTATGTTATCCAAGCTCTTCAGACCGGCTGCAATGGCGTTCGGAAGCTGTTCATCTGTTGCAACCCTGCCTACAAACTTTGATGTTTCGGAAGAAACGGGCATCAGCAGGGAAGTATCCGATATAGTCCTTCCTATGGGCGCGACAATGCACATGGACGGTTCTGCGATTTCCGCAATCATTAAGGTTGCATTCCTGTTTGGGATCTTCGGTCAGGACTTTACGACCGGACGCGCAATTCTTGCAATCATCGTTGCAGTATTCTCATCCGTTGCAATGAGCGGAATTCCGGGCGGCGGAGGAACAGGTGAGATGGTGATCTGCTCGATCTTCTTCCCTGATCAGCTTGCAATTGCATATCCTATAGCTCTTGCTTTGGGCGAGCTTGTTGACCCGCCTGCAACAATGGTAAATGCAGCAGGCGACTATGTAGCATCCTTTATCGTTGAAAGATTCGTAAACGGAAAAGACTGGTTACGGAATAAGCTTAACAGAAAAGAAAACAATCAATAGATAATTATCCTCCGAAACTATATACACTTTCTAAAACTAAAAATCACGATGCGATATCGCATCGGGATTTTGCTGTTTGGATCAGTATCTCTTGTTTGCCTTCTTGCGGGCAGCTTCTGATTTCTTCTTGCGCTTTACGCTTGGCTTTTCATAGCATTCTCTCTTTCTGAGTTCGGCCATAACACCGTCCCTAGCACAAGAACGCTTAAATCTCTTAAGAGCACTTTCCAAAGTTTCGCCTTCTCTGACGATAATCTGTGCCATTACGGTTCACCACCTTTCTCGTTCAGATAGAACATTGTTATTATACACATATGAATTGTGGCTTGCAAGTACATTTTTGTGATATACTAAAGTAAGTTACAAGGAGGCTGAATGAGCGAGGTAAGATTAAATGCAGGGGTTGTTGTTCCGGCTAACGAGGTTTTCGGGACCCTTGACTCAAATTTGAGCATAGTTGAAAAGGAATGCGGGGTTATTGTGACCTACCGGGGCGATGAAATCGTTGTCCGCGGAGATAATGCGGAAAAGGCCGCAAGTATCATTACCGAAATGTTTAAGGCTGCGGAAAGCGGTCAGATTCTGGATGAACAAAAGGTTAATTATATTATCACTCTTGCAAACGAGGGAATCTCCTACAGCGAAGCCAATCTTTCAAGGGATGTAATATGTTTTACCCACAGAGGAAAGCCTCTTAAGGCTAAAACCATAGGTCAGAAGGACTATGTTGCGGCAATAAAAAAGAATGATATAACCTTTGGCGTGGGACCTGCCGGAACAGGAAAAACCTATATCGCAGTTGCCATGGCCATCAACTCCTTAAAGAGCAAGGAGGTTGAAAAGATCATTCTTGCAAGGCCGGCTGTTGAGGCCGGTGAAAGGCTTGGTTTTTTACCCGGCGATCTTCAGGAAAAGGTCGACCCGTATTTAAGACCTTTGTACGATGCTCTGTACGATGTGCTCGGCAGAGATGCCGCTTTAAGACTTAAGGAAAGGGAAATCATAGAAGTTGTTCCTTTGGCATATATGAGGGGAAGGACCCTTGATAATGCGTTTATCATTTTGGATGAAGCTCAGAATGCCACAAAGGAGCAAATGAAGATGTTTCTTACCAGAATGGGCTTTGGCTCAAAGGTCATAGTAACAGGTGACGTTACTCAGATAGACCTTCCCAAAGGCAAAAAATCGGGTCTTATAGATGCGTTGAACATACTTAAAGGTGTGGAAGGCATTGCAGTATGCAAGCTTACGGATTCAGACGTTGTAAGGCATCCGTTGGTAAGAAGGATCGTTAATGCTTATGATCTATATATTCAGCGTCATCCTGAATGGACAGAGGAATAAATGACTATATATTTTGATGAAGACAATATGCCTGATGAATGGACTCAAAACACCATGCAAAAGGCCGCAGAATATGCTCTTGAGTACAAGGGCAGGGATTCGGATACGGAGCTTTCCGTAAGCTTTGTTGATCTTGATGAAATCCATCAGTTGAACCTTCAGTACCGAAATGTTGACAGCCCTACGGATGTCCTGAGTTTTCCGATGCTTGAAGACGAAAACCTCGGAGATGTGGTGATCTGTATGGAAAAGGCGAGGCTGCAGGCTGAGGAATTCGGCCATTCATACGAGCGTGAGCTTATATATTTGTTTACACACAGCGTATTCCACCTTTTAGGTTACGATCACGAAACCGAAGAGGAAAAGCAAGAGATGAGAGCCGGGGAAGAGGCAGTCATGAGGAAACTCGGAATAAGCAGGGAGGAAGCTAAATGAAATCAGGTTTTGTCGGAATTGTAGGAAGACCCAATCTGGGTAAATCCACTTTGCTTAATTGCATACTCGGAGAAAAGATCGCAATAACCAGCAGCAAACCGCAAACCACCAGAAATGCCATCAGAGGGATCTATACAAAACAGGAAAACGGTGAACCCGTTTGTCAGCTTGTATTTATTGATACTCCCGGCATCCATAAACCGAAGAATAAACTCGGAGAGTATATGACAGATACTTCTTTAAGCACACTTAAAGAAGTTGACGTAATTTTATTTCTTGTAGATTCGCCTCCGGAGGAAGAACGCGGCGGAGATGCCTTTATTTTGAATAAATTAAAAGAGGTCGATACTCCGAAAATCCTGGTTATCAATAAAATAGATACCATTCAGCCTGAAACCTTTTCAAATATCTATATGACCTATGAAAAGACGGGCATTTTTGACTTTATTCTGGGAACAAATGCTCTGGAAGGTAAAAATGTTGATGTTCTGCTTGAAAAGCTTGAAGAGATGACAGAGGAAGGTCCTATGTATTTCCCCGAAGACATGCTTACGGATCATCCGGAAAGATTTTTGGTATCGGAAATAATCAGAGAAAAGCTTTTGATGTATCTTGAAGAAGAGGTGCCTCACGGCGTTGCCGTTGAAATTGAGAGTTTTGAAGATGGCGAAAAGCTTACCAGAATAAATGCTGCGATTTACTGTGAAAAGCAGTCTCATAAGGGTATTATCATCGGAAAAGAAGGCAAAAAGCTTAAAGGGATAGGAAAAGCCTCTCGCCTTGAAATCGAGGCTCTGCTCGGGACTAAAGTATACCTCGAACTCTTTGTAAAGGTCAAAGAAAAGTGGAGAGAGTCCACCTTGGCAATATCCAATTTCGGATATAAGTGTGATAAGTAACCTTCCTCTGCTGGTAGGGTTCCTTGTTGCCTTAAAATAATGTGTCTAAAGAAATGTCTTAAATACCGAAACGGATTGAACGGTATAGAAAAAGATAATTATATAGTTATTTACAGAGATGAATTATAGGAGAAAGAGGTCAAACCATAATGTTTTCAAGTTGTATGATTATAATGGGAATTCTATTTTTGGTATTTGGACTAATTGTCGGAGGTAATATAATTCCTATTGGTATGTCAATTATTTTCTTTGCGATTGGTATTCCTCTTGCAATTAAAAAAAGTAAGAAGAAGAACAGAGAATTGCAAAAGCTTGATCAAGAGAATAAGCTTGCCTTTTACAATGAATGTCTCTCAAACAATATTAAATATATCAATTCGGATAAAGAACGACAAAAGGCAGCGCTAATAGCTCAAAAATATAATATACCTTTCACTGATATAGAACTTCTATTTAAAGAAGCAAGACACATTGCTGTCATAGAGGCGAAGAACGAGAGACAAAAAAGTATACAGGATCTTAAAGATGAAGAAACTCGCCGTTGCGCTTCGCTTGATAAATACTCTGATTTATACGGCAGAGATAAGCGTATTGAAATGATTAACGATGAATTGAGAGAAACACGCGCGTCGATTGAACGATCGATAGCTGCTGAACGCGCAGTTATATCAGCATCGCAGCAAAAGGAACAAGATTGGGCAATTCACGGTGGCATAGCAAGTGGCATTGCAGGTCCTGGTGCGGGTGTGGCAACCGCTCTTAACATCCAGGCAAAAAATGCGGAAATTCGAGCTCAAAATCAGGCAAATCTTCAAGCTCTTAAGCCTATCGTAATGAGTACATCCGAAACTGTAGGCCTCGCATCTAAAAGAGCCAAATCATTGGAGGAGGATCTTAAGAATGCTCAAACTAGGCTTGTTTTTGAAGATGATGTCACAACATGTTTATCAAAACTTAAATTCCAAAACACAACTGTTGAAGTTTCGAAAACAGGGACCTGTATTGTATCCACAAATGTAATAAAGGCCGATTCTTATATTATTTTTGACGATATAGAAGCAACCATAGATGGAACAATCATTGCAAATATATATGACCAGGATGCGCTCATTGGGACAGCAAACCTAGTTTTACCAAGATACGGCATTTCGAATAGAAAATCCTATGAAAAGCTTCAGGGGATGTGCTTGTTTTGCGGGAAACCCGGGAAAACATACCGTGTGGAATTTGATGCTGTAAACCTTTGGGCAATGGAACCTTAATTTCTTAATCATTCTTAATTATCCGTTCCATTGAACCGACTTTTACGGAGCGGATAAAGTAACTTTGTACATGACGCATGCTGTTCTCAATTGTGGAGAATTATTATGGCAAATATTCAAATCAGACAGGCAAAAAATAATACTGATAGACAAAATACATATAAGCAGCAATTAGGAAGATATACTAAGGCAATGAAGTACGGCTTCTATTTTGAGGCCATGCTGATAGCGTATTCAATGTTAGAGGATCGTCTTAAGTCATTCCTGTATTATTGCGGTTTCTTTGACAATAGAAATACTTTAAAAATTTCCAAAAAGATTAAGGTTGATATCAAAGTGATTTTATTCGATGATGAGCCTTCAAAATGGCCCAGTTTAAATAATATTTCAACTAAAATCGCCTATATTAAAGCGCTTCTTATCTGGGCGAATACTGTTCAAGGAGAAACAATACAAGACAATGCTATTTATTGTAATCTAAAAGGCACCCTTGAATCTGTCGACATTGGGGCCATGCTTGTATCGTTGGACTCGTTAACTGAATGGATTAAGTACCGAAATGAAATTATGCACGCTTCAATGAATAAAAATGTTGATAGTTTATATGAGAATCTAAATGTAAAAGTTGCTGATGCCATGGAAATTGCTCGTTTTATTGATTCTTAAGTTAAACTATTAAAGAAAAAAGGGACGATTCGCGGATTCCTTAGGATGCAGACTAATTGAACAATTTTTGTCAGTATAGGTCAGAGTAATCAGCCTCCATTACTTTCCAACATCCGGTTTTATTAGAACCAATTCGTTTTATGACACCTTTCTCCATCAGTGATGAAATGATTCGTTGCACTGTGCGTTCAGATTTCCCGATTCTTTGCGCCATCTCTTTCTTTGTAATCCCCGTATTAGTTGAAATAAAGTTAAAAATTATTTGTTCTTGTTCCGATAAGGCTACTTTTAACTGGACATTTAACTGGACATTTGTCCTTATAAACTCAAAGAAAAAGCCGTATGCCTCTTTTCTAAAACGCCAAGCAACATTGTTCGTATTGCACAAACTATTTACACGCTGAAAACCCGTTCCCGATTTTTCGACCTCTTTGCTTCTAAACAACACATCCAAAATCAGTTTATTTCTCTTATATGAAGGAAGATTCTTAGTAATGAAATCAAATGGTGTAAGTTCATCAGGAAAAGCTCCGGGGTTATAAATACTAATCAAATTAGGATGTATATTGATTTCTATTTCCGGCAATGACTCATAGTCCGCATGGGCAAAACTATTAACAACTATTTCTCTTAATGCTTTTTCCGGGATTTCAGGAACATCAATTCTTTTTATTGAACCTATCTCTGCTCTCCAGTTAATATGTTCAAGAACATACTTCATTGCAATTGAAACTAAAGTGTATATATTTCCTGTATAAAGTTTTAAGTCAGTAAATGTTATTTTATCATTAGTAGCATATGATGCTAATTTCAATCCAATCTTTGCATTCTTTCCGAATAATGCATATGCTGCATTTTTAATATGACCGTCAAATGATAAATCAAGTGATGAAATCAATTTTTCTTTATCATAGTCAGGCATTTCTAATCGTCCGCAATTTTTTGCCGAAATATAAAAGTCATACAAAGACTCATCATCTAAGTCCTCGTATGAGTAGTCCGTTATCTCGTTCTCCCAAGCCGAAGAATAGTCATCATTTTTTACAAGTCTACGCAGCTCTTCACCAGTCATTTTTCTGTTTTCGGTACCCACTCTCGATAGAAAGTTACCATAAACGGAATACGGCCTATTATGTCCGGAAAAAGAAACCTTTAAAATGCTTTTATTATCAATTTGTATTTCTTCTATGGACGGTGTAATCTTTGGATCAATTGCTTCTGAAATTACCCTAGAAACATCTTTTTTTGTTGAATCTGAAATTTGTTGACCTTTTACATAACCACTATCGTCAACACCAAAATATAAGGTGCCACTACAATGCTTATTCAATATTGCACAAATAGATTCCATAGCTTCTCTTTTTTCGCCTGTAGTTAACTTAAATTCAATTTTTTCACTTTCATTTCCAATAATCATTGCCTTCCTCCCACATGTATTATACCATGTGTCAGAATAGATGTCTATATAATTGTCGTTAAATATGTCCATATAAAAGAGCTTTTTTATAATGATTTTGCATCGCAGTAGCTAAGGCGGTTGGCATCAACCTTCTGTGAAAGGAGGTGATACCATGCGAATTACATTTCATGTATCTGGATTAACCATTACAGTAATAGTAAAACGTAAAAACCGCCCCAATGCGCTTTAGGGCGGTTTTCATTTAACCACTAAAGCCAACCGCTTACTGCGGTGCTTTTGTTATTTATAGTATATATCATTGTTAAAAAATGTCAAGATTTAAGCTATGAGCAGATTAAAAGCAGATTAAAAGACCGTATGTATTTTGTCTATAATGAACGGGCTCTGAATATACCTGTTAGGGTATATATTATTTTCAGTGGTGGTTTTATACCTGAACGGATATAAAATAAATTTTAAATGTTGAAATTGTACCCGAAAAGGTTTAATATGATGACATGACTACGATAGGTAAATATGTAAAAGAACAAAGAAAACTTGCCGGACTCACACAAGAAGAGTTTGCCATACGTTCCGGACTAGGTTTTAGGTTTGTCCGAGATTTAGAACAGGGGAAGGAGACTGTTAGAATGGACAAGGTAAATCAAGCACTTTCCATGTTTGGAATGGAAGCAGTACCGGGAAGAAAGGTGAATGAATAATGTCCGAATTCAGAAAAGCAAATGTTTATGTTCAGGATAGATATGCCGGCATAATTTCAGAAACGGATGACGGCTATTCTTTCCAATACGATGCAGGCTATGTGAAGAATAATGGTCCGGCTGTAAGTCTTACTCTACCGCTTCAGGAAGCTGCGTTTTCTTCAAATGTATTATTTCCGTTTTTCGACGGACTGATTCCTGAAGGCTGGTTGCTCGATGTGGTTGTTCGAAACTGGAAACTGAATCCTGATGATCGCTTTGGGTTATTAATTTCAGCATGTCGGGATTGTATCGGCGATGTATCAATTCGCGTGGAGGATTAGTCATGTTATGTACAAATAAGTTCTTTGACAGTAATCAGCTTCCGCTAATTGATATCTCTGATGCTGATCTTGAAGCACTTGCAAGTGAAAGTGTAAACAAGGGTTTGACTGTAACCGGCGTTCAGAAAAAACTTTCGGTGCATCTCAGTCGGGAAAAATCTCCAAGACTCACACTTGTCGGTTATCCTGCCGGGTACATATTAAAACCTCAATCAACGGAATATGAATGTCTGCCCGAATTGGAAGATATGGTAATGGACATTGCTGCTGCCATGGGTGTAAAAACCGTTCTCCATGGTTTGATAAAAATGGGGGAGCGTTATGCTTATATCACGAAACGCGTAGACCGTATCTCCGAGAAATCCCTTGCAATGGAAGATTTCTGCCAGCTAAGTCTACGTCTGACAGAAGATAAATATAAAAGTTCCTACGAGAAATGCGCCGGAATTATCAAGTCGTATTCAACACGACCCGGTCTTGATTTAAGCGAGTTCTTCTTGCGACTTGTTGTGTCTTATATCACCGGTAATTCAGACATGCATCTGAAGAATTTTTCATTGCTTGAAACTGCGCCTGGAAACAGACAATTTGTGTTGTCTGAGGCATATGATATGCTGCCGGTAAACCTTATACTCCCTGAAGATTCTGATGAAACGGCATTAACTCTCAGAGGCAAAAGGTCGAATTTTAACAAGAAAGATTTTCTTCAGTTTGCACAGTCCTGCGGCATTGCGGATAATGCAGCTCAGGCAATGATTAAAAAATGCATAAAATCTGTGGATAAAGTAATCAAAATATGTGAGGAATCATACATTACTTCTTCTCAAAAAAATGATTTTATTGCTCTTTTGACAGATAGAGTTGAAAGGTTGAAATAGTTTGCAGCAAAATAACTACCTTCACGGTAAAACTTTCTCTAAAAACCTTGATTTTTCTATATGGGTGTGCTACAATTTTCCGGAATTGAATAAGAAACACAAGACTTTGCCGGGAACGGCAGGGAGGAATGAGGTGAAAAGCCTCGCGAGTGGGTCACTGTGAAGCCGCGGTTTTGCGGATAAGTCAGGATATCCTGAGTCTTGTAAAGGAATCTGCCAACACCGGATGCCTCCTATAAGAGAAGTGTCCGTGCGCCTATGCTGCACGGATTTTTTATGCAGGCTTGCGTTATGGCAGCCTGCATTTTTTGTTTGCTGAGAGGAGGTGAAAAGCATGACGGAGAAAACGCCAGAACTGACGGAGGAAGAGAAGAAAATCATTTTCCAAATCCGAACGATTGGTTTTGGGAAGGTCGTTGTATCCGTCAAAAATGAAAAACCGCTGTCCGTGGAAACGCAGAAAACCATTCCGCTTTCCGAACACTGCTTACAGGCTGTGAGGCCGGAACTATCGGAAGAACCGAAGTCCAAAAACAGTGGCGTTATGTCATTGTTATTGGGCTTTATTTTTTTTTAAAGCCCATCTTCGAAAAAAAGAAGAAATCTAATTAAGGAAAGGACTAAAAACATGAAAAAACGTATTATCAGTATACTGTTGGCTCTTTTGCTCGTTCTGGGATTATGGCCGCTTTCGGCTTTTACGGTGTTTGCCGAGGATGGCGAAAGCGTGTATATAACGATCAGTGAAGACGGACAGTTTTATAATGACAAAGACAACAACGCAGTGGCATACAGAGAAGTATACCTATCCGACCTCCAGAGTATCAACCTGGAATCCTATGGCCTCGGAGATTATGCCTATGATCCGGATGGCATCGGAACGCCCCAAATCACGGCGCTTCAGCTTTTTATCTATGTCCATGAAAACATCATGGGCGGACAGTGGAGTGATGTTACGGTCAGCGGCAATGCCGGCAGCATCTACTTCCAGGGCGGTCTGTTTGGCTTTAGCGATGAAAACATGACGTATTATTACAACGGTGCATATCCCGAAATTGAACCGGGCTGGGGTGCAACAGCAGATCAGATCGTCCTCTCCGACGGCGATTTTCTTGATGTTGCCCACTATTCAAGCTGGTCCTTCTATTCAGACAGCGCAGCAGGCTTCCATTATTTCGTTGACGGAAACGGTAATGTGACGCATCAGTACAGCGCTGCAGCAGGCGAAGCGGTTTCGGTAAAGCTCAAGCGCGTCGGCGGTGGCTTCGGGGGTGATCCGGTGACAGTATTTGAGTCCGGCTATACGGTCCAGTACGGCACGACCATCGGAACCGCGACTGGCACCGCAACGACGGACAGCAGCGGTGCAGCTTCCATCACATTCCCGACAGCAGGCACCTATTACGTCTGGTGCGACGGTGCGGAAGGCATTGATGCAGGCGAAGGTGAGGCCGTTTCTTCTCCTGTCAGCGCCATTGTGACCGTTACCGGCAGTACAGCGCAGACGGCAGATTACAAGACGATCCTTAATGCGACACTCGAACAGCTTGCGACCGATATTCCTGCTCCGGCATTCGGTACCAGCGGTGGCGAATGGACCGTCATCTCTCTTGCACGCGGCGGATACTTCAATGTTGGCGATCAATATTTTGAAGACTATTATGCCCGCGTTGCCGAAACTGTAGCTTCCAAGGCTGCATCTGTAAATCAAAGCGGTGCATTGGACAATAATAAATCGACGGAAAACTCACGACTTATTATGGCATTGGCTGCCATTGGAAAAGATCCTACCGACGTGGGCGGTGTTAATGTGCTGGGCGCCTATGATGCAAACGGTTTTAACTGGATCAAGAAGCAGGGCATCAATGGTCCGATCTTTACCCTGATTGCACTGGACACCAGGAATTATCCGACGACCGACACCACCCTGCGTCAGCAGTGCATTGATTTTATACTTGGAAAAGAGCTTGCAGGCGGCGGTTGGGCACTTTCCGGTACGGCGGCCGATCCGGATATTACATCTATGGCACTGCAGGCGCTTGTAAACTATAAAAATGATGCCAACGTATCCGCGGCAGCAAGCAGGGCAATCGACGCACTTTCGGGCATTCAGAAGGATAACGGCGGCTTCTATTCCTGGGGGGGGCTGTAAACTCTGAAAGTATTGCACAGGTCATTACCGCTTTATCTGCATGGGGGATCGATGCAGATAAAGACAGCCGTTTTGTCAAAAACAACTGTTCTGCCCTCGATGCGCTTCTCGGCTTCTATCTTCCCGAAGTGAAGGGCTTTGCTCATGTTCTTGCGTCAAGCGGCGAAAGCGAAGTAAATGGTATGGCGACGGATCAGGCCTGCTATGCACTGGTCGCCTACGATCGTTATGCAACCGGAAAAACTTCACTTTATGACATGAGTGATGTGAAAACATCGTCTGCTCCGACAGATGGGCCCAGCGCTGCAATCTCAATTCCCGAAAATATCGAGAACAAGGCCGGAACGAAATTCAATGCGGTAGTCACGCTCACAGTTATCCCGACGGATGCAAGACTGTTTGATGCGATCGTAACGGTGCCGGAGGGCATTGATGTTACGGATGTCGTGATGGGTTCCAGCATCGGCGGCGGTGACGTACAATGGAGCCTCGAAAAGGAAACCGGCAAGCTCAGGATCGTATACTTTGATGCTGACGGAGGCAATGCAATCACCAACAACGCAGCGACTTCCCCAATCGAGCTGATGACGCTGAAGTGTAAGCTCGAAAAAACGCTGACCGATGAGTCCATCAACCTTGCCATTACCGGCATGAGCTTTAAGAAATCGTCTGCAACGGATACCATGTTGGTGGTCGATACAAAATCCGCTGTCGCGGAAGCATCTCTGAGCAGTGGCCTTACATTTACGGTCAAAGCGCTCTATACCGGCGACAACGTTGATTTGATTCCTGCGTCAAAAACGGCTATTGCTGTCGCAATAACAGGTATTCAGGAAGGGGCCGAGCTTACATATAACGACGGGACGGACTGCATTTCCATGCTCTACAACGATGCCATTTCTGAAAAAACCGGCGTCTCCACCTATATTGCAATGATCCCCTCCGATATGTCGCTGGAGGGATTTATCGACAGCGCGAATTATACATTCGGTACCGGAAACGCGGATCTGACCTTCGGTGATACCAACAGCGATGGGATCATTAACGCGCAGGACGCGCTGAATACCGTTAATTACTGGCTGAGAAAAATCAACGCACCGAATGACGATGAGATTCTTGCGGCCAACGTGACAGGAGACAGCCGGATCAACACATTTGATGTACTCGCAATCGTCGAGTATTTTGTGGATGGCAGTGAGTTTGCAATCGTCAACTATGCTGCAACTGTTAAAAACACGGTGGATTAAATGAATTTACCAAAGAAAAAGAATTATAAGAAAACAATCATCATGGGCGCTGTCCTGCTGATCCTTCTTCTTGTGTTCCTTTTTCTGCTTCTGCATCGCGGAGGGGTTCTCTCCTCCGCACCTGCGGTTATGGTAGAAACGCCTGCGAAAATGGAAGAAAAGGACAGAGAACCTTTTTCGCTTGAATTACAATTGACGTCGTTAGGCGAAACCGTTTATCCTGCTGCGAGCTTCAGTATCAGCTTTGACCCTGCAAAGCTTGAATTTCTGGGAATATCAGAAGGAAACGTGATCATCAAAAACAGCGAAAGCATTTCCGGAACGGCAATGCCTGAATGGAATGTAAATGTAGCCCGTTCCAATGAAACAGGGATTATTAATATCATGTATATTGACATGACCGGAGGGAAAAACGCCTTCTCAAAAGAACTCCTTCAGGATCAAGGTAATGTGCTTCTGCTGCTGGATTTCCGCTTGCGCGGAAGCGTCAGAGCCGGTGATATTCTGGAACTGAGTCTGGATGATGCTGTATTTGCTGCTTCAGACGAAGCTGAAAGCCTTTCCAGCACAGCAGGAACACTGAGGAACGTCAACGGACGCATTGTCATAGGAGACTCCAAATGAAAAAAATATTATCAGTTATGTTGCTGCTCGCAATCTGTGC
>JAZLHU010000042.1:0-83696 GCA_045616985.1 Anaerovoracaceae bacterium
ACGACATTGGATTTGCTGCTGACATCAATACCGACGTAAAGTGTGTTCATGCTAAAGGTCACCTCCTTTCGAGTGGTATTAAAGTGTTCAATCGGCTTGGTAAAACCCATGATCATGGAGCATCGACACCCTCGCATATAAGAATCCGGCTTAAGAAGGACAGATGCGAAACCACACTGCAAGATGGTTGTCCAAAACTTAAGCAAACAGCCAGCCGGTTTGAAGCTAACTTCCATGTCAGGGGAACAGACTTTCAATGAAGCAACCATTATGGTTCAACAGGAAAATTAAGAACTATTACCTGATTGACACTGGGACAATTATATCATGGGCTTAACCAAGCCTATTGAACGAACAAAGTTGATAATTATAGTTTATTATAATTAAGAAAGGGTATCTAAAAGATACTATACGAGGAAATATATATCATGAAGTATATGGGCGTTAACGAAATCAGAGAGAAATTTTTATCTTTCTGGGAATCAAAGGGTTGCTTAAGACATGAAAGTTATTCTCTTGTTCCACCGGCAAACGACAAGAGTCTTTTACTTATAGCGGCCGGCATGGCGCCATTAAAACCATATTTTGCAGGCACAGAAGAGCCGCCGCGTCACAGAATGACAACATGTCAGAAGTGCATCAGAACCAACGATATAGATAATGTCGGCCACACGGCAAGACACGCTACGTATTTTGAAATGCTCGGTAACTTTTCCTTTGGAGATTATTTCAAGAGAGAATCAGTTACGTGGGGGTGGGAATTTATCACATCTGAAAAATGGCTCGGTATTCCGCCCGAAAAGGTTTGGGCAACGGTATACGAAGAAGATGATGAGGCATATAACATCTGGAAGGATGAGATCGGTATGCCTGAAGAACGAATCGTAAGACTCGGAAAGGATGATAACTTCTGGGAAATCGGAACCGGTCCGTGCGGTCCGTGCTCCGAAGTTTATTACGACAGAGGTCCTGAATACGGATGCGGAAAACCTGATTGCAAACCGGGATGCGATTGTGACAGATATATGGAATTCTGGAACCATGTATTCACACAGTTTGACAGACAGGAAGACGGTTCTTATCTTGAGCTTGAACATAAAAATATAGATACCGGTATGGGACTTGAAAGAATGGCTTGCATAATGCAGGGCGTAGACTCTATCTATAACGTTGATACCATGCAGGCTATCCGTCAGGAGGTTTGCCGGCTTTCCGGTGTTGAATATCAGGATGGTGCAGCCAAATCCGATGTTTCAATAAGGATCATTACCGATCATATCAGAGCAGTATCCTTCATGATTTGTGATGGAATTCTTCCTTCAAATGAAGGAAGAGGATATATTTTAAGAAGACTTCTGCGACGTGCAGCAAGACACGGAAGGCTCCTTGGCATTAAGAAAGCCTTCCTGAAGGAGCTTTGCGAAAAAGTATTTGAAACATCCGGAGACGCATATCCCGATCTCATAGAACGCAAGGAATACATCAAAAAAATAATCGGTATTGAAGAAGACAAGTTTGCCGCAACAATTGATAAAGGAACAGACATCCTTGAAGGATATATTGCCGAAGCAAAAAAGAAAAACGGCTCAAAACTTACCGGCGAGCAGGTATTTACACTTTATGATACCTACGGATTCCCGATAGAGCTTACAGAAGAAATGGCTGCTGACGAGGGATGTCAGCTTGATTCAGAAGGCTTTAAGGCTTGCATGGATGCTCAAAAAGCTCAGGCAAGGGCAGCAAGAAAAGACGAAGACAATGAAGGCTGGGTTGATGAGGCTGCTATGTACAAGGATTATCCCCAGACAGAATTCCTTGGTTATGAATCACTTGCCGCTGAGGCTGAGATTCTCGGAATCGTAAAGGGAATGAGTACTTTAAAAACCGCTGCCGAAGGCGAGGATGTAAGAATCGTTCTTGACCAAACCCCATTCTATGGTGAGGGCGGCGGACAGGTTGGTGATACAGGGCTTATTCAGGCTGACGGATTTACGGCTGTAGTTACAAATACAAGTAAAACAAATGGTGTATACGTTCACCATTGCAGGATCACCTCAGGTGAAGTCAATACCGGAGACAGCGTAACGGCTGTTGTTGACGGATGCAGAAGACATGCAATCGCACGAAACCACACTGCAACACATCTTCTCCAGAAGGCACTCAGAATAGTTTTAGGCGAGCATGTTGAACAGGCCGGTTCTCTTGTTACTCCGGACAGCTTAAGATTTGACTTTACTCATTTTGAAGCCATTTCCAAAGAAGATCTTGAAGCTGTTGAAGATATCGTAAACAACGAAATTCTTAAATTTACACCGGTTGATACTCAGGTACTTCCCATTGAAGAAGCAAAGAAGCTTGGCGCTATGATGCTCTTTGGTGAAAAATACGGTGCAAACGTCAGAGTTGTAAACGTTCCTGATTTCTCGATGGAATTCTGCGGTGGAACACATGTTGCTGACATCGGTCAGATCGGCTCTGTTAAGATTATTTCAGAATCAGGCGTTGCTGCAGGAGTAAGAAGAATCGAAGCTGTTACAGGTTCTGTTGTTAAGTCAATGCTTTCTGAAGAAGAAGCTGTTATTAACGAAATATCCGAAAAGTTAAAGACAACTCCTGCTAATCTTGCTCGTAAAGTTGAAGCAGTCAACGAAGAACTTAAAGCGCTTAAAAAAGAACTTGAAGAACTCAAAAGGGCAAATATGAATTCCGGGCTTGATGACCTGATTAAATCTTCAAAGGAAATCAACGGTGTTAAGCTTGTCACAAAGCAGTTTGACGGAGCCGGCATCGATGATCTTCGCGGATTATCAGACAGTATCAAGGCTGAATATAAATCAATTGTTATGGTATTTGCTACCGTAAACGGACCAAAGCTTACTCTTATGGTTTCCATTACGGATGATCTACTTGAAAAAGGGTATCATGCCGGAAATATGATTAAGCAAATTGCTGCAGTATGCGGCGGCGGCGGCGGCGGGAAAGCTGATATGGCTCAGGCCGGTGCAAAGGATGCAAGTAAGCTTCCTGAAGCATTTGCTTTAGCAGAGACGCTTTTAGATAAATAAAAAAGGAGGCAGTTATGGAACGCAACACTATTCTTTTTACTAATCCTGAAAAGAAAAACGAACAGACAACAGAAGAAATACTCAATACCGTCTATGCTGCTTTAGAGGAAAAGGGGTATAACGCAATTGACCAGATGGTTGGATACATTCTTTCGGGAGATCCTTCCTACATAACAGGTCATAACAATGCAAGAAACCTTATTCGTAAGGTTGAGCGGGATGATCTTGTTGAAGAGCTTTTAATAAAGTTTCTTGGAAAGTAGGTCAAGCAATGCGCTGGATGGGATTAGACATCGGCGATAAAACGGTCGGGGTTGCAGTAAGCGACCCCTTGTTTATATCTGCGCAGGGTGTTACGACTATTGAAAGGATCGGAATCCGTAAAGATACAACAAAAATTGTTGAATTAGCTAAAGAATACGAAGCTGAAAAGATTATTTGCGGACTGCCCCTGATGCTTTCCGGCGAAGATTCTCCTCAGACACAAAAGGTCAGGGAATTTGTTGAGCTTCTTAGCAATAAGTGCAGATCTATGGGTCTTAAGGTCTCTGTTGAATTTCAGGATGAGCGATTTACAACTAAGATTGCTGAAAACGTATTGATGGAATCCGGAGTAAGGCGCGAAAACAGAAAACAATATGTAGATAAAATGGCTGCACAGATAATACTTCAATCTTATATGGATTCACATAAAGGAATCATTGTGTGAACATTCAATTGAAGAGCTGAATCTGGATACAAGAAGCCACAATGCATTAGATATTTCGTTTCATATTATATGACATCTGCATTCAAGGTACTGGATGATTTGCCCGAGAAAAAGCGCGGCATGGGGGCAGTAATATGTATGTGCCCGATGCCCGGAATGCTGCGAGAGAATATTTTGCAAATTCCATATTGGTATGCATAAGTAGAATCCGCATATGCGTAAGCTTTTCTGCAAAAGAATTCTTTTAACTACAGCTCTTGTAAGTAAAATAATTGAGAAAAAAAGCAAAGGATCAGATTTATGAACTTATGCTCATGGCGGAGTTATTTTCTCTTCTGGTTTAAATTTCGCAAGGGGAGAATGCTCCATCGCATCACGAACCTGCGTATTGCCGAGGTGAGTATATATCTGGGTGGTCGAAACATTGGAATGGCCCAATATTTCTTTTAGAACCAGCAAGTCCTCTCCGTTTTGATACATAAGAGTAGCTGCGGTATGGCGAAGCTTATGAGGTGAAATATTTTTATCTTCAAGCCCTGCAAGCTTTAATTTATCTTCAACGATTTGCTGGATACGCCTTTGGGTGAGTCTGCTGCCGCCGCGTTCGGAAATGAAAAGAGCGGGCTTGGAAGATGCATTTTTAATAAGAGCTCTTCTCGGAAGATAGTTTTCAAGTGCATTGCGGCATGCTTCGTTTAAATAAACGATTCTTTCTTTTCGGCCTTTACCGTATAGTCTTAATGAATTATCTGCGTAGGATATATCTCCCAAACTGATCCCGACAAGCTCGGATAAACGCATTCCGCAGTTAATAAGAAAAGCTATTATGCAAAAATCTCTTACACTCGAGAAGGTTTGTTCTTCAGGATTTCCGGCAGCGGCAACAAGAAGCCGGATGCTTTCTTCTTCCGTTAAATAGCGAGGGAGAGCTTTCTCGCGTTTGGGAAAGGGAATATCAGCCGCCGGATCTTCTTCAAGTCTTTTGTTTGTTTTTGAATAGTATTTATAAAGTCCCTTGATGGCGGTCAGTCTGTAGCTTCTTGATGTCTCGGAATTTTCAAGTTCGTCTTTTGCAAATGAAAGATACTCATGCAGATCTTGAGTGGTAAGAACTTCGATTTCTCTGAATGGCATTTGCGAAATATCAGAGGCTTCAATTGTTTTTTTTGAGAGTTCTTCTCCAATGAATCTCAAATGCGCCCAACCCAAAAATCCTTTTAAAAGAATGTAATAGTTATCAACGGTCCTTACAGTCAATTCTTCGATCGTGTTTATGTAGTTCAAGTATTCCTTCAGAAAGTCCGGGGCAGGGAGCTTGTCGATCCTGAAATGATGTCCGGTTTCATTGTTAATGTATGTACTCATCAAAAACTCACTTTCATCCACCCTTATTTCGCTAAATATGAGTTATGCGAAATAGGATATATAATATTATAGCACGAATTTGGCTCATTTCAAGTCATATCCGTGCTACTTTCTAAGCATTGAACATCTCCAGATCGAATTCTAATGTTCTCAGTTTGCCGCATTTTTGTCCTGAAGCTTTATTGTTTCATATAGCTTATACATAAATTTGTTAAATGCAGTAAATCCAACATTACGCCTTGTTATTACTATTGCCGGTATGTAATTATTTGCTGCATTTCTATCTACAGGTCGGTGCAAATCTACAAACCCTTGAAATTTCAACGTTTATAATGAACGAAGTTAAAATCGCCGATTTAAGCGGTTTTATTTAATTGGTCGATAAATATATCGTCTGTCAGTTAATTGTTAGGTATTGTTATGAATAAACCGGCATATAATGTCTCCGCCGTTACGTCGTTAAGCTTACAAATATTATAAACTGTTTCTCTTATATCAGCATTCTCAGGTCCGTAAGTTTTGGCAAGGTTCCACAGCGTATCTCCCGGCTGGACCCTGATCGTTGTGTATCCGGAAATATCTTTTGAGCTTGCATCATAAAGTCCGATTAATGAACCACCTGCAAAAATCAAAAGCAATGTTAAACATGTAAGAAATGCCGTAAACCTTTTTGAATTCTTAATTCTGTATCTTTTCATTTTAAAAACCTTTCACCTTTCAGAACAAATGTTCAAATCAATTATACAGAACAATTGTTCTTTTGTCAACATCTCTTTAAAATTTTTCAGCTTTACAAACTCATTATAACCTGCGCCACATACGGTTTATTCGATTATAATAAAAAGCCTGTGCAAAAATACGCACAGGCTTGTCACTTTACAATACAATGGTTACTATTCAGTAGTTAGCCAGAAACACTAATCTCATAACGTCAAATTGTTTACGAAAAACGCTGAAAAATATTGAAATTTTAGCGTTTTTCTATTGCAATTTATATCGTTATGTGTTATTATATACTCATAACCACTAAAGGAGGAATTTATGGCTATCATAAAGCAGTATGACAAAAGATCCGGCATTACCTATGTCTATGACTCTAAATCTTTCTACGACAAAGAAAAGAAATGCTCCAGAGCTAAAAGAACACTCATAGGCAAAATTGATCCAAGTACCGGAGAAATGATTCCTACAGACGGACGAAACAAAGGCGCTAAGAAAAAGGCTGTCTCCCCTGAGATAGAAAAAGATAAACGCATTTTAGAGCTGGAAGAAGAAAACCGCCAACTTAAGCTTCAGATTGATGCGCTTAAAAAGGAAATCGTAAGGATTAAGGCTTCAAAATAATACTTTTAAAATCTACGGAAGGAGGAGACTGGATGACTTTAAAAGAGGCACATGAACTGCAAAGACGGGAAGTAATATCTCTTCGCGCAAAAGTATCACGCCTTGAAAAGCAGCTGTCCGGTCTTTTCCCAATAGAAGAAAAGAAAAGCTTAGAACGTCATATAAGGCATCTTGAGCAGCTTAACAAAATAGAGAAACGCAAAAGAGAAGAAACAAGAGCTCACTTTAAAGAGATGGAGGTTTTAAGATTTAAGCTTGTAAGTGAGATTTCGGATCTTAAAGAGCAGCTTGAAGATGCAAGAAAAGAAAACGAACTTCTTAGGCTTCGCGCTGAAAAGGCTGAAGCAGAAGTAGCCATGCTTAATGGAACTACCGCAAAGCTTCAAAGAAAGCTAAATACCAACTTCGAAAATTCTTCCCTTCCATCATCATCACTTCCATTTCGAAAGAAAGTTCCAAACAGCAGAAAGCCTTCAGGAAAGAAGCCTGGTGCTCAAATAGGCCACGAACCACACAGCATCTCTAAACTGCGGGCTACAAGAGAGCCCGTCTTTATACCTACTCCGGATGAAATAGTTTATGATCCTGATTTGTACCCTACCGGGAAAGATATCATAAGGCAGCTTATTGATATATCGATTTCTGTTAATGTAACCGACTATATTGCAGAAGAATACCGAAACAGGAAGACCGGAACAAGATGCCACGCAGCGTTTCCGCAATGCTTGACAAGCAGCGTTAATTACGGGTCGTCTGTAAAAGCTTTAGCTTTTCTTTTAAACAATTATTACAATGTACCTGTTGCAAAGACAAGTCAATGCATTTCAGATATCACAAGAGGCATTATTAATATTTCGGCAGGCACAATCTGCAACCTTTCATCAGAGTTTTCTGCAGCAACAGAAAGTGAGCGGAATAAAATATTTTCTATTCTGACCCACGCAGATACCCTTTATTCCGATGCCACTGTAAGCAACGTAAACGGCAAAAGAAAAACCGTAATTGTCTGTACAGATAAGGAGCACGCACTCTATCAACATCTGGAGCATAAAGGGCATGACGGGCTATCACAAACTCCTGTTAAAAACTTCGAAGGAACTATAGTTCATGATCATGATAAATCGTATTATTCATACGGTTCATCCCATCAGGAATGCCTTGCTCATGTACTAAGATACCTTGTGGGAGCAGCAGAGTATGAACCAAATCTGACGTGGCACAAGAAAATGCACGATCTTCTTCAAGACATGATTCATAAAGCAAATATTAATAAGGACGGAATTTCAAAGGATGAAATCAGGATCTTAAAAGATCAGTATTCCTCTATCCTTGATATAGCGGCTAAGGAGTATGAAGAACATCCACCGTCAAACTATTTCCTGGATGGATATAACCTTTACAAACGATTGCGGGATTATATGCCGGATCATTTATATTTTCTATCTCACCCCGAAATTGATTGTACAAATAACATAAGCGAGAGGCAGCTTCGTAAATTCAAGCGTAAGCAAAAGCAGGCTGTTGTCCTTCGAAGCGACCTTGGAGGACAGTATATTTGTGATGCCTTAACAATTATCGAAACAGCAAAAATGCAGCATCAAAATGTCTATGACATTGCAATTGCTGCATTTCGTAAATAACGGTAATAACCACTTCGCTTAAAATCAGATTTTGACTTGTATTTTGGACGTATCGAACTACAATTTAACGGTGCATGACATATATTCCCATCGGCATGTTTTTCATATTCTACGCTCGAATTTAGCGATGCATCGCTTATTGAAAAATCGCATAAAAAAAGCCATCTGAAAGACAGCTTTTAGAATTTGTAATCAATCCCCGATTGTTTCATTATTGCATTTGCTGTATGACGAGACTTAATAGTTGTATCTACCGTCACATTTCTGTTTGACTTTGGACTATACCAAATATCATGATCGCCCTTGCCTCTGCGCACAAAAGTGCATCCGTTGGCTTTCAGAATTTCTCTGACCTTTTTCTCGTATTCAGCCATTATGCATACATCCTTTGAGTTTTTTCTGATATATAATGTATCATTGAATTCTGAGGAAGTTTATTAAGCTCAATAAGCTCAGAAGCGGCAATTTTGACGCGTTCCATTAAGGCATCCAATGATCCGGATTCCAATACTAATCCCGGAATATCATCACTGTCAGCAACCCATACCTTTGCTTCTTCATCCCAAATGCATTTAACTGTATAAACCATAAACACATCCTCCTTTTCTTCCGATTTATTATAAACTAATTTGAGCAAATCTTCAAATGCTGCCCTTAAAATTATCGCATTTAGCTATTTAGTTCCTTCTTTTTACACAGTTCTTCTACAAAGTTGGCAAGATCGTCTACTGTTTTAAGTGAAGGGAAATTATCAATATTAAGTCCAAAGTGATTCTCTATCTCTATAATAACCAGAACCATACGCAGTGAATCTATCCCGAGGTCTGAAAAGAGCATGGTATCTTCTGTTATTTCCGAAACGTTGATTTCCGGACAAGCTTCTTTAATTATACTTTTCAATTCTTCCAACATTTTTGTATGATATATGCTCCTTTTATACTCGTACTACTTTCATTATTTTTTTCATGATTGCAAAACCCCATTTTCGGATGATGAAAACTGTCAGCACATCTGTTAAAACGGCAATCGACAACATAAGCCCGATGCTTGCGTTTTGCTGTGTTGTGAATAATACTGCTGCAATAATATAGCAAACCAGTGTCAAAATACACCAGTTGACAAAGTAGAACACCATTAGATTAGCCGAAAGCCAATTTAAAAATGCAGTAATTTTTTCTGTTTGGATATCGCCAATAAGAAAGCGAAGCGGAATGATTACAATCAAGTTGATACAAAGAACCAGCAAAACATTTAGGAATCCTGTTTTGTACTCATTCAGTGGGGATACGGCAATTTGAAAGGCATTAAGCCCTGACAGTTGCAGACCGGTAATAGTAGCGCCAAAAACGGCAACGGCGATTAGCCAGACTCTTTGGCAAAGCTTATTGGCTTCGGTAGAACTTTTTTTTGAAAGAATAATATCTATCAGCATTCCAAATACGGGAAAGATTGTCCATGAAAGCAGAGGAAAAACTGAGCCGTCGTCAATATATATCAGGTTCCCCATAATGGCATTTAGTGTTTCGCTTTCGGCTTTCAAACATCCGCCAAAAAGGTCGTTAACAGCAAGCATGATGAGAGAAATGATTACAATACCTGTCATTGAAATATTAAGATGGCGAAAAATACACAGAAGTATATAGAACAAACCGGCGAACAAATAAATATCCGACATAAAAATGAAGGATATAAGGTGATCAGCTGTGGAGCCCGCCACAGTTGCAACTAAAATCGCCGGGAGTATTGAGCGAAGCAGATTAAGCAGTAATCCGATAGACAGCAAAATTCGTCCATAACGAAACAGTGCCTTTGGCTCCATCGTTTTGGCATTGCTCATTCCCATGCAAATCATAAATATCGAAGGGCCGAAAACAGTCAGCGACATGATAGTATTGCAAAACAGCGAATTCTGTGTTCCGACCAGTTCGCAAAGAATAAAGATTTCTACGGTATGTACAAAAGGAAGCCCAAGTGCACCGAGCCCTTTTACGATATTCCACTCTGAAGAAGTTCTAGTATTGTTCATATTATGCATTGATATCGCTTAGCTTAAAACGATCGATCTTTTTTGTACTGAGTAATGTTACCGAAAGTACCAGTACGAATGTTAAACAAGTTCCGATCAGAGCGGCAGGAAAATCAATTCCGCCTTCAAAATAAATGCTGGCAGTACGGTAAGCATCGAGTGATATATTTCCCATGAGGATGCCAAGCACCAGTCCAAGCACGGTTCCTGTAACAGACAAAATTGCAGTGTCAACATTGATATATTTTTTTACTTGCTTTGAGCGGAATCCATTGATGCGCAATACGATTAGCTCGTATTTTTTCTCCATGATAAACATGTCGAGCAGATTCATGACTACAATAAGCGCCATTAATACGGCTATTGCAATATATGCCCCCACAACTAAAAAGAATACTGCCGCAAATCCGTTAAAGGATTCCTTTGATAGGGCATAGTAATCGTCGATGTTAATGAAACCGTTTTTATTGGAAAGCTCTTCGTTTAGTGTTTGCAAAGAGCTGTCCCCTCTGTTCAGAAGAATTGAATTTACTTCAAATGTCATGTCGAATTCTTTTTCAAAGCTTTCTTTATCTATAATCAGCTGATTCTGAATTAGATAATAATCAAAGTAACCGCTTACAGGAATTGAGTGTTCTTTTCCAAACGCATCGGAAAGCTTCATGTCTGTACCAGGGTCGAGGTGAAATTCTTTGCCGTAGGAAACAGAGGAATACAATCCGCTTAGTTTAGTAAAGCTATGTTTTCCGTCGTGAAGATCAAACAGTTTCAAGAACTGCTCGTCATCCTCAACAACATAAATGCTTGTAAGAAGCTCTTGCCCATCAGGGGATTTTATTGTTACGTAGGTTGACATTATGCCGCAGCAAGTCATGTCCTTTGATTTCAGAAAAGCTTCTGTTTCTTTTGTGCTTTCCAAGTCTTGCATTACATAAAGCACAGTATCATATTTTGTGATTTTTGATGTCTGTTTAGTAAAAGAAGACTGTATAAAATTGTTGAGGCTAAGCGAACATACAGTAAGTGCTGTGATTCCCATGATTCCGACAATGGTTGAAAGTGTTCGCCTTGGTTCGCTCAGCATGTTGTTTAAAATTGTTTTACTGAGAACAGAAAGCTTTTGATAAGCACGCGTATTCATGTAGGGACGTTCTTTGAAGGAGCACATGCCGCTTCCTGAAAGAAGACTGTTAGCAGTCCTTTTCAGTATGCTGTTTGAAGCGAAAAATGTTGCCGAAAGAATGATACTTATTTCAAATGCGGCAAAAAGCAAAACGTCCTTTAATTCGAAAGCATAGATTATATTGTTGAAAGGGTAGTCGCTTTGTATAGCCTGGACAAGGATGGATTCAATTGCATACCTTGCCAAAGCTGTGCCTATTATTATTCCGATAAGGCTTGAAAGAAGGCTGAAGATCAGAAGAGATGCCATAATTTCGCTTTTGTAGAATCCCAGTGCTTTTTTTGTACCTATGAGTTTAATTTGATCAAACACATTTCTTGATACTGCAAAAAAGCAAACAAGTACACCGACAATAACAAAAAGTCCCGCAAGAGGAATTCGAAGTTTTGCAAAAATACTAATGATAGATTTTGCAGAAATATAGGATGGATTTGCAGCTTTTGATGTAAGCGAAATATACTTTTCATCGAAATGGCTGTCAAGCACTTTTCGAAGACTGTCGGAGGTTTCGGTAGCCTTGATATTATATGCATCAGTAAAAAGGCTTTCCTCTCTTAAACTGTCGCATCTTAAAAGAACGGAAGAATAACCCTGATATAACTCGGTCCTGAAGGATTCTTCTTTTAAATACATCATTCCTTTAACAACACAGCCTGTAAGAGGATTCACACCATAAGTATCCGAATAAATGCTGGTATATTCAGCCGTTTTCACAAGACCGGTAACAGTAAAGCGGCCACTTTTAAGGAGAATAGCCTCTTCGTCGTTTGGGGAAAACTCTATAATTTTACCGATTTCTATTCCGTATTTTTCAGCAAATGCCTTTTCGACAAGTATTTCATTATCTTTTTCAGGCATACGGCCTTCGATTGATGTGATTTTGTTCAGTCTGTCTGTAATTGAATAAACATGTATCTGCAGCTTTTGATCGCTGCTTTTCCAAAAACGATAGGTTTCATATCGTCCTTCAATTTCGTTGATCTGCGGCAATGTTTTCAGAAAGTCAATATCACCTGTATCAATTCCTTCTAAGTATGATAATTCGTATTCGTGCAAGCTGCCCTCGTCAAAATAGTTTTGAAAGGAGTCTGCAATAGATTCTCTGCTCCATTCAAGGCCGAGAAAAGATGCAAGACCAAGCGATACAAAAAGCACAATAGAAAAGAATGTTACAAATGATTTTTTGAAATTTTTGAACAGCTCAATAATCCGTGTTTTCTTCATTATTCGCTCTCCGTTACCATACAAGCTCTGAGGCAGGTTTTGGATTATTGTTAACCGTTACTTCATAAACCTCGCCATTTCTAAATCGAACAACACGATTTGCCATACGGGCAATTTCTTCGTTGTGTGTTACCATTATCAATGTCGTTCCGCTTTTTACCACGTCTGAAAGAGCCTGAAGTACTTCAAGGCTGGTACTGTAATCCAGTGCGGCAGTAGGTTCATCCGCCATGAGTAGCTTTGGATTTTTAACAAGTGCTCTTGCAATGGATACGCGCTGTTGTTGCCCTCCTGAAAGTTGTGATGGATAGCTGTTTTGCTTGTCTGAAAGCCCCACAAGACTTAATGCCTCCGCAGAGCTCATCGGATTATCAACAAGCTCAGCAATCAGATCCAGATTTTGTTTGGCAGTCAGATTCGGCATAAGATTATAGGACTGAAATATAAAGCCGATATTTTTGCGTCGGTATTCAGTCAAATCGTCTTCGGAGGCATTCTGGTATTCTTTTCCCATAAAGGAAAAGCTGCCTGCATCGGCACGTTCCAGTCCTCCGATAATATTTAAAAAGGTGGATTTACCGCAGCCGCTTTCTCCAAGAAGGCAAAGAAATTCTCCTTCAAAAACATCAAAGTTTACGCCTTTGAGAACATTGGTAACAATATCTCCGTTTTTAAAGGATTTGCAAATGGAGCTGCAGGACATAATAGTATTCTTTTCCTGCCACTGTCTAAATGCATGAGAAGATTCTCCCATGGACATTTCAGTAAGAAGTGACAGAATTTCAAAAGCATTTACATCATCGTTTGAGAAAGAGTCAGAGGTACTTATGAAAAATATCATTCCAAGGTCATTAGAGCCAAAATGGAAAGGAGTCATAACCAGTGATTTTGCATTCAGATTTTCCATGATTTTCCCAAGCTCAGGGGATGCTTCTTCTGTGGAATTTAAAACAGCAGCTTTGCTACCGGTCAATACGCCTTGGATAAGTCCTTCATCGGCCAGCAAGGTGGAACTTGTCAAATCTATTGGTGAGATCCAATAATAAGGATGGAGCACAGCATCTTCTAAATGCCAGAGGATGGCATATTCTGCCAGAGAATTGTCCACAATAATCTTTAGACCGCTGCGTATGGCGTCATAATATGACTCGCTTTTGCTGATAGCGGATTGCATCATTGCAATTATCTTGAAATATTTTAAATCCGTTTTGGTCATTCTATGCTCCTGTTTGGCGAAACAATTTCACCGAAAAAAGAATTAATGGTACTGTAAAAGGCTCACAAAAACTGAGCCTTTCAACGAAAACATTATACCACTATATGTATCAAAATCAAAATCATAGGATATAATAAAACGTTCCTAACAGTTTATCAATAAAGAAATGACAGCTATAAAATGACTTCAATGCGATATCAAATTCAAATATAACGCTGCATTCCATATATTCCCAATACAGTGTGCTTCATAATATAAGCTACGATTTCATGTTCATATTGTACCAAAGACGAATATGATTTTCTACTCAGACGCAGGAATCTTTATGCCTTTTTCAACTTTGCTATTTTGAAAATCACACTACAAAATGCCCCCTTTCTCAGAGGCATTTTGTACGAGCTTATTGAGTTTGGCTAACTACTGAATAGTAACATACAATGTTACTGTTCACTTGATTATCTTTGTCAGTGCGAACTTGAATTTAACGCTGCATGACATATATTCCCAACGCCATAATTTCGCAATTTTAGGGTTTAACAGCAAGTAGTCCCCATATAAAGCAAGGGCATCAACTTCGGTTGATGCCCCATTAAGCTGTCTTTATTTCGCAAAATCTCTGAATAGGAATGTTACGACCTGGCCTCTTGAGCAATCATCATTCGGTGAGAATGTTGTGCTTGTTGTCCCGTCTGTAATCTTCTCAGACAATGCCCAACGAACTGCTTCTGTGTAGTACTCTCCTGATACTACATCTGACATATTCATATAATAATTTACAACAGGTTTACCTGCGTATCTCCAAAGAAATGTAACTGCCTCTGCGCGGCTTACATTTTTTTCAGGTTCAAATGTTGTTTCACTTGTACCATTGGTAATACCTTTTTCTACTGCCCAAAGAACTGCCTTATAGTATTCACTCTCTTTTACATCCGTTATATCCGTAAACTTACAGCTTGTTAAAGCTGGCTCAGGTTTTCCTGCAGCCTTCCAAAGGAATGTTACCATCTGCGCTCTGCTTGTTATGCCGTTTGGACTAAAGTGTGTTTCATTAAGTCCATCTATAATCTTGTTTTCTTTAGCCCAATTGACTGCTTCGAAGTAGAATACTCCTTCAGGAACATCTACAAATGTATTATTATCTGAACCAGGTGCGGAATAAACCATATTCCCTTCAAACCATGTTGAAACAACCTTTGTCTCACCAATTTCAGTGCTTTCACATGTAAAAACATCTTTATCTGCGAGCACAAAGTCTGCCCATTTGCCGACCTTGATGCTGCCTCTCTCATCTTCGAGTCCGAGTTGCCAAGCACCGTTAAGTGTCAGTCCCTGAAATGCCTGTTCAATTGTAACCAGCTCATCCTTATCGTACACTGGAAACAGTTTTCCCGTTGCAGGGTCTATCATTTGTCCAGTAACAGCGATTTCCATAATTCCAAAAGGATCTTGCGGACTAGGCTCGTTAGCAGGATTATCTGAATGGCTGGATACCTTAACACCAGCATCAAAGAAAGATTTTATTGGATACGCTTGATAAATATATTCTGGCTCTAAGTACCCTGATAAATATGCATTGCCTTCGTCGCTATTAGCAATATGCCAGGTCATACCGGCGCTACATGCGATGTTATTATCAGCAAAACGTTTATAATCTTCTTGACGTACATTACGCATATGAACCATGCAATTGCGATGTATTCCGTCACCGCCTTTGATATAGGCATCTGTGGTATCTTTAATAGCAGCATCGCCCATAACATGAGTATGCACAGTTAAACCTTTTGCATTGCACTCTTTAGTGATTTCAGCCAGGCGATCAACTGCCCAAAAGCTTTTATAAACAGTGCCATCCTTATAAGGCTCAAGCAGTGCTCCTGTCTTGGTCTCAACAACACCGTCCATAAATATCTTTAAATATTCCGGAAGCACATGATTTGTTCCGTATTCTTTATTAAGGGAAACAAGATAATCAATTTCTTTGCTAATGTCTGTTTGCCAAGGCTCCACCTCATAGGTCATAGGGAAAACAATATGAAGCTTTTCTCCTTTGTCTAAACGATTTGCAGCTGCATAGAGTTTGCTTGGATGGAACATATTACTCCATCCGTCCAGTGCCATAGTATAGCCTGTGGAAAGCAGTAAATCTTGTGTTTCAAGAATTGAAATTTCTGCAATCTGATCATCAATAGTCTCATTTTGGTCAATTCCACCCATACGCATCATATAACCTGTAACACGTTCTTCAGAATATCCAGTAGGATACCCATTATCATCAAGCGCAAGATAACCACCATCTATTTCATTAATTAAAACTCCGCCTTTACCATCAATAATACCGCTGCGCTTCAAACATTCTGAATTGCAAAATGCATGGTGTCCACCCTGATCAAATATTATCGTTGACACCCCGTGTGTGACACTGTCCAGTTCCTCTAAAGTCAGTGGATCTATCATAAAAGTAAGGTAGTTCCAACCAAAGCCAAATAGCGAAGTTTTTCCGGCCTTTTTCGCTGCAAGAGTGGCTGCATCAAGCTTTTGCAATACAGCTTCTTTGTCATCTTCTGTTGAAAACATAAGACCGCCCTTCATATTTTCCATACCAAATTTCATGGTGTAGTGCGAATGACCATCGGTGCAACCCGGCATTACCATACCTTTGCCTCGGTGATCGACAATCTCGGTAACGCCATCTTTAATGTATGCTGCAGCTCCGGCCTCGTCACCAACATAAATAAACTTGCCGTCTTTGATTGCCATAGCTTCGGCAACAGGTTTGTCAGCCTCAGCAGTACGGATTATGCCATACACCACAGTGTCAGCATAAGCATCTTTTGCCAATGCAGTGGTCGGCAAAAGTCCTACAACCATAATCATTGCTAATAAAACTACTAACATTCTTTTTTTCATAATTGGAATTCCCTTCTACAAAGTTCCTATTCTTAAATAGCATATAGAACATAACTGGTTTATTCTTTTATTTAAGTCTTTTGTCCATATGTTAAGAGTTAGACAGTCTGCATTTTACTTCAGGATTAGAATTACCGCATCCAGTTAAAACAGATGCACATACTGCAAATAATAAAACAAATATAAAAACAAATCGTACAGTGTTGCGTTTAATAATAGATTTTTTCATTTGCGTGGCACTCATAGTGTTACTAAAAACATTACGATTCCTTCTTTGAGAATCATACTTTAAGCTACAATTCATATTGTACCAAAGACGAACATGGATTTCTACTTAGGTAAAACATTTATTCTTACCATCAAAAAATGCCCCGTTTGAGGCTTTTTATTGTCGAATCTGGCTGACTACTGAATAGTAACATACAATTCTTAAACCATTTCCTTTAAGTCATCGGCTGAATTTATATATATTTTAGGAGCTCCGTCTCCTGTAAATTTTTCTCTTTCGCATACAGACCACGGCACGCAGCATGTATCCATCCCTGCCCTGTTTCCACTGGAAAAATCACTTGGAGCATCCCCTATAAATAATGTGTTTTCAGGTTCAACACCTGCAAGCTTGCAGGCAAGCAATGCCGGTTCAGGATTTGGCTTTAACACGGGAGAATCATCTTCCCCTACAATTGCATCAAATAAATCGTACATTCCGAAAAATTTAAGTTCGTTTGATACAATATTATGTCGTCCGGAAGTAACCATCATGATTTTGGCACCTTTTGATTTAAGATATTGCATAGCCTCTTTCAGTCCGGGGTATTCTTTCATAAGTTCAGGATGTCCCGTATGATTTGACCAGTAAGTATTAACAACCTCATCAATAGAAAGATCATTATCCTTTTCTGCATATTCACTTAAAAAGCCGGCACAAGCCTCCGGAACAGAGTAACCAAAATATTTGGATATATCGCCGTCTTTTAATTGCACCTTATTGTTAAATGTGGCTACGGTAAGACGCCAAGCATTAAATATTGCTCCATTTGTGTTAAGTGCAGTTCCGTCACAATCAAATATAAAACCTTTGTACTTTCTGTTAAACATTGAATTTTTCATCTTCTTTCTATATAATACTCTGCGTATACATTACATTGAGGAGTAATTATGAAATACGTAATTTTCGATATGGACGGGGTTCTTTTTGACACCGAAGAACTTACCGTAAAATGCTGGCTTGAGGCAACAAAACCTTACAATATGCAAAATGTTGAAGAAACCTTTATGCGCTGTATCGGCACTAACGAAGAAACCACCGAACGAATTTTTTTACAGGAATACGGCGATCAATATCCTATTCACCAAATTAAAATTGAAGAAGAAAATCTGGTACGACAGTATATCAATACCGATGGTCCTGTAAAAAAACCGTACGTTGATTATATTCTTGAATATTTAACAACTCATGGATATGAAGTTTCGTTGGCATCGTCCACAGATTATGATGACGTAATGAACGAAATCCGACTGGCCGGGTTTGATAAATATTTCAAATATGTCATCGGCGGCGATCGTGTAACACACGGAAAACCGGATCCTGAAATTTTTTTAAAAGCCTGTGAACTTCTTGGCTGCAAACCTGAGGAAGCATTTATAATTGAGGATTCGTATAACGGGATCAGAGCTGCTGCTAAAGCCGGCGCAAAGCCGATAATGGTCCCGGATATGCTTCCGGCAAATGACGAAATGCGCGCACTGGCAGTGTCCGTACAGCCTTCGTTAAAAGAAGCCTTAGACTATATCATACATCATTAATTATCTTCGCAAACATCCCTTACAAAGGCTGCATACTCTTTTGTAAGACCAAGATCCCAAATAAGTGTTGATGTCAGATATTTTGCTCTGACATCCCTTGAACCAAGGAATGCATCCACAGTATCATCTATACTGATGCCTATATCGCTTGGATGAAGCGGCATTCCCGTGGCTGCCATTTTTTTATATAAATAATCGTAATCCGGAAGCTCTTCGTCAATTATGTTACAAATCTTATCCCAGTTATTGATTATTGCATCAAGTCTCTTCGCATGAGAAACAGGATCGTTTTTGTGTGCCTTTTCCTCGATTTTGAAAATTTCGGGAGCGGTTTTACCAAAAAGTCTGTTAACATTTTCAGCCCATGTTTTTTCATCAAAGGCTTTCATACAGGCAAGCGCTTTTTCTTTATTCGGAATTTCCTGTCTTAGCTTCTTCAATATTTTTAAAGTCAGAATTGTTCCGATACCAACCTGAATTCCGTGAAGATCATAACCCTCACCTCTTTCAAGAGCCTGCATTTCCCACATATGCGAGAAATAATGTTCAAGGCCCGAAGCCGGTCTTGAAATTTTCGCATAAGACATTGCAATTCCGGCAAGCATCAAGCCTTCGGCAATCTTTTGAACCGCAGCAAGATCTCTTTTGATAATTTCGTCAGAAGCATCTAAAATTTTTCCCATTGCAGTTCTCATAATTTGTGCAATGCTTTCGCAATATTCATCACCGTACACAAGTGCTGAAATTCTCCATTCACAAAGTGAACAGAATTTGGCCATCATATCACCGAAGCCTGCCTGCAGCATTCGAAGAGGTGCATTTGCCATAATTTCCGGGTCAAGCAATACACCGACCGGGGCATGATTATATAATGAAACTTTAACATGATTTACTTCCATAGAAGCCGAATTTGAGACAAAACCATCCATCGACGGCGCAGTACCCACGATAGCGCACTTTTTTCCTGCTGCAAATGAAACAACTTTACATGTATCATTGATAACGCCGCTGCCAACAGCAAGCAGAAGATCACATTCAGGATCCATTGCCATTGTTACGCTTCCGACCTCCCATTCTGCCGGAGCAATTCTGCTTCCGTTCGTGCATTCTATAATGTGAAGTAAATATCTGACTCCTGCCTTATCAAGAATATCGCATACCTTTTCTCCTGCTGCTTTATAAGTATTCTCGTCGCATACGACCATAGGATAACTGCTGCCGAGGACCCTGAGCATTTCCGTAAGATACCCGATCGCGCCCTTTTCTATTTTAAGATATTCCATAGGACAGCTGTGATGCTTTCCGCATTCGCAGTTGAAGCCTTCTTTACATACAAGTTCTTCAAGCTTCATTTTATCAAAAGCCGGCATAATATCCTCCTATTTATCCTGTCCGTAATATGCGTTCGGACCGTGTTTTCTGAAATAATGTCTGTCTTTTATATATTGATCCATCTCTGTCTTCGGGTTTAAGGAAAGACTGATAAAGTCCATCTCCGCAACCTTTTCCGCAACTACTGCGTGGTATACGGATTCTGCAGGATCCTTACCCCATGCAAAGGGTCCGTGATTCTTAACGAGAACTGCAGGAACAGCCATCGGATCTGTCCTGGCTGATTCAAAAAGATCGCAGATTACCTTTCCCGTTGAAAGCTCATAGTCAGTTTCAACCTCTTCTTTTGTAAGCTCTCTTGTGCATGGTATATCACCGTAGAAATAATCGGCCTGGGTGGTACCAAGAGCCGGAATGGCCATGCCTGCCTGAGCAAAGGCAGTTGCATACACCGAATGTGTATGGGTAACGCCGCCCACTTCCTTGAATCTTCTGTAAATTTCAAGATGGGTCGGTGTATCAGACGACGGTCTTAAGTTTCCTTCAATAAGCTCGCCTGTCAGAAGGTCAACGACAACCATGTCGTTTGCTGTCATTTTATCGTAGTCAACGCCGGACGGCTTTATAACAACCAGACCCTTTTCGCGGTCTATTCCGCTTACGTTTCCCCAGGTGAAAATAACCATGCCGTGTTTAACTAAATCAAGATTTGCCTGAAATACTTTTTCTTTTAATTTCTTAAGCATAACTTCATAACCCATTAACTCGGAAAAGGCCGCAGCACGGAGGCTGCGGCCGGATAATTTCTTTCAAGGACTTAATTACTTTACTGTTGCGTAGAGATCGTTCCACTTCTGGATGATTTCTGCCTTCTTAGCAGCAAGTTCTGCTACAGGTCTTACGACCCACTTGATATCCTTTGTATCCTTAAGCAGAGCGCCTTCAGCAAGCTTGTAGTTGTCGTTTGTGTAACGGCATGTTCCCTGAAGCTTAGCGGAGAGAGCCGTCTGTCCTTCAGCGGAGTTTACGAAATCAATAAGAGCCTTTGCAGCATTAGGATGCTTTGCTCCCTTGATAACGCCGCAGCCGCAGGCAGATGCGGATGCACCTTCGTCAGGATAACGAACTTCGATGTTTGTAGCACCTTCCTGAATCTTCTTGATAGCACCGTCTTCATACGTAAGACCAACAACGTATTCACCGTTCATAGGTCCCTTGAAGCATACGGAAGAAGAATCAACGATTACAAGCTGCGGCATAAGCTTTGCAATGTAGTCCCATGCAGCGTCAGAGTCAACGCCGAAAACGGACATGATGTTACAGAGGTTGTTCCATGCAGCCGAAGAGCTGTTAGGATCTGAAAGAACGATCTTTCCCTTAAGAGCAGGGTTAAGAAGGTCTTCATAAGATGTAATGTTGAGTCCGAGTTCCTTTTCAAGATCTGTGTTTACGCAGAAGCAGATCGTGGAAAGGTGGTCCATGTTGTAGTATCCGTTTGGAGATGGATACATGGACTTTTCTTTTTCATACTGGGAGAGCCATGTTGTATCAAAGATATCCTTGTACATGTCTCCGTCAGAATCCATGAAGCCGCCCCATACGCAGTCGCCCTGCGGGTCGTTAGCCTCAGCTCTGATTCTGGATGTTGTTTCGCCGATTGTTCCTGTTACAACTTCTACTTCTACGTCAGGATATACTTCGTTGAAGCATTCGATGAGAGCATCGATGTCTCCTTCAGTCATTGTAGAGTAAAGAACAAGGTTGCTTTCAAGAGCATTCGGGTCTTCCTTCTTTTCTTCTTCCTTTGGTGTGCCGCAAGCTGCGAGGCAGAATACCATTGCAAGGGCAAGAAGAATTGCTAAAAGTTTCTTCATTTTTTTCCTCCTAAAAAAAGTACCTTTTATTTCGATAAAAAGCTTAGAGCTTCATATCTCCCTCTTTATTGAATGCCATGTAGATGAACATGGATATTATTGTGAGAACTGTCAATACTGCGGAGAATGCGCAGGCGATACCGTCGTTTCCGCGGTTAACTGCAACATATGCAGACATTGTCAGCGTAATGGTCTTGTTGTTATACAGAATGATTGCGCTGGACAGCTCTGTGATGATAGCAACCCATGAAAGAATGGCACCGGATACTATACCGTTGGACATCATTGGAACTGTTATCTTTGCAAACGTTTTCAGCTTGGATGCGCCAAGGGAAATAGAAGCCTCCTCAATACTCATAGGTATCTGCATCAATGTTGCCGTTGCCGATCTTATCGTATACGGCATTCTTCTGATTACCAAAGAAATAATCATTATAAGCAGAGTTCCCGTAAGAGCCCAGGGCTGCTTGCCGAAAGCGGATACAAGAGCGATACCGATTACAGCGCCCGGCATAATGTAAGGAAGCATAGCCAAAGTATCAATTGTGTTATTGAGCAGGCTGCGTCTTCTTACAACCAGATAAGCGATAAGTACTGCAATTACTATGATGATAATAAGTGATGCAATGCCAAGAACCGTTGTATTCTTAATGGATCTTCCGAGAAGCTTCTTTGCTGCTGCCTGATAGTTTCCGAGTGAGAATCCCGGATGGAATACAGATCCTTTGCAGTTTCTGAATGAAAGATAAATAATGTAGAACTGCGGCAGGAAAGCGATGAGGCATACTACATATTCAAAGATATGCATCAGCACACCGCCGATTCCCTTTGCTTCCTTCTTTTCTACAGGATGAAGTGCATTGATGGAGAAATCGAACTTGTTTGTAGCCCATTTCTGAACAAAGAATACGATTGCGGTAATAAGAATGGCAACGATTGAAATTGCAGCTGCAAAGGCAAAGTCTGTTCCGTTTTCACCAAGGTATTCTCGGTAGATAAGGATCGGGAAGGTCATATAACCTTCACCAAGCAAGTCCGGTGTACCGAAGTCTGCAAAGGCACGCATGAATACCAGCAGTGCTGCTGCAAGAATGGTCGGCATAACCAGTCTTAAAACAACCTTGAACAGTCTCTTTATGCCTACGCATCCCATGTTTTCAGAAGCCTCCATAAGAGAATTGTCTATATTCTTGAAAGCTCCGTTCATGTAGATAAATACCAGCGGGAAGAATTTCATGGTCTGAACCAGAAGAATTCCCTTAAATCCGTAAATGCTGCCAAGGGTTATACCCAGTGTATTCTTTACGAATACTGTGATCGCACCGCTTCTTCCAAGAAGCATGATCCATGCATAAGCACCGATGAAAGGCGCGGACATGGAGCTTAAAAGTGCAAGGATGAAAATCAGCTTTGCGCCCTTGATCTTGTAAAAGCTGTAGAAATATGAAAGCGGAATACCTACAATCAGGGAACAGATTGTTACACCTATCGTAACCTTAAAGCTGTTTATGATCGTGTTGGTATAGTATTTGGTCGAAAACAGTTTTGCAAACTGCGAAAGGTTTGTTCCTCCGTCAACGCCCATGGTTGCCTGTTTAAGAAGACCTGCCATAGGATAGCAGAGGAAAAGGATAAATGCACCCAGAAGTATTACGGAAATAACAAGCCAGATATCCTTTCTCTTAGCCTTAGCCATTTGTTAATCCTCCTTTCCGAGTTTAGCAACAAATTCCGGATTAACTGTCGGATATTCTCCGTTAAGTCCGTTTTCCGCACTTAAAAGGTTTCTGCAGCCGTCTGCAGTAAAGATGTTTACCTTTTCCGTATTGATCTTGAGGTTAACAACCGTACCCGGTTCGATAATTTTATCAATGCTTGATTCCTGAATGATTTCAGCCTTATCACCCGTTTCAAAATGAATGAAGTAGTGAGTGTTAAGACCAAGGAACACACAGTCATCAACAGTTGCTTTGATTCCGTCTGTGGCATTCATATCAAGAATAAGCTCTTCCGGTCGGATCGAAAGGATAATATCCTGATCCTGCATGAATTCGGGAAGTACCCCTTTGATTTCAGCCTTGTAGCCGTCCTCAAGCCGGATGAAGGACTTTTCTTCTTCAACAATGAGCTTTCCTCTTACAACATTGGATCTTCCGATGAATGTTGATACAAACAGATTTGCAGGTCTTTGATAAATATCCTTAGGTGTTCCGATGTGCTGAATCTGTCCGCCGCTCATTACAGCGATACGGTCCGAAACTGCCATTGCTTCTTCCTGGTCATGAGTTACATATACACAGGTAATTCCGACGTTGTGCTGGATCTCTTTGATTGCTGTTCTCATTTCAACCCTCAGCTTGGCATCCAGGTTGGAAAGAGGTTCGTCCATCAGAAGTACATCCGGCTCAATACAGATGGCTCTTGCAAGAGCAACTCTCTGCTGCTGACCACCGGAGAGTCTGTCCGGTCTTCTTTCTGCAAACTGGTCGATCTGCATCAGCTTCATGAACTTTTCGGACTTTTCTGCGATTTCTGCCTTAGGAAGCTTCTTTTCCTTAAGACCGAACTGAACATTTTCCTTTACGGAAAGATGAGGGAAAATGGCATAGTTCTGAAAAACCATGCCGATATTTCTCTTTGCAGGATCAAGGTCGTTGATCCTTCTTTCCCCGAAATAGAAATCTCCACCTTCGATGGAGTTAAATCCGGCGATCATACGGAGAAGTGTCGTCTTGCCGCAGCCGGATGGTCCAAGCAGGGTAAAGAACTCTCCCCCTTTGATGTTGAGGTTCAGATCCGGAATAACGGTAAGGTCTCCGAATTTTTTTACAGCATCTTTGATTTTAATTTCTACGCTCATAATAAGTCTCCTTGCAATTATGCTTCAGGGCCGTTAGGGAAGAAGAGAATCTTGTTGAATACGATTTCCTTCCTGTCGATTTTGCGGAATGTTTCCGGAGCCTCCTCAAGGGGCAGTCTATGTGAAATCAGCAGGTCGGGATTGAATTTCTTTTCGTTCATAAGACGGACTGCTTCTGTCCATTCCTTTCCAGGGAATGGGTTTGAGAAGGAGTTCCAGCTTCCCGTAACTGCGATTTCATATCTCTGAATCTGATCTACTGCCTTTTCTGTAAGCTGAAGTCCTGCGTGGGAAATCCCGAGATATACAACGCGGCCGCACTTTGCAGCGGAAAGAATTGCGTTGAGCTGGCATACCGGCGCGCCTGACATTTCAATGGCAAGGTCAACGCCGCCTCCGGTGATGTCCTTGATTTTGGCAACAGGGTCTTCATTTTTTGAATTTATCATGTGAGTTGCTCCGCACTGCTTTGCAACGTCAAGCTTTTCATCAAAAATATCAACGGCAATGATGGTCTTGCAGCCGAGAGCCTTTGCATACTGAACAGCATAAAGACCGATTGCACCGAGTCCGAAAACAGCGACCTTATCGTCTGCTGTCCCCTTTCCTCTTAAAAATGCGTGAATTGCATTGGCTGCAGGATCTGTTGTTGCACCCCATGCATAAGGAACGTCATCATTGAGCTTTAAAAGATTTGCTGCCTTAACTGCAAGATACTGAGCAAATGCTCCGTCGTTTCTGGAACCGTAATACTTATACCCTTCGCAGAGCGAATAGATGCCCTTCCTGCAGTATGTGCATTCATTGCAGGGAATAAGCGGGGCTGCCGTAACCTTATCGCCTACAGAATAACCCGTTACGCCTTTACCGAGTTCAACAATCTGTCCGCAAAACTCATGACCGAGAATAAGAGGAAGCGTGTGCGGTCCGGATACAAGTGCTCTCGGAATATCCGATCCGCAGATACCTACTGCCATGATTTTGATAAGTACTTCATCATCTTTGGGCTTTGGATCAGGATAGTTCTCAACAAATTCAAGATCCTTAACAGCTTTCATTACTACTGCTCTCATTAAAAATAATCCTCCTGAATACGATCGCAACAGGAACAAAGTGTCCCGTTTTTGTTAGACTTTTATACACATATATTGTATTATGAAAATACTTTTTTCTCAACTATAATATGAAAATTTGTTCATTATTTATGTGCTTTTTCGACAAATCCCAAAAACTGTGATAAAATCCGTACCGTTAAGCGATTCACAAAAAAGAAAGGAAAAATATGGCAGAAAAACGTCTGCTGGCCTTTGACATGGACGGCACCATGACCCAGCACAAAACACCACTAAAAGCAGCACAAAAATCCACCCTCGATGCTCTCGGCAAAAAATACAAGCTTCTCATGATAGGGGCAGGTGCGGTAATGAGAATCTTTAACCAGCTGAACCAATATCCGATAGACATTGTCGGAAACTACGGAATGCAGCTTGGCATTTATAAAAATGGAACACAGGATATAATTTTCTCGGCAAATGAGCCCTGCGACAGAGAGTCCGTTGACAGAAGAGTTACAGAGTTGAGGAAAAAGTACGGATATAACGATTATGCGGGCGAAAATACTGAATTTCACCCTTCCGGCTGCATAACTATCCCCCTTCTCGGAACCAAGGCCGATCCTGATGATAAACTCGCATTCGACCCTGACAGAAAGAAAAGAAGGCTGATGCTCGATGATGTAAAAGCGCTCTTCCCCGAATACAATGTGTTTATTGGCGGCTCATCATCCTTTGATATGAATCCTGTTCCCTACGACAAAGCATGGGCTCTGGCAGATTACTGCAGACGCTTCGGCTATGCTAAAGATGAGGTCATCTACGTGGGCGATGACTACGACATTGGCGGTAATGATGAGCCGGTGCTTTTGGCAGGATATGATTTCATTAAGATCGATAACTATCTTGATTTCCCTGAAAAAATGGAGTCCCTGTTATAGGAACTCCGTTTATATTTCTTTATGATATCTTCAGAATCAGGTATTTTGATTTTCCCGGATCATTTTGCACCTGTTACGATGGCAATACCTGCGGATGCACCGATTCTTGTTGCGCCTGCGTTTATCATTGCCATAGCTTCTTCATAGGAGTGGATTCCGCCCGCAGCCTTAACCTCGCAGGCATCTCCTACGGTTTTCTTCATGAGCGCAACATCTTCAGGTGTAGCCCCGCCAGTTGAGAAGCCTGTTGAGGTCTTTACAAAGTCTGCCTTAGCCTCCATGCAAAGCTTGCATACTGCTGCTTTTTCTTCGTCTGTAAGGAGACAGCATTCAATGATGACCTTAACAATTGCGTTGCCTTTCGCACCTACAACAGCTTCAATATCCTTCTTAACGTAGTCGTAATCCTTTTCTTTAAGCTTGCCGACGTTGATAACCATATCAACCTCCTGAGCACCGTTTTTAACAGCCCACTTTGTTTCGTAAGCCTTAGCCTCAGAGCTCATAGCCCCGAGAGGGAAACCTACAACACAGCAAACCTTAACATCGGTACCCTTAAGCAGCTCTGCGCAAAGAGGTACATAACATGTATTGACACAAACGGAAGCAAAGTCATATTCTTTTGCTTCGCTGCAAAGCTCAGTAATCTGTTCTGTTGTTGCATTGGCCTTAAGAAGTGTATGGTCAATGTATTTTGATAATTTCTTTTCCATCTTTAACTCCTAATCTTAAAAAAGTTGATTCGTAAGCTCAAACTGCTCAAGCGCAGCATTGATCGCAGACTTAACACCGTTTGAGGTATATGTTGCACCGGACATGGAATCAACTGCATCAGCAGCCTTTGAACCGATCCAGTTTCCGAGGAATGAAGGATCAAGCACCTTTGTTCCGATTCCTGCGGTTTCATCATGGCCTAAAACGTTAATTCCGGTAATTTCTCCATTGGAGTTAACGCCGATCATAAGCTTAAGCCCGGAGTTCATACCCTTAACATTCGTAGAAACTGCAATTCCGGCACCGTTATCTGATCTGTAAACATCGGTAACACCTTTTACAAGCTCTACATCAGTAAGCTGAGTAAACGTGGAACCGGTAGGAAGAACAGCAACTCTCGCAGCGCCGGCTTCTTCGAGTTCTCTGGCAGTGATAATAGGTTCAGTAATCTGATATACACCTGCAAGCAGGAATGAAGCTACCAGGCAGATGCATACAAGTACAACAATTGGAGCAATGATATCCTTTGATCCTGATTTTGTCATTTTCAATACCTTCTTAATTTATCATAACATACCTTAAAAATTTACCCGATGATTATATCACAGCAGATTATGACTTCGCAACGATTGTAGAGATTTTAACACACCAAATTTAGAGTGTTCATAAGTAATTCCACCCTGGAAATACACAATATATGGTTCTCTTAAAGGTCCGTCTGCGGAAAGCTCGATAGAAGATCCCTGAACAAACGCGCCGGCAGCCATAATTATCTTGTCTTTATATCCTGCCATATCCCCGAATTCGGGCTTTACATGAGAATCAACAGGAGCTGCCTCCTGGATCCCCTCGCAGAACGCCTCAACCTTTTCCCTGCTTCCGAGTACAATAGCTTCAATAATATCCGCTCTCTTATCGTAAGACTTCGGACATGTTTCATAACCAAGCTTTTCATATACCTTAGCACAAAGCTTTGCGCCCTTAACTGCACCATTTGTAACTCTTGGTGCAATAAACAGCCCTTCAAACATAGTTCTGGACTGACCGAATGTGAGGCCGCATTCCCCTCCTATTCCCGGACATGTTACTCTGTAAAAAACCTTGTCGATAAGGTCTTTTCTACCTGCAATATATCCTCCGGAAAGAGCCAGCCCGCCTCCTGCATTCTTTATCAAGGAGCCTGCCATTATATCTGCCCCGACCTCTATCGGATCCGTATAATCCGTAAATTCTCCATAGCAGTTGTCAACCATACAGATAACATCGGGATTGACCGATTTACAAGCCTTAACCCAGGCTTCGACCTTATCCATGGTAAAAGCTTTTCTGAAAGAATAACCAGTTGATCTTTGGAGTGCGCAAATCTTTGTATTAGAGCCTATAGCCAGTTTAACAGCTTCAAGATCAATTTCATTATCCTTGGTAAGTTCAATCTGTTTGTACAAAACTCCGTATTCTTTAAGACATCCCGGATTGATCTCATCAAGCCCGATAACGGTCTTCATTGTATCGTAAGGCGTTCCCGTACAATAAATAAGCTCATCTCCTGAACGCAGAAGCCCCAAATACACGCTTGCAAGAGCATGTGTACCATTTACAAGCTGAGTTCTGACAATTGCTGCATCAGCATGAAAAACCTGTGCATATACCTTTTCCAAAGCAGCACGGCCGGGATCATCGTACCCATATCCGGTATTCCAGTCAAAGTGCATATCGGAAATCCTGTTATCTTGAAATGCCTTTAAAACCTTGTATTGATTGTACTCCATTATGTCATCAAGGGCCTTGAATTCACCTTCAAGTTCGTGTTCAGCCTCTTCAACCATATTGATAATATCAAGGCTTATATCAAATTGTTGACATAATAATCTTATGGTCAAATCCGTCATTCTTCTTTAAACTCTTTCCCTCATTCAAAATCTTTATAAGCACCTTGTTTATCCGTCCTTTACGATTTCATAAACACATAATGCAGGGTTTAATTCTTGTTGGGTACGGAATCCTTAAGAATAACGTCATGGGCACCGCCTTCAACGATCGAAGTAGCGGAAACCAACGTAAGCTTAGCCTTTTTCTGAAGCTCAGGGATATTAAGGGCACCGACGTTACAGATAGTACTTCTGACCTTGGCAAGCGACATTCTTACCCCGTCTGAGAGACCGCCGGCATAAGGAACATAAGAGTCAACGCCCTCTTCAAATTTAAGTGCTGCTGCACCGCCAAGATCATATCTTTGCCAGTTTCTTGCCCTGTTTGAACCTTCGCCCCAGTACTCTTTTACATAAGTACCGTTAATAAGGATCTTTGCTGTCGGAGATTCATCAAATCTTGAGAAATATCTGCCGAGCATCAGAAAATCCGCACCCATTGCAAGTGCAAGTGTCATATGATAATCGTGAACTATACCTCCATCGGAACAAACAGGCACATAAATACCGGTTTCTTTATAATACTCATCTCTTGCTTTGGCAACCTCGATAACAGCCGTTGCCTGACCACGACCGATTCCTTTGGTTTCTCTTGTAATACATATACTTCCCCCGCCGATACCGACCTTAACAAAATCTGCGCCGCATTCAGCAAGGAATCTGAAACCGTCACCGTCAACAACATTTCCTGCGCCTATTTTTACTTTGTCTGCATAGTTTTCCCTTACCCAATCAAGGACGTTCTTCTGCCATTGTGTATAGCCTTCGGAAGAATCTATACAAAGAACATCAGCGCCGGCTTCCAGAAGTGCCGGTATTCTTTCTTTATAGTCTCTTGTGTTGATCCCGGCACCGACAATGTATCTTTTCTGAGCATCCAAAAGTTCAAGAGGATTTTCCTTATGAGAATCATAGTCCTTACGGAATACTATGTATTCCAATGTTCCGTCTTTTGCGACGACCGGAAGAGCATTGAGCTTCTTTTCCCAGAGAATGTCGTTGCATTCGGCAAGTGAGGTTCCTTCGGGTGCTGTAATAAGATCTGAAACAGGAGTCATAAAATTCCTGACCGGGGTATCTTTGCTCATTCTTGAAACTCTGTAATCTCTGCTTGTAACAAGACCCAGAAGCTTTCCGTCTGCTGTTCCGTCTTCGGTTACGGGCATTGTAGAATGTCCTGTTTCAGCCTTAAGCTTCAACACATCAGCAAGAGTGCTGTCCGGTGTAAGATTGGAATCGCTTGGTACAAAGCCGGCTTTATATGCCTTGACCTTTGCAACCATTTTTGCTTCGGATTCAATAGACTGAGAACCGTAAATAAAGGAAACACCGCCCTCCTTTGCAAGTGCAACGGCAAGAGTATCATTTGATACAGCCTGCATTATTGCAGATGTAAAAGGAATATTCATTTTTATTGCAGGTTCTTCACCTTTTTTAAATTTAACCAAAGGTGTAGAAAGATCCACATTATCCGGGATACATTGGTCGCTGGAAAAGCCCGGAACAAGCAAATACTCACTGAATGTTCTTGACGGTTCATCGTAATAGAAAGCCATAATTTTACCTCTTCTATATTAAAATTTTTACTATTATATCAGGAAAAAAATACTTGTCAACTGCACGTAACGGTCATGATTTCGTTATATGCATCTTCATCAAATCCATCTTGCTTAACATCGATCCAATGCATTTGCGGATACCGTCTGAACCAGATAAGCTGACGTCTTGCATAATGTCTGGTATTGGATTTTATTATTTCTTTTGCTGACTCGGCAGATTCTCCGTTATTGATTGCATCAATGATTTCTTTATATCCGATTCCCTTCATCGCAACATCAGCGGAAGTAAAACCCATGTCCATCAATCCCCTGACCTCAGCCTCAAGGCCCATTTCATAGAGCTTGTCAACTCTTCTGTTGATTCTGTCGTAAAGAAGCCTTCTGTCTAAATTAAGACCGATCATTATCGGCTCTATGGAATATGAAGGTTTTACGGCATCAGTAAATGCGGCAAGTTTCATTTCGCCCTTTTCAAGTCTTTCGATTGCTCTTAATACTCTTTTAATATTATTGGGATGAATTGCATCGGCAGCATCGGGATCAAGCTCTTTAAGCCTTCCGTGTATTTGAATCGGATCGTTATTATATTTTGATCGTATTGCCTCTCTGTAATCATTATCACCTTCCGGAGCTGCAAAATCCATTTCATAAACTAACGAATTCACATACAACCCGGTTCCGCCGCACACAATAGGAAGCTTATTTTTATAATAAACCTGTTCAATATAATACTTGGCATGGATCATGTAATCATAAACACTGAAGGATGATTTTGGATCAATCGTATCAACCAAATAATGTGGGACCAAGGACATTTCATCCTTAGTCGGTTTAGCAGAACCGATATCCATGTATTTATAAAGCTGCATGGAGTCCGCAGAAATAATTTCTCCGTCAAGATCCTGTGCAAGCCGAATTGAATATTCAGTTTTTCCGCTGGCTGTAGGGCCAACAATAAAAACCGTCTTGATCACTATTTACGTTTAAACATCCTTTCAATCTCATAATGTGAAAAACGAATAAATATGGGTCTGCCATGCGGACAGGAAAACGGATTCTCACATTTATCCAAATCCGAGAGTAATTGCATTACCTCTGCATCGGATAATTTATCGTGAGCCTTTACGGCTGCTTTGCAGGCCTTGGATGTAATTTCATTAAGCTTTAGCTGTATGTTACTTTTGATCTCATCAGAATTATCAAAGAACGATACCAGAAAATCCTCGGCGTCATCATCCTTTAATTCTGCCGGTATTGCCTTAACCATATACGAAGAAGGACCAAAGGCAGTAATATCAAAACCCATAGGTTTCAGCAAATCGCAAATTTCCTCGGCCATCTGAGCCTGAGAAGCAGTCAAATCAAGAATTATCGGACTTATCAGTCCCTGAGATGCATTTTCTTCATCGTTGTGCATTTTAAGCAGATACTCAAACATAATGCGTTCATGTGCAGCATGCTGATCAATGAGATATACATTCTCCGGATCTTTACAAATCAAATATGTATTAAATGCCTGACCCACAAATTCCAGATGCGAAAATAAAAACAGCCCTGAAGCATCAGATCCCGAAGCCTTATCACAAGCTTCATATTCCGGAATTATTTCCTGAAGTGCAGTTTCCTTTTCCAATATCTCGTAACGAAGATTTGTAAAGAACGAATCATTTTTATCTTCAATAACATTTGAAACAGGATTCTCTTTCGGACATTCGATCGCTGCAGCAGGAGCGATCGTGTTTTCCTTTATCAGTTCCTGTGTTTTTACGTGATAGTTTAAAGCTTCCGGGTTTAACAAAGCTTTTCTGAGAGAAGCGATCACAAACTCGGAAATACGGTTTTCTTCATAGAAGCGAATCTCTGTTTTATGAGGATGAATATTTACGTCCAATTCTTTCGGACTCAATTCCATGAAAAGGAACACCTGTGGGTAATGTCCTTCAAAAAGCTTATCGTGATACGCAGCGCTTACGGCATTCTCAAGACACTTATTTTTAACCAGTCTTCCGTTAACAAAAAAAATCTGCCACCTTCTGTTTGTTTTACTGTATGTAGGCTGAGATATATATCCGTATAATTTGTACCCATGTTCTTCGTCATTAAAAGATACATCAATTAGATGCAGCACTGTCTGAGGACTGTATACGGTCAAAATCGTTTGTTTCAGGTCATTTTTTCCGGGCGTTGAAAAGAGAATCGTCGAGTTTGAAATAAGTCTGATTTTTACATTCGGATAAGCAAGAGCCATCTTTGAAACATAATCCGTTATCAAAGAGCTTTCTGTATTATCTGGTTTTAAAAATTTTCTTCTGGCAGGAATATTGAAAAACAAATTTCGGACAATAATGGTAGTACCTTGCTCGCATGCAATATCCTCAACAGAAAGAATATCCGATGCAGTAATTCTGATTTTGGCTCCGACTTTTACCCCTGCTGTTTTTGAAATCAGCTCAGTTTCAGAAACAGCGGCAATTGAAGCCAATGCTTCACCTCTAAAACCTAATGTTGCAATTGAATTCAAATCATCTTCTGAAGCGATCTTGCTTGTAGCATATCTGGTAAAGGCCAAAGAAAGCTGTTCTTTTGGTATTCCGCAGCCGTTATCACTCACACGTATATATTCTTTACCGCCTTTTTTAATTTCAACAGTTACGGAATCCGCACCGCTGTCTATCGAGTTTTCAAGAAGCTCTTTTACTATTGATAACGGTCTTTCAACCACTTCACCGGCCGCGATTTTATCAGCCAGTTCTTTAGGAAGAGCCTTAATTACCTTGGTCATTTGCCAGTTCCTTTAATTCTTCAATCAGTTTGATTGCACTGCTTGGTGTAATGTTCATTAAATCCAAATTTCTGATTTTCTGTGCCAATACAGAATCAACCGCATTAAACAATGAAACCTGTTCTTCCCTTGCCTTTAATTTGACTGGTTCATTCTCAAGATCGGCAAGTTTTTCATTTGCAACATCCAAAACGCTCTTCGGAACACCGGCAAGCTTTGCAACATGAATTCCGTAAGATCTGGATGCCGAACCTTCAACTATTTTATGAAGAAAAACAATACTTCCGTTTTGTTCGGAAACATCAACATTAAGATTTTTAACACCTCTTACAGACTCGGCAAGCGATGTAAGTTCATGATAATGAGTTGCAAAAAGTGTTCTGATCTGTCTTTCCGGCTTTGTAAGATTGTCTACAACAGCCCATGCAATGGATAAGCCGTCATAGGTTGAAGTGCCTCTTCCGATTTCGTCCAGAATTACAAGGCTCTTTGCCGTTGCAGTATTAAGAATATATGCAAGCTCGGACATTTCAACAAAAAAGGTTGATTGACCCATAGTAATGTTATCGGAAGCACCGATTCTGGTATATATACGGTCACAAATGCCGATTTCGGCAATTTCGGCAGGGACAAAACAACCTGCCTGTGCCATCAGAACTATCAAAGCAAGCTGTCTCATGTAGGTTGACTTACCTGCCATATTGGGTCCGGTAATCAGAAGAAGAGAATTATTTTCTCTGTCCAGATATAAATCATTGGAAATATACTGACCGTCTGCTATGTTATTTTCAATAACCGGATGACGGCCTTTTACTATCCTGATCACATCATTATCGGAAACAAGAGGTTTTGAGTAATTATATTTTACAGAGCTTTCGGCAAAAGAACAGATTACATCAACACATGCAAGTGCAATTGACGTTTCCTGAATAATATTTGTCTTATCCTGAATAATTCTCCTTAGTTCACAGAATAAACTGTATTCCAGTTCATTTGTTTTTGCCTGAGCATTTAAGACGGTATTTTCAACCTCTTTAAGCTCCGGAGTTACAAAGCGCTCTCCGCCGACAAGGGTTTGTTTTCTTATATAGTTATCGGGCGCCTGATCTGCCTGCGATTTTGAAATTTCAATATAATAACCGAAAACCTTGTTGTAGCCGACCTTAAGATTCCTGATTCCTGTCCTTTCTCTTTCAGAGTTTTCAAGTCCGGCGATCCATGCTCTTCCGTCTTTAGCAGATAAATTTATGCTGTCAAGCTCAGAAGAATATCCGGGTTTAATAAGACCGCCTTCCCTTACCGAAAACGGAGGTTCATCAACAATGGCCTTTTCAATCAAATCACAAATATTTCCGAGAGGATCTATTTCGGAATTTAAACTTTTAAGAAGCTGCGAATTACATCCGAATAATTCAGATTTAATATCAGGGAGCTTGGAAAGAGACGTTTTTAAAGCAATCATATCCCTTGCATTGGCTGTTCCAAGTGACATTCTTGCGATAAGTCTTTCAAGATCATAAACTGCCTTAAGAGCAGTTCTTAAATTATTTCTTGTTATTATGTCATCACAAAGCTCTTCAACGGCATCAAGTCTCAACTCAATATCAGCTTTATCGGTAAGAGGCTCCTTAAGCCATTGCTTCATCTTTCTGCTGCCCATTGCTGTTCCGCAGTGATCAAGAACTCCGAGTAAGGAGCCCTGTACCTTCTTCTCAAAGAGGGTTTCGGTAATCTCCAGATTTTTGATAGTAGCACGATCAAGTCTCATGGTATGAGAATTGTCCATTATTTTTAATGGTTCAAGATGAAGTATTTCCTGCTTTTGCGTATCCTTTAAATAAGCAAGCAGCATGGAAACAGCATTCTTGTCGTAAAATATTCTTGAATCGATTTTTGAAATGAATAACTTATCTATATGGTCTACATATGAGTATAAATCGGGAACTTCAAAGGAAGTCAGATTTGTAATAATTTCCTTGGGTTGAATTCTGGTCAAGTACTCAATCAGCTGCTGAGAATTCTGGCTGCCGGAAAGCTTTGCAGCGCAAAACTCACCGGTAGATAAATCACACCAGGACAAGTCAATGTCTTCATCTTCAAAATATACTGCTATAAGATAATTATTGTCCTTATCGGAAAGCATTGATTCACTGATAACCGTTCCGGGAGTAATAACTCTTATTACATCACGGGGAACGATTCCCTTACATGCTGCAGGGTCACATAATTGTTCGGCAATAGCAACTTTATATCCCTTATCAACCAGCTTTCCGATATAAGCTTCGGCAGCATGGAAAGGTACACCGCACATAGGTGCTTTCTCTTCCTCTCCGCAGGACTTGGAAGTCAAAACCAATTCTATTTCTCTTGCAGCAGTAACGGCATCATCAAAGAACATCTCGTAGAAATCTCCGAGACGATAAAAAAGAATACAGTCTTTATACTGCTCCTTCGTTGCCAAATACTGTTGCATCATGGGACTGTAGGACATTTAATTCTCCAAATCTTTATGTGCGGCTGAAACTACAGCATCTATATCCAGGTCTGAATTTTCCTTTCCGTCAAATCGTAAACACAAAAGAAACTCAATATTTCCCGTTGTACCCGTAATAGGTGAAAAATCCAAACCAACAGCAGAAAGTCCGTTCTCATTTGCATAAGAAATAACATTTTCAATTACTTCTTTATGCACGATAGGATCTTTAACAATTCCCTTTTTTCCGACCTGCTCTCTTCCGGCTTCAAACTGAGGCTTTACAAGAACGACCATACAGGCATCGGATTTTAACAGCTTAACTGCCGGAGCAAACATTAATTTCAAAGAAATGAATGAGACATCCGAGCAGGCAAAATCAATTTTTTCAGGTATCTGATCAGCTTCAATAGTTCTGAAATTACATTTTTCCATGCAGACAACTCTCGGATCGATTCTAAGCTTATAGTCAAGCTGACCATGCCCAACATCAACAGAATAAACCTTTGATGCACCTCTTTGCAGCATGCAGTCGGTAAAACCACCTGTTGAAGCCCCTATATCCAGACAAATCATATTGCTTACGTCAAGATCAAAAACCTTAAGCGCCTTTTCAAGCTTTAATCCGCCCCGGCTTACAAAAGGACAGGTATCACCTTTGACCTCTATAAAAGCATCTTCATCAACAGCCGTTCCCGGTTTGTCGGAAATGGCTTTGTTAACATAGACAAGACCTGCCATAATTGCGGTTTTTGCCTTTTCTCTTGATGGAAAATATCCCTTTTCAGTTATTAAAATATCTAAACGTTTTTTCAAAATATATACCGGCCTTTTTTGCTATGGCTTCGGCGTTCATACCGTATTCTTCTCTTAATTCAGCAACCGATCCGTGTTCAATAAACCTGTCGGGCCAGGCAATATTTATAAATGGCTTATTTAAATTCTTTGACGAAAACATAGCCGCAATTGCCTCTCCGAATCCGCCTGACATACAACCATCCTCCACACTGATAACTGCTCTGTAATTTTTAGCTGTATCTGATAAGAATTTTTCGGGGAGCGGCTTTATTATTCTTAAATCACACACCCCGACACTGAGTCCTTTTTTTCTTAAAACATCAGCAGCCTTAAGAGTTTCTTTTAACATATTCCCGTCGGATATAAACAAAATATCCTCCCCGTAGCGAATAAGCTGAGGTGTAGGATAAAACTCCTCTGTAACGGGAAATAAATCAGTTTCCCGCGGAACTGTTCCTCGCGGATACCTGATTGCTGCGGGTGAATTTAATGAAAGTGCATACCTGAGCATTGCACGCAGCGAGCTTTCGTCTCTTGGTGACAGCAAAGTCATATCAGGCATTGAACGCAAAAAAGCAATATCAAATTCACCCTGATGGGTCTCACCATCCTGTCCGGTTATACCTGCTCTGTCAACGGCAAAAACGATGGGCAGCTTCTGAAGACATACTTCTGTAAGAATCTGATCGTAAGCTCTTTGCATAAAGGTTGAATATAAAGCAACAACGGGCTTTAAGCCGTTAAGAGCAGCACCGGCTGCAAACGAAACTGCATGCTGCTCCGCAATTCCTGCATCAAAGAATTTTCCGGGATGCATGATCTGAAACTGCTTTAATCCCGTTCCGTCAGCCATAGCTGCCGTAATGGCAATTATGTCGGAATCACTATCTGCCGACTTACTTAATTCATCACCGAAGATTTCAGACCAGGAGAATTTATTTCTTTCACTAAGTGCAGTAACTGTCTCAGGATCAAAGCTTCCTATTCCGTGAAATTTCGAAGGATTCTTTTCGGCAGGTATAAAACCCATACCCTTCTTTGTTTTTACATGTAAAAGCACAGGTCGATCAAGTGTCTTAACAAATGTTAAAGCATCGATAAGCTCTGATAAATCATTACCGTCTATAGGACCGTAATACTTAAAACCAAGCTCCTCAAAAATAACGCCGGGAACCAAAGCGTACTTTAAAGAATCACGGATCTTGCCTAAAGATTGCTGCAGGTATTGATTGCCTGCATTCTTAACGCTCTTCTTAAAGTTATTATATGCTTCCGATGTTCTGAGCTTGTTTAAATGCTTGGAAACGCCTCCGACATTACCCGAAATGGACATTCCATTATCATTAAGGATCACTATCATCGGCGTCTTTGAAACACCGGCTGAATTGAGTGCCTCCCAGGCAACTCCGCCGGTCAAAGCGCCATCTCCGATAACGGCAATACAGGAATAATTTTCGTTTTTAATATCTCTGGCCTTTGCATATCCGAGACAAACCGAAACAGATGTAGCGGAATGCCCTGAATCAAACATATCATGCACAGATTCTTCTCTTTTGGGAAATCCGCTGATTCCTCCGAACTGTCGTATTGACTTCAATTCCTCTCTTCTGCCGGTAAGCATTTTATGAACATAGGTCTGATGACCTACATCCCAGATAATTTTATCCTTTGGAGAATCGAAAACATAATGAAGAGCAATCGTAAGCTCAACCACACCAAGATTGGAAGCCAAGTGGCCTCCCGTTTTAGACACATCTTCAATTAGTTCTTTCCTTAATCCTTCAGCCAAAGTGTTTAGTTCATCAATAGACATTGATTTAACACTTTGCAGAAGATTTTCATTTGAATCAAATTTTGCCATTTACTTTATTTTTTCTTCGAGTGTTTGAATTATATATTCAAATACTTCGGCATTATCATAATACTTAGAAATTGCATCTCCTGCACGTGTCAGAAGCTCTGATGCTTCTTCTTTCGAAGCGTCAAGCCCGTATAGTGCGGGATATGTACACTTTCCTTCTTTTGCATCCTTCCCGATGCTGTGCCCCATTTGTTCAACCGAAGAGGTCACATCCAGAATGTCATCAACGATTTGAAAAGCAAGGCCTACATTCTCGCCGTATATTTCCAGATCATGCAATAAAGCCTTATCTGCCCCGCCGAGAAAAGCCCCGCATTTTACGCAGGCTTTAATAAAAGCTGCTGTTTTATTGTAGTGAATATAATGCAGAATGTCCGACGAAAATTCCCTGCCTTCATTAATTACATCAGCAACCTGTCCGGCAACCATTCCCTGTACGCCGGTACCTTTTACCAGGCAATACTGCGCTCTGATCAATCTTTTGATAAGATCCGGATTATCCAGATACAAAAGCATATACTTTGACATTGCTTCATAAGCTGCGGAAAGAAGACCGTCTCCTGACAGAATGGCCATATCTTCGCCGTAAACCTTATGATTAGTCGGCTGACCGCGACGAAGATCATCATTATCCATAGCAGGAAGATCATCGTGGATCAAAGAGTACGTATGAATATACTCTGCAGCACAAGCAAACGGAAGTGCAAAAGAAAGCCTGGATTCGCACATTTCGTAAGCTGCAAGAATCAATACAGGGCGAAGACGCTTTCCGCCGGCAAGAAGCGAATACTTCATTGCATTGTATAGCTCCTTGCTTATATCATCAATTTCAGGTATGAAATCCAGAAGATGTTCATTAAAATAATTTTTGAATTTATTATATGCCTGAGCGCCTGAATTATTCATCAAAGTCCACCACCTCACCGGTTTCAGGTTTAAGCATTTCTATCTTCTGCTTTGCATTATGTAAAATATCAAGGCATTGCTTATAATATTCAATGCTTTGATTATAAATCTCAACCGATTTTTCCAAAGAAGCATCGCCGCTGCGAAGAAGCTGTGCAGCCTCTTCAAGTTTTTCAAGTGCTTCTTCAAAACTCAATTCCTTCTTTTTAGGCATTCTTAAACTCCTTTGTTTCAACCATGCAATGCAGACTTCCGTCTTTAAACATAACATCAAGCCTGTCGCCGGGATTTACATCCGAAATATCGGTGAGCCATATACCATCTGCCGATTTAACGGCAGCATAACCCTTATTAAGAACAGACAGCGGATTAGAGGATTCAATATCCGTTTTTAATAATTTCAGTTTGTTTTCATAATCTGAAAACAGGTATTGAATCGAAGTGCTGCAGCTCTCAAATGCATATTTAAAGTTCCGAATACCGATATCGATTCTGTTTTTTAAATCCGAATATACCTTCTCGGGCTTACAGGCATTTATTCTGTCAATATAATTATTGATATGAGGAACGGCAAGCTCTGCCGCGGCTGTCGGAGTAGCGGCTCTTACGTCGGCAACATAATCCGTAATTACAAAATCCACCTCATGTCCAACTGCAGAAATGACGGGAATCTTTGAATGATAAACGGCCCGTGCAACAGCCTCTTCATTAAAAGACCAGAGATCCTCCATTGAACCGCCTCCGCGTCCGATGATCAAGACATCACAATCTTTAAAGGATGAATTCATGGTTTCAATTGCGGCAACCAGAGAATCACCGCTTCCCTCACCCTGAACCAGGGCCGGATAAAGAAATACATCTACCAATGGATTTCTTCTTTTGATCGTTGTGATAATATCTTTAATTGCAGCACCGGTCGGCGATGTGATAACACCGACTTTTTTAGGAAACTCCGGAAGACTTTTTTTATGTTCTTCATCAAAAAGACCCTCATCATATAGCTTTGCTTTAAGCTTTTCAAAGGCTTTCTGAAGTGCGCCCTCACCCTGAATATCAACATCACGGATATTCAGCGAATAATATCCGCCCTTTTCAAAAACAGAAACATATCCGAAAACAAGGATCTCCATTCCCTCATCAAGATCAAATCTCAAATGAGAAACCCTTGATGATGATAAGAAACACCTTACCGTGCTGCTTTTATCCTTAAGGGAAAAATACCAATGCCCTGATGAATGCTTTGTCAGATTTGAGATTTCACCGCTTACACAAACATTCATCAGTATCGGATCAGAACTGATGATCCTGTTAAGATAAGTATTCAGTTGTGATACTGATATAGGCTTAGTACTCATTTTGACTTTGCAATTTTACCTAAAACTCCGTTAACAAATTTACCAGATTCTTCTCCGCCGAATTTTTTTGCAAGATTAACAGCTTCATTGATAGCAACATTAACGGGAATAAGCTCTCCTTTTTTAAACTTCATTTCGGCAGCACAAAGTCTTAAAACAGCTAAATCAACCTTTGCTATTCTGTCAATGGACCAATCCCTGCTCGTTGAATCTATTATTTCATCTATCTCGTTTGAATTAAGGGAATACGCATCATAAACATCATTTATATATGCGATCTGACTGTCATCAGATACGTAATTCATTACAAAACTCTCCTTTGCTTCAGGAGAAAAATCCATTTGTGCTTCCATTTGGAAAAGCATCTGCATTACGGCTTCACGTGCCTCAACTCTGGTCATATTGTATCCTCGCTGAAATCAATTCCTTCTATGTGTATGTTTATATGTCCGACTTTATTGTTTTTATGCTTTTCCAAGGCTTTTTTTATATTTTCCTGAACGTCCCACGCAATATCGGGAATTTTATATCCGTATTTAATGATCAGAAAAATATCAACATCAAATGCATCGATAGATTTAGGAATAACAACAACATCTATCGGAGAACACAGACGGGCAACACCCACCGTTGCCCGTGCAGCCATCTTTGTAAGCTTAACAATAATATCCATAATTATTTAAGCGTTTGCAGATAGTCGTCTCTGTAAGCAGCATGGTCTGAATAATTACCGGAGAAATTATGCTCATTACTTCCGCTTTTTTTCACTACGAAGTAAAGATAATCGGTGTCGGCAGGATTCAAAGCGGCTTCAATGCAGGCCTTTCCCGGACAGCAAATCGGACCCGGCGGAAGCCCCGGATTTTTATAGGTATTATATGGACTGTCAACCTCAAGATCCTTGTAAAGAAGTCTGTTCTTGCCTTCCGGATTACCTAAAGAATACAAAACCGTAGAACAGAATTGCAGCATTTTACCTGTTGAATTTGAATTTAAACGGTTGTAAATAACGCTGCTGCAAAGAGCTCTTTCCGAATCAACAACGATCTCCCTTTCTATCAATGAAGCAATTGTCAAAGCCTCCTGAATACTTACATTGTTTTTGTCAAGGGCATTTTTCAGATCGTCTCCGAAAAGAAGATCAAACTGTCCAAGCATCTTGTTAATAATGTTTCTTGCACTTGCCCCAACGTAAATTTCATACGTATCCGGGAAAAGAAATCCCTCAAATCTATTGGCTTTTTTGCTGACTTCGCCGGTCGGATCAGAATAAGCTTCCTTAAGCAGCGGTACAAACCAGTAATCAAACTCATCCTCTTCAAGCGATTTATAAAAATCTGTCCTTGAGCAAATCCCCTGTTCTTCCAGGCTGCCGGCTATTTGTCGTAAAGACAAACCCTCTTTAATGGTAAATCTGACTGTTTCTCTTCTGCCGTCCTGGATCTTGTTCATAATCTCAACCATACCCATTGACGGAGAAAGTTCATATTCTCCGGCCTGGAATTTACCGTCAAGATCATTGAGCTTTGCTTTGAATTTAAATATCGCAGGATTATCGATCAATCCGGCATCAGCAAGTAAATCAGCTATCTTTTGAGTAGACGCACCCTTAGGTATTACAAAATCGATTACCTTAGTTGAAGAAGCATCTGCGCTCTTGTCGTAATTCTTAATTTTATTAAAAATCGTAAACGCAGCTATTACTGCAATTATGACTAAGGCGAGCAGTACTATAAGCACTGTTCGCCCCGTGTTTTTCTTTTTATTTTGTCTGCTCATTATTTCGATCTTCCAAGGTACTCACCCGTTCTGGTGTCGACCTGGACAACTTCTCCCTCTTCAATGAAGATAGGTACCTGAATAACTGCTCCTGTTTCAACTGTTGCGGCTTTTGTAACATTTGTGGCGGTATTGCCCTTAACGCCGGGTTCAGTTTCAATAATCTTAAGGTCAACAAAGTTCGGAGCTTCAACTATGAAAGCATTGCCTTCATAAAATCTTACCGTAGCCGTATCGTTTTCTCTTAAATACTTGATAGCATCTTCTACAAGCTCAAATGCCAGCGGAACCTGTTCATAAGATTCAGGATCCATGAAATAATAGAGCGTACCATCGTTATACAGATACTGCATCTGTTTTGTTTCAATTACAGCCTGATCAAATTTATCGTTAGGGCTGAAAGCTTCTTCTCTTGTTGCTCCGGTAAGAATATTTCTGTACTTCGTTCTTACAAAAGCAGCTCCCTTACCCGGTTTAACGTGTTGGAAGCTGAGTACAACATGTGGTTCTCCGTTAAGAACGAAAGTCATACCGTTTCTGAAATCGCTTGCATAAATCATAAAATTTCCTCCGTTTATGTAAAACTAAATTATTAACAATTCTTTAGGTGCAGTTACAAAATTGATTATACCATTTTCTGTTACCAATGCCAAGTCCTCAATGCGAACTCCGAACTCGCCCGGGAGATATATCCCGGGTTCAATTGAAACGATGGTATTCGCTTTTATTGCTTTTTCCCATGCCGGTGAATATCTTGGACTTTCATGGATTTCAAGACCGGTACCATGTCCGAGCCCATGCCCGAAATAATCTCCGTAACCTGCTTTTCCGATAATATCAGAAGCTATCTTATGTGCATCAGCGCCGATGATTCCGGATTTAATCTGATTGCAGCATGCCATTTGTGCTTCAAGAACGATGTTATAAACATCTGCCATCTTCTGACTTGGCTTTCCGACAGCAACGGTTCTCGTCATATCAGAGCAATACCCTTTATATTTGCAGCCGTAGTCCATAAGAACAAAGCTTCCATCCTGAACATATTCATTTCCGGGAACGCCGTGCGGAAGCGAGGTTTTCGGTCCTGTTACAAGAATGGTGTCAAAGGACGTTCCCTCAGCTCCGTTTCTTCTCATAAAGTACTCAAGCTCTGCGGCAAGCTGAAGCTCTGTCATGCCCGGCTTAATTACCGTAAGCATAAAATCAAAGGCGTTGCAGGCAATTTCACAAGCCTTTTTCGTATACTCGATTTCCTCTTCGTCTTTTACCTCTCTTAAGGATTCAACAAGCTCTTCAACGGGCTTAAACTCTTTACCGGAAACCGTTGAAAAATCAAGATAATCCGTAAGCGGAAGATAGTTTTTTTCAATACCTATCACTTTTTCGGGCTGTTCTTTGATAAAATCGATGGTTTTGTAGGAATTGCTTGTTTCTACATATGTAAGCCAATCGGATAAAGCAGATGCCATTTCACGATACCTGAAATCGGTAATTACGTATGCCTTTGTTTTTGTAATGTATAATGCAAGGTCATCACCCTTTGTACCGGTAAAATATGCAACATTGGGAACGTTATTAATGTAAAAAGCTTCAATTCCGGCTTCATTCATTAACGGTTTTAATTTTTGAATTCTGTCAAAATACTTATTCAAAGTTAAGCGCCTCCCCTAAAATACCATATAATTCACTTACGATCTGGGATAAAACCATTTGTTTTTGGAGATACTCTCCCGCTAAAGGATCGGATAAAACAATGGAGTACATTTGCTGAAACTGATTCATTGCATCTGCATCAAGTTCTTCTCCGGTCATTTGTTTTGTTTGCATTTCAATGCTCTTCTTTTGAAAATCTTCGATCATCTTTGCCAAATCCGGATTGGCATCGATTTTTTTCTTAGCCTCTGCATAATCCTTAAACTGGTCAGTTTCTTTTAAAGATCTTGCAAGCTCGTGAGCGATATCATATACATTCTGCATATTAAACCTCCATAAAAACCGGTACGATAACAGGATCTCTGTTAATCTTCTGATAAATGTATTTCTTTAACGTATCTACGATCAATTTTTCGATCTGAGCCCTGTTTTTTCGTGCCTTTATGGCATCAGAGGCGGTTTTTTTAAGCATTTTTTCTGCATCTTCCAGTATAGCACCGTACTCTTTTACAAAAATCAGACCTTTTGTTTTAATTTCCGGACCATTTAAAAGCTTGTTTGTTTTCTTATCAAACAGAGCAGAAACAACAACAACTCCGGATGTTGACAGAATTTTTCTTTCGTACAAAACAACAGCACCAACATCTCCTACTCCAAGACCATCAACAAGCACGTCAACAGCCGGAACAGCCTCCTGCGACACCTTGGCTCTGTCTTTTGTTATCTCTATAATGTTGCCGTTTGATGCAAAAATTATATTTTTTGATGAAATGCCAAGGCTCTGAGCAATATTGGCATGGCAGATAAGATGCCTGATCTCACCGTGAACAGGCATAAAGAATTTCGGCTTTACAAGAGTCAGCATAAGTTTCAGGTCTTCCTCGCAGGCATGACCTGAAACATGCGTTGCAGCAATATCACTGTAAATAACATCTGCTCCTTTGGACATAAGAGTATTAACTATGTTATAAACATCCTTTTCATTACCCGGGATCGGTGAAGAGGAAAGCACGACCACATCACCCTTTTTGACGGTAACAAACTTATGATCCCCTGTTGCTATTCTGAACAGCGCGCTCATAGGCTCGCCCTGACTTCCGGTACTTAAAATTACTATTTTCGAATCGTCAAACTGCTTTACCTGCTTGAGTGAAACAAGGATATTGTCGGGAACATCAATGTAACCAAGCTCCTTTGCGATATTAATTGTATTTTCCATTGATTTGCCGGAAACAGCTATTTTCCGTCCGTGTGCAGCAGCAAGGTCGATCACCTTTTGAATTCTGTGGACATTACTTGAAAACGTTGCGATTATAATTCTGTTTTTTGTCTGAGCAAAAATCGAACTCAGCGAATCTCCGACAACTGCCTCTGAAGGTGTATATCCCTTTTTAACTGCATTGGTACTGTCAGAAAGCAATAATAGGACACCTTCATCGCCCATTTTTGCAATTTTACCTATATCAATCGGTTCTCCGTCAACAGGAGTAAAATCGAATTTAAAATCTCCGGTATGAAATACCTTCCCCAAAGGAGTATCAATACAAAGCGCAAAGGTATCGGCAACAGAGTGAGTGGTATGTATCGGCGTAACAGTAAAGCAACCGAGTTTTATCGTATCGTCTGCCTCTATTTCTACCAGTTTCGCATTGCTGATATTATGTTCCTTCAATCTGTGTCTGATAAATCCTATTGTCAGCTTTGAACCGTAAATCGGAACGTTGAGCTGCTTGAGGAGATACGGAACTCCGCCTATATGATCTTCATGGGCATGAGTTATTATCACGCCTTTGATTTTTCTTCCGTTTTCAGCCAAATATGTGAAATCGGGAATAACGGCATCTATGCCGTATTGCTCGGAATTAGGAAACATCATACCGCAATCAATTGCAATAATATCTTCTCCGTATTCCAGAAGCGTCATATTCTTTCCTATTTCATGAAGACCGCCCAGAGGAATTACTTTAAGCTTTTTCTGCCTTTTTCTGTTTGCATAACGATTACTGTTATTCTGCCTTGTGTTTACTTTTTTTAAATCTTTTACAGCCATATATCAATCCTTTACTACAATGTTCAGAAGCTTTCCGGGAACAGCTATCACTTTAACAACATCTTTTCCTGCAACAAGAGCCCGGACCTTTTCTTCAGCCATACAAAGCTTTTCCATTTCATCCCTGCCGAGTCCTGTCGGAATGTCAAGCTTTTCTCTGACCTTTCCGTTTAATTGAACAACGATTTCAACTGTATCCTTAACAAGAGCCGACTCATCATATTTGGGCCATGCTTCATGGTATAAAGTATCGGCATTTCCGAGTCCCTCCCACATTTCTTCGCAAATATGCGGAACAAAAGGAGAAAGCATCAGAATAAGCTTTTCTGTAGCATCTCTTAAAAGTCCGATGTTAACATTCTCAAGCTCTTTATATCTGTAAAGCTCGTTAACAAGCTCCATCAGAGCCGCAATGGCAGTATTAAAGTTAAATCTGCTGCTTACATCCTCGCTGACACGTTTGATTGTGTTGTTTAATATATAAGCAAGCTGTTTATCATCCTTGCCTTCGATCGTGTAAGCTGCAGGTATGCCCTTTGTAAGAGAAGACATCTGATAAACCAGTCTGTATACTCTGTTAAGGAATTTATAGGATCCCTCAACACCTGTATCAGACCATTCAAGCTCTTTTTCAGGAGGCGCAGCAAAGAGTATAAATAATCTTGCCGTATCAGCACCGTACTTTTCTATAATTTCTTCAGGGCTCACAACATTACCGACAGATTTACTCATTTTGCTTCCGTCCTTTAATACCATGCCTTGAGTAAGAAGGTTCTTAAATGGTTCGTCAACGTTTACAAGTCCCAAATCATAAAGGACCTTAGTAAAGAATCTTGAATACAGAAGATGCAGGATAGCGTGTTCAACACCACCGATGTATTGATCAACATCCATCCAATATGCTGCCTTTTTTGGATCAAATGCAGCCTTATCATTTTTTGCATCTGTATATCTCAGGAAATACCAGGATGAATCAAGGAACGTATCCATTGTATCAACCTCTCTCTTAGCAGCTTTTCCGCAGCAAGGACATTTAGTATCAATAAAGGTCTTCGAGGTTGCAATCGGAGATTCTCCCTTCCCTGTAAACTCAACATCTGTCGGAAGCAAAACAGGGAGATTCTCTTCCTTTTCAGGCACCCATCCGCAATCAGGGCAATGCACCATGGGAATCGGTGTACCCCAATAACGCTGACGTGAAATAAGCCAGTCTCTTAATTTAAAGTTTGTTGTCTTTTTGCCAACACCTTTTTTAACAAAGCTATCACCAATTACTTGAATAGCTTTAATGTTATTAAGTCCGTTGTATTCTCCGGAATTAATCATAACGCCTTCTGCAGCAACAGCTTCAGCAAGGTTGTTGTAATCGATATCACCGCCGCAATCAACAACAGGAATAATCGGAAGACCGAATTTTTTTGCAAAGTCAAAGTCTCTCTGGTCATGTGCGGGTACGCCCATAACAATACCTGTTCCGTAACCCATAAGAACATAATCTGCAAGATAAAGCGGAATCTCTTTTCCGTTTGCCGGATTTATTACATATCTGCCGGTAAATACGCCCGTCTTTTCCTTTGCAGTTGAAGTTCGTTCAATGTCAGACTGTTTCTTTGCAGCTTCAATGTACTCCCTGCATTCCTTCTCTGTCTGAGAACCTTTAATAAGCTCTTCTACATAAGGATGCTCAGGAGAGATTACCATAAAGCTTACACCGTATATTGTATCCACACGTGTTGTGAATACTGTCATGGGAAGATTTCCGTCTTTAAGCTGATATGTTACTTCGTAACCGGTGGACTTACCGATCCAGTTGCGCTGCATTGTCTTAACCTTTTCAGGCCAACCTTCAAGCTTGTCTATATCAGTTAAAAGCCTGTCTGCATAATCGGTAATCTTTAAATACCACTGAGAAAGATTTTTCTTTGTTACATCTGATTTGCAGCGTTCGCATTTCCCGTCAATAACCTGTTCGTTAGCAAGAACCGTTGCACAGGACGGGCACCAGTTAACGGGGTTTTCTTTCTTGTAGGCAAGACCCTTTTTATAGAACCGGATAAAGATCCATTGCATCCATTTGTAGTAATCCTCTTTATAGGTACAAGCTTCCCTGTCCCAATCATAGGAAAAACCAAGCTGCTTAAGCTGATTTTCCATTTCCGCAATGTTTGAAGAGGTCCATACCGCCGGATGAGAACCATTCTTGATTGCAGCGTTTTCAGCCGGAAGCCCAAAGGAGTCAAATCCGATCGGATGAAGAACGTTGTAACCATTCATTGTCTTAAACCTTGCTACAACATCACCGATTGAATAATTTCTGACATGACCCATATGCAGCTTACCGCTCGGATACGGAAACATTTCCAGACAATAATACTTCTTTTTGTATTCATCCTCCGTCACATGAAAAAGATCCTTCTCGGCCCACACATTTTGCCATTTGTTTTCTATTGATTTAAAATCATACAATTCTTTCATATTTTATCCCTTTCACTAATCAGCATCCGGTGTAAATTCAACAAAACTGCAATCGCCCCAAACCTTTTCTATTTGATATCGTTCTCTTTGTTCAGGCGAAAAAATATTTACGATAATATCACCGTAATCCATAAGAATCCATCCGGAATCGCCCTTACCTTCTATATGCTTAACAAGAAGACCTTCCTCTGCAAGCTTATCCTCGAGGATATCCTTTACAGAATCCATCTGTCTTTTGCTGCCGGCTGTGCATAAAAGGAAATAATCCGCAAAGCCGGATTTAACAGAAATATCTATAATAGATATATCCTTTGCCCTGTTGCTGTCTAAAACCTGTGCAGCAAATAATGTCAATTCTTTATTATTCATGTTTCTCCTTTTTTCTGATCTCTTCTTTAAGCCATTCAATACATTCAAGAGAAGTCTCTTCATACTCTCTTCCTGAACGCTCTACAACATCTTTGCTCTCAAGCATCATCTCCAAGAATACCGGATTGATATCATCGTCTTCATTAAGACGTCTTCTGAAATATTCTACGCTCGGATAATCTCTTGCAGGTTCAGTAAGATCAGCACATTTTATAACCCTTTCCAGAATACTCATATTGGCTCTGCCGACCGTATGATACTTTATGGCATTGAGAATATCCTCGTCGTCAACGCCAAATTTTTCTTTAATCAATTTTGCAGCTGCCGGACCATGCTGCAGCGCACCTTCACCCTTACAGGCATCGTGGAAAACTGCCGCAATTCTTGCTTTATCAATATCTGCCCCGAATTTCTCTGCATATCCGACTGCTGTTTCAACAACACCTAAGGTATGTTCATATCTGTGCTGACCGACATTTTCCTTTACATACTTATGCAATTTTTCGAATAAGTCTTCGTACATTAAACTGTTGTCTTAATTGATAATTCTTCTTGCTGCTGATCTGAAACAATTGTAGGAGCTTCAGACATTACACACTGTGCATTCTGATTCTTCGGAAATGCAATAACCTGTCTGATATCATCTGTTCCCACAAGCAGCATGCAAAGTCTGTCAAGACCGAATGCAAGTCCGCCGTGAGGCGGAGCACCATACTTAAATGCATCAATAAAGAATCCGAATCTGGTTTTGATCTCATCTTCTGAAAGCTGCAGGACCTCGAATATCTTCTTCTGCAGACCGCTGTCGTGAATTCTTATAGAGCCGCCGCCCGCCTCATAGCCATTGATAACGATATCGTAGGCATCAGCATAAACCTTATCAAGCTCGCCGCTTTCAATATAACGAATATGTTCCTTCTTCGGTGATGTAAACGGATGGTGCATTGCCATGTATCTGTTTTCTTCATCAGACCACTCAAACATCGGAAAATCAACAACCCACAGAAGTTTAAACTCGTTTGGATCCAGCATTCCCATTTTACCTGCAAGGTCTCTCCTGAGAAAACCAAGGGAAGCCCAGACGACATCCTTTTTACCGGAAACGATAAGTATTAAATCGCCAACCTCAGCACTAAATTTTTCGCAAATCTTTGAAAGTCCTTCCTGATCAAAGAACTTGTTGACAGAGGACTTGATTTCATCCTCTTCTTTTCTTATCCAGACAAGTCCTTTTGCTCCGTAAGCTTTAATTGCTTCAGTCATCTTATCAATATCTTTTCTGGAGAACTTATCCGAACATCCGTTCATATTGATGCCCATAACTTTTCCGCCATCCTTTAAAGCATTTGTAAATACTTCAAAGCCGGAATCTTTTACTGTATCAGCAATATCAACAAGCTCAAATCCTATACGAAGATCCGGCTTATCGGAACCATATCTGTTCATTGCTTCATCCCAGGACATTCTCGGAAGCGGAAGCTGCAGATCTATACCCTTCATTTCTTTAAAAAGCTTCTTTAAGAATCGTTCCTGAACGGCAATAATGTCATCCTGATCAACAAAGGACATTTCAAGGTCTATCTGCGTAAATTCCGGCTGACGATCAGCTCTGAGGTCTTCGTCTCTGTAGCACTTTGCAATCTGTATATAACGATCCGTTCCGCCTATCATAAGAAGCTGCTTAAACTGCTGAGGACTCTGCGGAAGTGCATAAAATTTTCCGGGATTAACCCTTGATGGAACAAGATAGTCCCTTGCCCCTTCAGGTGTAGGTTTTGCAAGCACAGGGGTTTCCACTTCAGTAAATCCGTTTTCGTAATAGAAATCGCGAATCACATGATACATCTTGCTTCTGAACTGCAGTGTTTTTTGCATAACAGGTTTACGAAGGTCAAGATATCTGTATTTAAGCCTTAATTCTCCTGAAACATTATCATCATCCTTAATATAGATCGGAGGTGTATCAGATTCAGAATAAATACTTATTTCACTTGCAAGTATTTCAATATATCCTGTTTCGATTTCATTGTTTTTGTTTTCCCTTTCACGTACAACACCTGTAATTCCGACTGCAAATTCAGAACGAAGCGTCTCTGCCTTCTCAATCGCCTCGCCTGGTGTTCCGTCTCCAAATACGACCTGAACAATACCGCTGCGATCTCTGATGTCCGCAAAAATTAAAGAGCCCAGTCTTCTGTTTTTTGCAACCCATCCGTTAACGGTAACCGTTTCACCGATATTTTCCTCTCTTAATGTTCCGCAATAATGCGTTCTTTTTAAAAGCTTATCCATTATTTAATCTCCTCAAGCAATTTATCCAAGGCTATTTCCCTCTGAGTTGAATTCTGCATATCTCTGAGGCTTACCGTACCTTTTGAAAGTTCGTCATCACCGATAAGCACAACGTACGATGCGCCGAGTCTGTCAGCATATTTGAACTGATTTTTAAGACTTCTGTCAGACACATCAGTCATTGCGTTTATTTCGGCATTCCTTAAATCCTTACAAATGGTCAAAGCCTTTTTCTTAGCCTCATCGCCAAGTCCGGCAACAAATACTTTACATTCAGGATCATTCGGAATCTCGATACCTGCAGCTTCCAGTGTAAGAAGCAATCTCTCAATTCCAAGACCGAAACCAACACCCGGTACAGGAGGCCCGCCAAGCTGCTCAATAAGATGATCGTATCTTCCGCCTCCGCAAACAGTAGACTGTGCTCCGAGTTTATCTGAAACAAATTCAAATGCCGTTTTTGTATAATAGTCAAGACCTCTGACGATCCCGGGATCAACAACAAAAGGAATATTTAATGTGTCAAGGTATACGGTAAGTTCATCAAATGCTTTTTTGCAGTCATCGCAAAGATAATCAAGCATGCGTGGAGCACCATCAACCAGTTTATTGCATTCCGGACTCTTGCAATCAAGCATACGCATTGGATTTCTTTCATATCTGCCCTTGCATGTATCGCAGAACTTATCAAGATTTGGTCTTAGGAAATCCTGAAGCACCGTTCTGTATTTCGCCCTGCATTCAGGACAGCCTATGCTGTTTACCTTAAGAAGAAGGTCATCGATGCCTACGCTGCACAGGAAATCATATGCAAGACCGATAACCTCTGCATCTGCAAGCATACTGTCCGACCCGAATATTTCAACACCAAACTGGTGGAATTCCCGCTGTCTTCCCTTCTGCATTTTTTCATAGCGAAAACATGGCGTGTTATACCAGTACCTTACAGGAAGCGTTTCCGCATAAAGCTTGTTTTCAACAAACGATCTTACAACCCCGGCAGTACCTTCCGGCTTTAAAGTAAGGCTTCTGTCCGAAATCTCAAAGGTATACATTTCCTTTTGAACAACATCCGTTGTATCGCCTATTCCGCGCTTAAACAATTCGGTATGTTCAAACATCGGGGTTCTGATTTCCCTGAATCCGTATTTCTTTGCAGTGTCCCGGAATTTCTTTTCAAGCCATTGCCATTTATATGACTCAGCAGGAAGAATATCCTTTGTGCCTTTTGGAATATTTATCATATTACTATTCCGTTATCCTTTCTTAGTATCATTTCATCAATCCTGTCGATGTATATTTCGTAATTACTTACATTGGCCACACGTTCCAGCCTGTTTTCTTCAGGGTAAAAAATCTTTGAAATACCACCCGCACCTAAAGCAATAATGCTTTGGGTTTCTTCCATGATTCGTATATTGTATATGCTTGCCGTATTGTTTTTGCAATAACCGACATTTTCAAAATTGCCTGCCATATGCTTTTGTCTGTACATGTAGTAAGGCTTATAATCCTCAGACAATAACCCGGATGCAATATCAAGCATGTCTTCAACAACTCCTGCCTGCTTAAAAGCATACTCCGGGTCTATCTCAATAAGCCTGCTGGCCTTTTTAACGGCAAGAGTATGTACTGTAATGTTTTCAGGATTCATTTTCAGTATTGCAGTAAGAGTGTTTTTAAAATCACCGGCAGTTTCCCCGGGAAGTCCGCATATAAGATCCATATTTACAATAAACGGGAAACTCCTTGCCATCTCATAAGCTTCAATAATCTGTTTCGCGCTGTGATGTCTTCCGATTGCTTTCAGCGTGACATCATTCATGGTCTGCGGATTTATACTGATTCTGTTTGCCCCATAAGCTTTAATAAGCTCAAGCTTGGAAAGAGTAATTGTATCAGGTCGTCCTGCTTCAACCGTCCACTCAGATGTTTTTGGACTGATAAAAAACTTCCTTGTGAGTGAAAGCAGCCTTTCGAAATCCTCATCATCCAACGAACTCGGAGTGCCTCCGCCGATATATACAGATTCAGCATACATACCTTCTCTGTCCATTATTCTTTTTGTTTCCGTAATCTCTTTTTCCAAAGCTGCCATGTAGGCAGAGGCTCTTTCCTTGGATATTACATTACTTGTAAAAGAACAATACAGACACCTGCTTGGGCAAAAAGGTATCCCTATATAAACCCCGCATGCAAATCTGTCAGTATTCGGATTAACACCTTTTTGAACTGTGTATATATCCTGAAGCAGTTTGATTTTTCTATCTGCCAAATAATACTCATCCTTCATTAAGTCAGAAGCTTTATCAAATCCGTTCTCTCTGACGAGCTGATTGAAAAGCTTGCCCGGCCTCACCCCGGTAAGTATCCCCCAATCAAGCTCCCTGCCGGTAAATTCCGCCAAAGCTTTATAAGCATTTTGCTTTTGACGATTCTTAGTAAGAGTCTGTCCGTCAATTTCAAGCTTAAACCGATCTTGCGGCAAAAACATTTTTGCAAGTTCATTTACCTCATATGCAGATTTTTCATCAGATGCATATATTTTAAACAAACGGATTGTACCTCTTCTCAAATCCTATGGTTGTTTCATCGTTATGACCGGGAAGGACCCTTGTGTCATCCGGCAAAGCAAACAGCTTATTGTGAATTGAATCCAAAAGCTCTGGCATGCTTCCCGTCGGAAAATCTGTTCTTCCGACAGAAGCCTGAAATAATGTATCTCCGGAAAACAATGTTTTCTCGGCTAAAATGCAAATACTTCCGGAGGAATGTCCCGGAGTTTCAAGGAACTTGATTTCAATATTGCCGCACTGAAGAATATCCTCATCCTTAACCCAGATATCAGCGGTGATTCCGCCTTTACCCATACTGAGATCTCTGTCAAAAAGCAATTTAGCTTCTTTTTTACCTGCAACGAGCTTTGCATCCGGAAAAGCTTTTCTGTAAAAATCCAGGCCATCGGTATGGTCAAAATGTCCATGCGTAAGAATAATATATTCAAGATCGAGATTGAGCCTGTTTACATCATCAATGATCGCCTGACAACGAGAAGAAGCATCCACCAAAAAAGCCTTGTCTGTTTCTTCATCCCATACAAGATAATCATTATTCTCAATCATTCCCACACAAAATGTTTTTACTTTCATAACGTCCCCTTTATCGATATACGCCTATAACGCCTTTGAGCTGTTTAAAATGTGAAATAATTTTTTCAATATCCCCGGTATTTGAAATTGATAATACAATGTTGATAGTTGAAAGACCTGAAGAATCCGTAATTGCATTAACACCCGTCAGATCGATATCCATATCGTCGCATACCTTTGATACATCGGATATAAGACCTCTTCTGTCGTCGGCAATAATCGTTATGCCCGCATCAAAATACATACGCCCTTCATTAAGCTCCCATTCAACAGGAATAATTCTCCCAATCTCCTGATCGGGTATTGAACAGATATTCACGCAATCAACACGGTGAATCGATACGCCGCGGCCTTTTGTTGTATAACCGATAATTTCGTCTCCCGGAACCGGGTTGCAGCATTTCGCAAATCTGATAAGCAGATTATCAACGCCCTTAACGCTTACGCCTTTTGTTATCGCTTTAGGTTTGTCTTCCAAACCCAGGGCTTTTCTCTCAGCCTTTTCCTTCTGTTTAACTGCAGCCTGTTCTTCTTCTCTGGTGTAAGACAAACAAAGGAGAAGAACTTTGTTGATCAATGAAGCGCTTCCCGACGTTGCGGCATACAGATCGGTAACGGAAATATACTCGAGCTTACGGGCTGCTCTTTCAAGATGCTTATCTGTCAGCAGCTTATCAACCGCAAAGCCTTTCTTGACACATGCCTTTTCAAGCAGTTCTTTCCCTCTGCCGGAGCCTTCAGCCTGATCAAGCTTATTCAGATACTGGCGAATCTTGTTTCTTGCAGAATTGGTTTTAACAATCTTAAGCCAGTCTCTGTTAGGGCCTTTAGAATTATTAGAGGTTACAACCTCTACTATTTCTCCGTTTTGAAGCTCATAGTTGATAGGCACCATCTTGCCGTTTACTTTTGCTCCGACACACTTTTCTCCGATTTTTGAGTGAATCTTGTATGCAAAATCCAAAGGCGTTGCACCTTTAGGAAGCTCCATTACATCTCCCTTTGGAGTGAAAACAAATACCTGTCCGGAAAACAAGTCAACCTTAAGGGTTTCAAAGAACTCCTGAGAATCGCCGATATCCTTAGACCATTCAAGTGTTTGTCTGATCCATGACAGCTTGATCTCTTCGTTTTCGGACTGGGATGTAATTCCTTCTTTGTATTTCCAATGGGCAGCAACACCATACTCGGCAATTTCATGCATTTCCCATGTACGAATCTGAATTTCAAAAGGAGTACCGCTGTCAGACAGAACCGTTGTATGAATCGATTGATATCTGTTTGACTTAGGCATTGCAATATAGTCTTTAAACCTTCCCGGTATAGGCGTCCACTTTGTATGTATTGCTCCCAAAACTGCATAGCAATCCTTCACATCGTTTACAAGAATTCTGATTGCCGTAAGGTCAAATATTTCATGAATATCCTTGTGCTGAATATTCATTTTCCTGTAAATACTGTAGTAATGCTTGGTTCTTCCGTATATATCATACTTTATACCAAGCTGGCTTATTTCGGTTTTGATTTGATCTATTAAATGGTCTATATCATCATCGGAATTCTGATATCTTTTGGACATAACCTCATCAATATGCTTGTAGTCCGAAGGATGAAGATTCATAAATGCAATGTCTTCAAGTTCAAATTTGAACTTATACATACCGAGCCTTGCAGCTATCGGTGCATAGACCTCCAATGTTTCCTGGCATTTTTCCTGAATTTTTTCAGGTCTCATATATTCAATGGTCCTCATATTATGAAGCCTGTCGCAAAGCTTAATTACAAGAACTCTGATATCCTTGGACATTGCAAGAAACATCTTTCTGATATTCTCTGCCTGCGCTTCTTCTTTTGACGAATATTCCAAATTGGTAAGCTTAGTAACACCATCAACCATTAAGGCAACATCTTCGCCGAATTCATTTTTAATATCATCTAATGTACAGGATGTATCCTCAACAACGTCATGCAAAATCCCGGCCGCGATAGTGTGGTCGTCCATACCGATATCTGCAAGGATCTTAGCGACGGCAAGCGGATGAATAATATAAGGCTCGCCGGACTTTCGTTTTTGCCCTTCATGAAGTTGTGTTGCCATATCAACAGCCTTTTGCAGGATGTCTGCATCATATTTGCCGTTGATTTCAAGCAATTCGGAAACAGTTTTATCCATTTAAAAGCATCCCATAAAACTAAAAACAAGGCATGCACAAAAAATGTGCATGCCCTGCGAAAAATCAATAATTATTTTTCTTCAGCAGGAGCTTCAGATACAGGGGCTTCTTCTTTTGCCCCAAGCTTCTTGATATTCTTCTTATTTGGTTTTAAAGTTTCATCGTCCTTTTTATCTGCCTTTACGGGAGCATCCTTGCTGTGCCTTTCAGCAATGGCATTTTTTAAAATTTCGATCTTTACTCTATCGGAACCAACCATAATTACGATCCTGTCAGAGTCTTCTTTTACTCTTGCAACAGTTCCGCAAATACCGCCGATTGTAATTACTTCATCACCCGGCTTAAGGTTGTCTCTCATCTGCTTTGCTTCTTTTTCCTTCTTGTTCTGAGGACGGATCATCAGAAAATACATAAGGGCAAAAACAGCTATAATCATTATCCAGGAGCCCCACTGACCTCCTCCTTGAGCTGTAGCTTCAGCAGCATCTGCTGCATATGCAACTGGGAACATATTAACCTCCTAAAATGTTCTAATTGAAATTACTACTATATTATATAATAATTGCTTGATTTTGCAAGTCTATAATGCTAATATAATCAAGTATTTACTTTTTGCCGGCGTGGTGGAATTGGCAGACGCGCGGGACTCAAAATCCCGTTCTGTGAAAGCAGAGTGCGGGTTCGACCCCCGCCGCCGGCACCAGACAACACAATAAAAAACTCCCGCGTCCGGGAGTTTTTTCTTTGTCTTAAGCTTAAGTGTAAATCAATATTATTCCTCAACTACAGCTTTGCCATCATAATAATTGCAATTCGGGCAAACTCTGTGCGGAAGCTTTGGTTCATGGCACTGTGGACACAGAGAAAGAGCAGGTGCAGATTTCTTCATGTTTGCAGCCTTTCTCTGGCTTGTGATAGCTTTAGACGTTTTTCTCTTAGGTGTTGCCATTGAGAATCACCTCCTTATACATAAAATAACCATTTGATTATATTGAAATACCAATGTGTTGTCAAGTTATTTTGCAACAAGTGCAAGAGTATCCATTGCAATCATAAGCTCTTCATTTGTTGGTATAAGAAGAACCTTAACCCTTGAATCATCTGCGGAAATAACGCATTCTTTTCCTCTTACATTGTTCTTTTCGGAATCAAGCTTAATTCCGAGAAATTCCATGTTCTTACAGATGCTTTCTCTCGTTGTAATGGAGTTTTCTCCGATACCTGCTGTAAATACAACAGCATCGCAGCAGTTCATTTCTGCCATATAAGCTCCGATATAGAACTTTACTCTGTGTTTAAAGATATCAAGCGCAAGCTGTGCTCTCTTGTTGCCTGACTTTGCAGCTTCCTCTACATCCCTTGAATCTGAAGAAACACCGGAAACACCAAGAAGACCGGATTTCTTGTTCATTATTGTATCCATTTCCTTTGCGGAAAGACTTTCTTTGTCAGCAATAAATGTTGCAATAGCAGGATCGATAAGTCCGCATCTTGTACCCATTTCAAGCCCCTCAAGAGGTGTAAGACCCATTGATGTGTCGTAGCACTTACCGTTCTTTATAGCAGAAACGGAAGCACCATTGCCAAGGTGACAGGAAATGATATTTGTATCTTCAAGCTTCTTGCCGAGCATGTCAGCAGCTCTTAAAGCAATATATCTGTGTGATGTACCGTGGAAACCGTATCTTCTTACTCCGTATTTTTCGTAATACTCATACGGAAGCGGATAGATATAGCTCTCAGCAGGCATCGTCATACCGTTTGATGTATCAAATACGGCAACCTGAGGTGTCTTCGGCATAAGCTTTTCGCAAGCCTCGATACCCATAAGGTTTGCGGGATTGTGGAGAGGTCCGAGCGGGAAGCATTCTCTTATTGCTTCTTTGCACTTTTCATCTACTACGCAAGACTGAGTAAACTTTTCTCCGCCATGCAGCACTCTGTGTCCTACAGCTCCGATTTCGTCCATGCTCTTTACAACGCCGAACCTTTCATCAACAAGTGCATTAAGCACATGTCCGATGGCAGCAGTATGATCTCCCATAGGTGTTTCAAGAACAAACTTTTCATCAAGACCGATCTTTGTGTGAGTAATCACAGATCCGTCCATACCGATCCTTTCAACAAGACCTTTGCAAAGAAGGCTGTTGTCATCCATGTTCAGGAGCTGATACTTAAGTCAAGAACTACCGCAGTTGATAACAAGAATTTTCATAATAATCTCTCCTTATTCTTCTGTTTAAACATTATTGATTAACGACTTGATATTATATATTACGGTAAATTGAATTACAAACCATATCATTTTTTCTGTAAATATTTCTGGAAGAAATAATGCTGTAAATATCGGCTGCTTTCATATCAAGCTTAAGATAAAAATCAGGATTATCTTCAAAATATTGCTTGTCGATATTGGTCAGAAGCCTTACATTTCCTTTTCTTTCAACCTCATTTATTACTTCACGACCCTTATTGTTAAAGGCAAGCACACGAAGATTTTTAAGATCTCCTGCCTTTTCAACTTCAGATTTGTTGATTTCAAGAAGTATCTGCATAAGAATTCTTGATATTCTTGCATAAGTATAACGCTTAGACTTAATCTTAAAAACCAAATCATCAAGATTTTCAGCCTCAAGTATCTCTTTTTTGATCTTATTTTCAAGACCTTCGGATATTTCCGGGGCAGCAGCAATCTCTTCGGCAGTGCTTGTGAGGATCTTATAACGCAAAAGCTCAAAGAGGTTTGAATTGATTACAGACAAAGGAACTATGCCGTCGGAAACCTTATCTTTAATGCATTCAGGAACAAATGCACTAAAATAATTTGTTATGTTACCTTCCTCTGATATAAGGCTTCTTATATGTTTTCCCGAAGCAAAATTGCCTGAAAAAGAATTATCATCATGCCTCACACCCAACCTCAAAACCGTATATGGCTTAAACCCTGCCTGCTGTAAAAGATTCTGCTTTAAGTATTCGAGAGCAAGAATATTGTTCGGCTCGGTAAAAATCCCGGCGTCCAGGTCAGGAAACATGTCCTGCATGGCGCTTTGATATGCCGCAGGATAACTCTTGCCTTGTGATAAATAATTCTTTAAAACGTCTGAAAATCCCCTTGATTCCTTATAGCTGCGTTGGGCGATCCGTTCAAGAATCTGAGCATTGCCGCATTCGCTTCCGAAAGCTAATGCTTCAACGATTCCCAAGGATTTTAAGATAGAAATTCCGCCCTTTGCAAATTCCTTAGCTGCATTTAAAGAAAAGCAGACCGGAAGTTCAATAACAATATCCGCTCCGCAAAGAACTGCCATTTCCGCTCTGTCATATTTATCCCATAATGCAGGTTCGCCTCTTTGCACAAAATCCCCGCTCATAACACAAACAACGGCGTCCGGCTTTACATCCTGACGCACGTTGTCTAATAAATACTTGTGACCATTGTGAAACGGGTCAAATTCACAGATTATGCCTGCAGCCCTCATTAGTCCTCCGAACCATTCTGAGACTTATAAATCTGTTCCTTTACTTCATTTCTTGAGGAAACTATGTTCGTATTGATCTTTTCAAATGTAGCTTGTAAATCATCGTACATTTCAGTGAAATATGTTGCATACATCTGGTCAACCTTTTCCTGAAGGTTGTAAAGCATACTGTCCGTATAATCCAGAATACTCATCTTCATTACAGAAGAATTCTCTCTTGCAATACGAAGGATCTCATCTGCTCTCGCCTTAGCCTTAATGGTGATCTCATCTGCCTCAACCATTCTCTCAGCCTTATTTTGAGCATCATTTATAATTGCTTCATACTCAGCCTTGGCTTCATCAAGAATTCTTGTACGCTCGTTTTTGATCCACTGTGCCTGCTGAATTTCATCAGGAAGCTCCAGTCTGATCTCCTTTACGATTTCGGAAATCTCATTCGGATCTACCATAACCTTGTTAACAACAGGAACCTTGCCGGCAACCTCTATGATCTCATCCAATTCATCAAGCAATTCTAATACTTTCATATTGTCACCCCTTATTTCACTTTATAATACTTTTTCATTAACTTATGTACGTCCTTTGAAACCCATCCGCCTACGTCAGCACCAAGGGAATAGTTTTGTCTGACTATATTTGAGCAGATATAGGACAGAGCCGGATCGGTCATCAGATAAACCGTATCACATTTACCTTGATAAAACTTTGCATAAAGCTGCGATAGCCCGATCTCATATTCAAAATCGGCTGCATTTCTGAGGCCTCTGAACACAACGTCAAATTTATTGTCAAGAACAAATGTGGCCATATGCCCATCGAAAGAAACAACCTTAACGTTTTCAATGTCTTTTACGGCAGCCTTAACCATTTCAAGTCTTTGGTCCAAATCAAACATACAGTTTTTATCCTTGTTGATAAGAACACCGACTGTTAATCTATCGCAGAGCTTTGCGGCTCTTTTAATTAAATCAACATGGCCCACCGTAACGGGATCAAAAGTCCCACCGACAAAACCCTTTTTCATATTTTTCTCCAATACAAAATAAATATGACGCAGGAATACCCTGCGCCATAATTATATCATATTATCGTCCTTTTACAAATTACAGATTGTTAATTTCCTTAACCCTCTTGCAGGCTACGAAGTGGTTTGGCTTAACCTCTTCAAGCTGAGGAGTTCCGTGGAAGCACTCATCTGCAGCAAACGGGCATCTTGGAGCAAATCTGCACTGATCCTTCGGATTTATCGGACTGGTAAGCTCACCCTTAAGCATAACCCTTTCTCTCTTGTCCTTAAGTGAAGGAACAGGAACAGCAGAAAGGAGCGCCTTAGTATACGGATGAAGGGTTGCATTAAATATATCCTTTGTGCTTGCTTTCTCAACAAGCTGACCGAGATACATAACGCAGATATTATCGGAAATATGTTTAACAACGGATAAATCGTGGGTTACAAACATATATGCCAAACCCTTTTCCTGCTGAAGATCCTGAAGCAGATTCAGAATCTGAGCCTGAATAAGAACATCCAGAGCGGATACAGGTTCGTCACAGATAATAAGCTTCGGATTCAATGCCAATGCCCTTGCTATACCGATCCTCTGCCTTCTGCCGCCATCAAGCTCATGAGGATAAGTATCCGTATATCTTCTTGCAAGACCAACCGTATCCATAAGCTCAAGAACTCTCTTATTAAGGGCCTCTTTGTCGTTTCCGAAAATATTATGGATAAGCAGAGGTTCGGCAATCTGCTGGCTGACACTCATTCTCGGGTTTAATGAGGAAAGCGGATCCTGGAAAATCATCTGCATCTTCGGACGAAGCTCGAAGAATTTCCTCTGATCTATCTTGGAAATATCCTCCCCATCAAACCAAAGCTTACCCTTTGTAGGGCTGGTCAGATGAAGAATGGTCTTTCCCAATGTGGATTTACCGCAGCCTGATTCTCCTACAACGCCTAAGGTCTCGCCGGCATCCATTGTAAAGCTGACATCGTCTACAGCGTGGAGAAGTCCGTCAGGAACCATAAAATACTTTTTGAGGTGTTCAACCTGAAGAAGATGTTCACTCATGTCTACTTTTCCTCCTTTGCTTTAAGAAGCGCATCAATGTCTTCTTTTTTCATAAACTTAATGCACTTTACTGTATGACCGGGTTCAATTTCTGTTACAGTCGGATCAACAATGCTGCATTCCGGGCATCTTTCCGCGCATCTGTCGCAGAAAGAACAATACGAAGGAAGATCCATCGGATCCGATACGAGTCCTTCAATTGAATTAAGCCTTGTAACTTCCTTATCAAGACTCGGCAGCGCATTAAACAACGCATGTGTATACGGATGCTGCGGATTATTAAAGATATGTTCAGCCGTACCGTATTCAACAACTTCTCCGGCATATATTACGGCAACCTTGTCACAAACCTCAGCAACAACACCAAGATCGTGTGTAATCATAAGCGTTGCAGTCTTAAACTCTTTCTGAAGCTCTCGCATAAGGTCAAGGACCTGTGCCTGGATCGTTACATCCAAAGCAGTTGTCGGTTCGTCTGCAATAAGAAGCCTCGGGTTGCAGGCAAGAGCCATGGCAATAACGATCCTCTGCTTCATACCACCGGAGAACTGGTGCGGATACTCTGCAAATCTTTCGCCGGGAATACCTACAGTTTCCATCATTTCGATTGCACGCTTTTTAGCTTCAGCCTTTGTACAATGATTGTGAAGAAGAACGACCTCTGCGATCTGATCTCCGACATATTTTACAGGGTTTAAGGCGGACATCGGATCCTGGAAAATCATACCCATTGTACCGCCTCTGTGCTGTCTTAATTTTTTATTAAGTACTTTCTTATCCCTTTTCCTTCTGGATGTTGTGGTAATAAGCTCCCCGTCAAGAAGAATTTCGCCATCGATCACATGTCCCGCATCAGGAAGAAGTCCCATTGTGGTCAATGCAATCGTAGTTTTTCCGGCGCCTGTTTCTCCAACCAGACCAAGAGTCTCTGCAGGATAAACCTCAAAGCTTATACCGTTAACAGCCTCGGCAACTCCATCCGGAGTTTCATAATGAACAACTAAATCCTTAAGTTCAAGTACGGGAACATTCTTTTCATTTTCAGTCATTTCAAGTTCCTCCTTTACTTAAGCCTTGGGTCAAGTGCATCTCTTAAACCATCACCGAAGAGGTTCAGAGCAAGTACTGTTATCATAATAGCAAGACCCGGGAAGTAGAGAGTATGCGGTGCCTGTCTTAAGAATTCCTTTGAAGACGAAAGCAGTGCGCCCCATTCAGGTGTCGGCTCCACAATACCAAGTCCGAGATAACTGAGTGAAGATACCGTCAGAATTGCAGTAGCTACAGCAAACGTAATAGCCGTAAGGATCGGGCCTAACGCATTAGGGAGCATGTACTTGACAAGCTGTCTTCTGCTGGATGCACCCATAGCTCTTGCAGATTCGATATAGTCATTTCTTTTTACGGTAAGGATCGATGCTCTTACAACTCTGGCTCTTGCAGGAAGAGCGGAGATCGTGATAGCAAGGATAAGATTAAATATACCATTACCGAGAGTGGCGGCTACGGCAATAGCCATAAGCATAGGCGGTATTGACTGGAAAATATCAAGTATTCTCATAACAATCATATCAACCTTGCCGCCGTAATAAGCTGCAACAGCACCTAAAATTCCGCCTACGGCAAACGAAAATGCAACTATTGCAAGTCCGATAGGAAGTGAGATTCTTGTTCCGTAAAGAACTCTTGAAAACAGATCCCGTCCGTATTTGTCGGTACCGAAAATATGCTCTGCACTTGGTTTGGCAAGCACATTATCATAATCATAAGCCTCGTATGAATAAGGAATAATATAAGGTGCAAACAACGCAATAAGAAGCATTACAGCCAAAAGACCCATACCAACCAAAGCAAGCTTGTTTCTTTTAAGTCTTTTCCATGCCTCTTTAGCAGGAGTTGAGCCTGTAGCTTTTCCGCCGTGTTTCTTTGCATCTTTAGATTGAGATTTTGCTACTTTTTCCATAGCAGGTGTCCATCTTTTTGCCATAATCACACCTCCTATGCATTCGGCGTTTCCTGAACGCGCTTAACAAAAGATTTACCTTTATTGCTGTATTTACGCTTCTGTGCAGCCATCTTGGATGATGCATTGTATTCATCCTTAAGTCTCGGATCTACAATTGTGTAGATAAGGTCAACTAAAAGCATTGTAACAGAGAAGGTAATAGCCAGTATTACAAGTCCTCCGCAGACACAAGGCCAGTTCGAACCCTTAATAGCTGCAAGCATATATTTACCGACGCCATCCACAGAGAATATCTGTTCTGCAACTACGGCGCCGCCTAAAGAGGATGCCATTGAATTTCCTACATTAGCAACAACCGGAATAAGAGCATTTCTGAGTGCATGTCCGAAAATAACAATGCTTTCCTTTTGTCCCTTAGCTCTTGCTGTTCTGATGTAGTCCTGACGGATTACTTCAAGCATTGAAGATCTGGTTGTCCTTGCAATATTACCGATGTTTTGGAAACCTATCATGATAACAGGCATAACATAACCAAGAGCGCCTGATGTTGATGAATTCGATGGGAGAATTCTTAAGTTTACTGCAAAGATCAGCATCAGCATCAGAGCAAACCAGAACTGCGGAACAGAAACGCCAAAGAGGGCAAATACCATGGAAGCATTATCGACCACGGTATATTGTTTAACCGCCGATATGACCCCAAGAGGTATACCGATTATAAGAGCTAACGCAATAGCCATTAAGGCAAGCTTAATGGTATGCGGATATTTCTGCATCAATTCAGTGAGGACCGGTCTTCCTGTAGAATAAGAGGTACCGAGGTCACCGTGAAGAACCAGATTCTTCACATATCTGACATAGCGAACAATAAAAGGATCATTTAAACCAAGCTCTTCTCTCTTGGCCTCCTTTACCTCTTCCGGAGCATCGTAACCTACTATCTGGTCGACCGGATCTCCCGGAGCTATGTCACTGAGAGCAAATACGATAAGGAGCACGCCCAGCATAACCGGGATCATCCAAAGTATTCTCTTTCCAATGTATCTAAGCATAAATGCACTCCTTTGTGTGTGGAGATTTACAAGACAAACCCCAGGGGCTTTAATGCCCCCGGGATTTTATTAATTACACTAACTTTTGTAAAGAAAATATCTGACTACTCATAAACAAGGGAAGTGTTAATATCACCAACTGTTGTAAGGATGATGCCCTTAACTTCGTCGTTTGTGAGACAAGTCTTTGTTGGGATATAAAGTGGAATTGATGGAACATAGTCATCAAGAATCTGCTGAATCTCTCCGTAGAGCTTAGCTCTTTCAGCTTCATCAAGTGTAGCCTTAGCTGCATCTAACTTTTCAACGAATCCCGGGATTTCGGCACATCCTGCACCACCCTGAACGGCTTTGAAATCTTTTCTGAAGTCGTAGAATGTGTACTGGGACTGTGGGTCCGGAGAAGAGTTGTTGATTATTTCCGCATCATGCTGACCGTTGGCAATATATTCGTGGAATGCTGTAGCATCCATAAGCTTCGGTGTTACTGTGATCTTTTCATCAATTTCATGCCACTGCTGCATAATAAGTGTTGCATAAGCCTCTGCCCAGTTATCAGAGAAGGAAACTTCAATGTTGAATTCCTTTCCCGCATACTTGGACTGTGCCCATTCTTCCTTAGCTGCTGCAAGGTCATAATGATAATAGGATGTTGTCGGCTTTACATAATACTTGTTTGTCTTCGGAAGGATCGAATCCGGTGCAATACCAAGTCCGGAAACAGCAATCTTTACGTTGTTCTCGTAGTCGAGAGCAAGTGCGAATGCTCTTCTTGCATGGACATCATCGAACGGAGCCTTCTGGTTGTTAAGGAAGAGTGTGTGGTTGTTGGATGTCGGTTCACTTACGACTGTGATTCCAGGAACCTTTTCCTTATAGTACTTAGCAACGTCTGTTGTACCCGGGTCTAAGCAGATATCAACTTCGCCGGATTCAAGAGCCATAACTCTTGCAGACGGATCTGTCATGATGAGAAGCTTAATTTCATCATAGTATGGCTCCTTGCCCCAGTAGTGCTCATTCTTAGCAAGAAGAATGTAGGAGTCCTGTGACCATTCCTTTACATAGTACGGACCTGTTCCTGCTGTAGGAAGAAGTGACTGTTCATCGTCTGTTGTCCAAAGAGACTCAACAGAAAGTCCGTAAGGAATGTTGGAGAGAGCTGTCGGAACGTAAGAGTCAAATTTTGTCAATTCGATTACAACATGTGTATCGTCTTCTACTGTGCAGTTTCCTGTGAAGTAGTTGTTCCAATAGCGAGCTGCAACGTTCTTGTCGCAGGCCTTCTTGAAACTGAATGCAACATCCTTTGCCGTGAACTTTGTTGTTCCGTCATAAGCATAAACGTCATCTCTGATCGTAAGACGGATATGTGTGTCGTCAACAAATTCATAATCTGTTGCAAGCATTGGTACAGAGCTTCCCGTAGCTGCGTCAAACTCGAAGAGTCTGTCGAAGATATAGGACTGTGCCGGTGTGTTTGCGGAAGCAACCGTAACGACGAGTGGGCAAAGGCCAACAGGGTTACCCTTTGTAGCTACTGTAAGAACCTTTGGCTCTTCAGCAACTTCTTGCTGCTTCTTTTCTCCGCAGGCTGCAAAGCTGAATACCATGATTGCAGCTAAGAGAATAGCTAATAACTTTTTCATATTTCCTCCTTTAGGGATTCCGATCCCTTATAAAATCGTGATTATTTTAACATGTGCGAGCTAATATTACAACAATGTTACAAAACTTTTGTAGAATATTCGTGATTTATTTAACAATAATTTTACTGCCATCCTCTGTCCACGAAAGCTCTGCACCGAGAAAAGCTCCGTCGGTCTGTTTTTTCAAAAAATCAAATACTGCCTGTCCGCCGTTTTCTCTGCTTCTTGGTGTAACAGATCCGTCGTCTTCTATATAGCACGGAATAAAGTAGTTTTCACAGTTCCCGTCCTTATCTATGCAGACCTGCGCCAGACCTGTCAATCTCGAAAGCTCCGACCACGGATAGAAATCGACCTTGTAGTGTCCGCCACCCCGGCCCTCTTTTTCTCTTACCTTAAGGTAAGCAATCATCTCCGGAGTATCATTCTTACCAGCCGTCATTGCATATGTTGCACATACAAAGTTTCCGAGTCCGTGATAAATCGGCTTACCCTTATAAACCTCTACCCCCTTAAGAATATGGTGATGGTGGCAAAAGACTATATCTGCACCGGCATCAATGCAGCCACGGGTAAACTGCGGTTCATAATCACAGAGCTTCGGAATATCCCCTCCGATACCTATATGAGCCAGAATGACCGCAACATCACAATTTGCTTTCAGTTCTTTAACCTCGTTTTTGAATTGTTCTTCGTCAGCAGGTTCTATCCAGGTTTTTGTTTTGCAGCTTCCGCCCGGCATATCAAAATTCGGGATGTATGCTGTTTCTACCTTAACATGATTTGTACCGGGCTTTTGAGACATTGCCCAGCCGAGTCTCGGTCCGGTAAGATTATATGAAATAAATCCGACCTTTATTCCCTTACAATCCAGATACACAGGTTTTTTGGCCTCATAAATATTCTTGCCTGTGCCGCAATGTGGAATACCCAGTTCATCGAGCCTGGATATTGTATCCAGTATTCCGTTGGGACCACAATCGTAGGAATGATTGCTGGCACATGAAACAACGTCAAAAACGCCTTTCAATGGATTAAGATGCTCCGGATTTGACGGAGGTGCCTGAATATCAATACACGAAGGCTCTGCTCTTTCAAATGTAGTATGAGGGGTTTCAATATGTCCGGCCATTATATCCTGCGCATTTAATACAGGCATTACGGGAGCAAAAAACTTCTCAATGGTTCCCGGTTCGTCAAGAATAAGGTCGCCGGTCATTGCAATACTGATTTTTTCATTTGCCATTTTATTCTCCTTCAACTTCAGAAATACTTTCTTCAACTTTTTGATACATTGTTACGCCTATGGCACCATACCGTCTCTGTTTAACGGCAGTAAATCCATGAAGACGATCCGGAAGCCTGTCCTTTTGAGAATGCTCACAGACAATTAAGCCCCCGTCTTTCAGATTTCCGGAATTACAAATTGCCTTTACCGCATCCGGAATCATTTTCTCCGCATAAGGCGGATCCAGAAAATATATATCTATTTTATCATGAACTCTTGCAATGCTGGATTTAAAATCTCCGGACAGATAAACAGCCCTGTCTTCAACACCGCAGTATTTAACATTTTCTTTTACCAAAGAAAGCGAATCTCTTGACGAATCCGAAAAATAAACACGCTTTGCACCTCTTGAAATTGCTTCAAGACCAAGATTCCCGCTTCCGGCAAATACATCCATACAGACAAATTCATCCTGCATATAAGGATAGAGCATATCAAACATAGCTTCCTTGACCTTGTCAGACGTAGGTCTGACGTCATTTGTTTTCGGACTTTTAAGCCTTCTGCCTTTAAGACTTCCTGTAATTATTCTCATTCACTCTCCTAATCAGCCTGCTTCATTGAAAGAGATATTCTCTCCTTTTCAACATCAACATCTAAAACAACTACCTTTACAATATCCCCAACCTTAACCACATCACTCGGATGTTTAATATATTTATTTGCGATCTGCGAAATATGGACAAGACCGTCGTGATGAACACCGATATCAACAAAAACGCCGAAGTCTATAACATTTCTGACCGTTCCCTGAAGAATCATACCCTGCTTTAAGTCCTTGATGTCAAGAACATCCTTTCTCAGAACGACCGGCGGCAGATCTTCTCTCGGATCTCTGCCGGGCTTTGCAAGCTCCGAAGCTATATCAAGCATTGTCGGAATACCTATTTCACATTTTTCGGCAAGCTTTTCCTTTCCGAGCTTTTCAATTCTGTCGAGAATGCCCGAAAGCTCCCTGTTCTTTACATCTTCCATAGTATATCCGCAGAGGGTCAGCAGCAGTTCGGCAGCTTTATAGCTTTCAGGATGAACTGCGGTATTATCCAGAAATTCTTTACTTTCGGGAACTCTTAAAAAGCCTGCACACTGCTCAAATGCCTTTGGACCGAGCTTTGGAACCTTATTGATCTCTTTTCTGGATTTAAATATTCCGTTTTCTTCCCTGTATTTAACAATATTCTTTGCCGTCGTCGCATTAAGCCCTGCAACCCTTAACAGAAGCGATGGACTCGCTGTGTTTATATCAACACCTACCGCGTTTACACAGTCCTCAACAACGCCGATAAGCGTCTCCTCGAGCTGTGCCTGCGGCATATCATGCTGATACTGACCAACGCCGATGGCCATCGGCTCTATCTTAACAAGCTCTGCCAAAGGATCCTGCAGTCTTCTTGCGATAGAAACGGCAGACCGAAGATTAACATCAAATTCCGGAAATTCCTCAGCGGCAAGCTCAGATGCAGAATAAACAGATGCACCCGCTTCATTAACTATAGCATAGCTTTGATTTCCCTTAAGTCTTGAAAGCATCTCTGCTGCCATACTCTCGGTTTCCCTTGAAGCCGTACCGTTTCCTATTGCCAAATGCTCAACCCTGTGCTTTTTTATGAGAAGACTCAGTACCCTTATTGCTTCCTCTCTCTTAGCTTCCCCAAATGTCGGATAAACAACGGTTGTATCCAATACCTTTCCCGTGCCGTCAACAACAGCTACCTTACATCCGTGAGCATAACCGGGATCAAGACCCATAGTAATTTTTCCTTTTACGGGAGGCTGCATCAAAAGCGGTTTAAGGTTTATGGCAAAATTACGAATTGCACCATCACAGGCAGCCTCGGTCAAATTCGAACGAACTTCCCTTTCCAGAGACGGCCAAATAAGTCTGTCGTAAGCATCATCTGAAGCAGCAAGCAAATATTTATGACTTGGTCCTGAATTTCGAATAAATCCATCACTGAGAAGCTTCTTTGCAAAATTATGGTCAAGCTCAACAGTAAGCTTTAAGAAGCCTTCCTTTTCACCTCTGTTAATAGCAAGAGTTTGGTGACCCTGCATCTTCGAAAGACTCTGATTAAACTCATAATACTGCCTGTAAACGGAATCATCCTCCTTTGCAGCTCTTGAAATAATTACTGCATGATCGTTAATATACTCTCTGAGCATATCTCTGTTGGCAGCATCATCTGAAAGCATTTCTGCAATGATATCCATTGCTCCTGCTATAGCATCTTCTGCAGTTTTAACACCCTTTTCTTCATCTATAAACTCAGCGGCTTTATAAAGCGGATCATCCTTACCCTGAATCATAAGAAATGCTGCAAGCGGCTCAAGACCTTTTTCTTTTGCGATAATTGCTCTTGTCCTTCTCTTTTGCTTGTACGGTCTGTATAAATCTTCAAGCTTTGCCAGTGTTTCAGCATTGTCAATTGCCTTGGAAAGCTGCTCAGTCAGCTTGCCCTGCTCGTCTATTGATGCTTTAATGGTTTCTTTTCTTTCCTGAAGATTTCTGAGATATGTGAGCCTTTCGGACAAAGCCCTAAGCTTACTGTCATCCATGCTTCCGTGAAGCTCCTTTCGGTATCTGGCAATAAACGGGATCGTATTTCCCTCATCAATCAGATTGATTACGTTTTTTACATAAGGAGCCTTAACTTCTAACTCTTCAGCTATAATTTGTGTGATGCTCTGCAATTTGTTTCCTCATTTCCTATAAAATAATATTATCCGAATGCACAAACTTATCTTCAAGCTTTTGTGCAAACAAAGCATTTTCTTTTTTGCAAAGCTTAGGATCATCCTCCAACAGCCTTGCAGATAAAACTCCGGCCTCCTCGGCTATTTGCATATGCCTTACCGGATCTGCAAATCTAAGCTGCGGAAGCCCGTGCTGTCTATACCCGAATATTTCTCCGGGACCTCTCATTTCAAGGTCCTTTTCGGCAATTTTAAAGCCGTCAGAGTACTTGCACATAATATCTGCTCGTTCCTTTGCAACAGCAGTCTCTTCGCCGCTGATCAAAAGGCAATATGATTGATAAGAGCCTCTGCCGACACGGCCTCTGAGCTGATGCAGCTGCGCAAGGCCAAACCGTTCCTGATTTTCGATAATCATAACGGAGGCGTTTGGGACATTGATCCCGACCTCAATAACAACCGTTGAAAAAAGCATTGAAATATTACCGTCATAAAATTCCCGCATGATTTTATTCTTTTCGTCTTCTTTCATCTGACCGTGCAGAAGACCGCAGGAAATCTCTTTATGTTTTTTGCTGAATTCTTCGTATAAGTCTTCGGCAGAATATCCTTCCAACGACTCTGATTCAGAAATAAAAGGCGCAACAACATAAACCTGGCGCCCCTTGGATATTTCCTCAAGGGCAAGCTTATATGCATTTTTTCTTTCTGCTGAACTGAACCTTTCAGTTAATATTGATATTCTTCCCGGAGGCAGTTCATCGATAACGGATATATCCATATCAGCATATAAAACTGCCGCAAGAGTTCTCGGAATCGGCGTTGCCGTCATTACTATTACATCAGGATTGTTTCCTTTTAAAGAAAGCAGGCTTCTTTGGGTCACACCAAAACGATGCTGCTCATCAGTAATAACAAGTCCTAAGTTATTAAATTCAACCGACTCTGATATCAAGGCATGCGTGCCTATGACCAAATCGCATTTACCTGAGCTGATATCATCCTCTGCAGAATGCCTTTCCTTTGCACTCATTGAGCCGGTAAGAAGTCTTGCGTTTATTCCATAAGCTTCAAAATCCTTACTGATACTGACAAAATGCTGTAGAGCCAATATTTCTGTAGGAGCCATAAAAGCAGCCTGATAACCATTCTTCAGAGCCTGAAAAACAGCACATTCGGCAATTATCGTTTTTCCTGAACCTACATCACCCTGGATCAGTCTGTTCATGGATCGATCACTCTTCATATCAAAGAGTATCTCATCAAGCACCCTTTTTTGTGCATTAGTTAAGCTGTAAGGCAAATTATCAGCAAAATCCAAAGCGTAATTTCCGGAAAAGGATATTCCGCATCTTCCGTTTCCGCCTCTGGTCTTTGATAAAGCCATCACGGTTTTTAAATCAAATAGCTCTTCAAATACAAGTCTGTACCTTGCCTCTTGATATTTTTCATCATCCGCAGGAAAATGAATATTCTCAAGCGCATAGGTATTGGAACAAATATTGGCAGCAGAAACAATGCTGCCGGGAAGGCTCTCGGGAAGCTCCGAAATATATTTCATTGAAGTTTTTGAAAGATTTCTCAGATCCTTTTGAGTTAATCCTTTAGTAAGAGGATAAACAGGAACAATTCCGCCTTCTTCACCGTCTTCTTTGGAATATGCAGGATGAAACATTGTAATACGGCCGTTTTCGTTTTTGCATTTCCCATAAAACCGGTATAACTCTCCAGTCTCAAATTTCAAAAAACCACCCATAAAGAAAAGAACCTCCATCCGCCCGGTTTTATCCTCAACAAGCAGATGCATGGTTCTTTTTCTTCCGAAACCCTTTCCGGGTCTGGCCATCAAAACAACGGCTCTTACAAGGACTTTCTCATCATTTTGAATATCACAAATATTCTTTGAAAATCTCAGATCTTCATAAGAACGAGGATAATAATCAAGCATATCAGACAAGGTGTTTATTCCGATTCGTCTGAAATGCTCTGCCTTTTTGGGTCCGATTCCTTTAATATCAAGTATGTCGGAGTTAAGTGATATTGAATTCTTTTCCTGCTTTTTTGTCACTGTATCTGTATTTAATATTTCTTTTTGAGGCAGAGCCTTTTTGTGTGAAAACATTGTCTAAATTAATAACAATATCGTCTATTTCCAATTCCAAAGAATTCTTAATGCTCTCGGAAATAAAATCCATAACCGAATTAAAAATCAAGCTCAGACTTTCACCGATCTGCACACTGAAAGAAAACTCCAAATACAATCCTTTATTGCCTGAGCTAATGGTTTTTGAATTGGAAATATGAACTTTTCCGCCCCAGGGCTTAAAGGCTTCCGAGATAAGCTGATTAATAATCGCCTTATTGATGCTTATAACACCCTGCTTGGTATCCTCTGTATATATCATACAGCTATTTTATCACAAAAACGGCCTGCTATTGCAGGTCGTTTTCTTCTTTATCATCTTTTATGACAAGTATTTTTTCAACACGTCTGTCTGTTATCGACATAATTGTAACAGATAACTTAAGTTCATCATCGTGGAAATGGTCTCCTGATAAAGGATATGATTCAAAGTGCTCCAAACACCAACCGCCGATAGTATCGGATTCCGTTTCAAAGCTTTCCTCGTCTATACCAAGAAGCTCGCAAAAATCTGAAATAACCATATCACCGTCAAGTTCAAACACAGTTTCGCTGATTTCCTTGACTTCTTCCTCAACAACGTCAGTTTCATCCCAAATATCACCGACAATTTCCTCCATAATGTCTTCCATGGTAATAACGCCATGTGTACCGCCGTATTCGTTGCACACTATCGCCATATGCTGCTTTGCAGCCCTGAGTTGATCCAAAACAGTAGTCAGCTTAGTTGTTTTGTAAACATATACAGGCTCCATCAAAAGACTTCTTAAATCAATTTTATTATCATCCGTAAGAGCCTTGAGTACATGGTTCATATATAAAATTCCGATAATATTATCTATGCTTCCCTCATAGACAGGAATTCTGGAATACACGGAATCTTCAATGATTTTCAGATTATTTTCCCAATCATCGTCTATATCTATGGCAAGAAGATCAACTCTTGATGTCATGGCCTCATAAGCGGAAATATCAAGAAAATCAATTGCTGCCTGCACAAGCTCTGACTGGTCCTCTTCCAGAACCTCTTCATCCTCGGCAGTTTCAATAATTGACGAAAGCTCCTCAATAGCCTCTTCATCATCGAATTCCTCTGCCTCGCCTTTCATGTTGCCGGTAATAAGTGATACAGCCTTTACAACAAGGAAAATAACAGGCTTTAAAATAATCATCAGAAAATTAATAAATTTTCCGAAAGCTAAAGAAAAGCGCGTCGCATTCTTCTTGGCAGCAATTTTCGGAATAGTTTCGCCGAAAATAATAACAAGGCATGTAATAACTACCGTCGAAATCCATGTAAATGCATCTGTTTTAAGCAGCAGAATTACAAGAACGGATCCCATTGATGAAGCAGCGATATTTACGAGATTGTTTCCGATAAGGATTGCCGATAATGCATCATCAAAATGTTCCGTTATACGATAGGCTGTTTTAGCTTTCTTATTTCCTTCATCTTTCATATTTTCAAGACGCATCCTATTGCATGAAGAAACAGCCATTTCAGAAGCAGAGAAAAATGCCGAAAGACATATACACAGGATAATACCGACGATCAAGGCAATTATTTCAATCATGACCTGCCTCCTTCAATATCATCTTCGTCCCAGATTTCTCCGACAAGCTCTTCAAGAATATCTTCAATTGATATAATACCTACGGTCCTTTTCTGCATATCCTCTACAACGGCAACCGTAAACTTTTTTTCAGACATTAACGGAAGAAGCTCGTCTATATTCATACTTCTTTGAACATACATCGGTTCAGTTAAAAGCTTATTGATATCAACATTTTTGTCGTGCAGATAAGCTTTGATAAACAAACGGATTTGAAGAATACCTACAATATCATTTATCGAACCTTTATATACCGGTAATCTTGAATGATTCTGCTCTTTTATCTGCTCAATGATTGCAGCCGGTTCATCGTCAATATTTATTGCCACAATTCTGCCCTTCGGAGTCATAATGCTTCCGACGGTCTTATCATCAAATTCAATTGCAGAAGAAATAAGCTCACCCTCATCCTCGTCCAGAGTTCCATCCTCCGTCATATCTTCAATAATGTCATAAAGCTCATCTTCCGTAACAGTCAGCTCGGGATCACCTTTTGTTAAATTGGCAAAGGATTGACCAATTTTGGTAAGCAGATTTGATAAAGGAGAAAAAAAATTCATAAAAAAGCACAAAACAGAAGCATTTGATAAAGTAAATTTCAAGGAATACTTCTTTGCTATGCTTTTAGGAAGCATTTCACCAAAAAAGAAAACCGCAATGGTCGTTATTACCGTACTTAAAGTAACTGCACCAAGACCAAAGGCATTGGTAACGGCTACTGTAACGACTGTTGCAGCTGTGATATGAACAATATTCGTGCAAATCAGCAGTGTTGATATCGCTTTATCAAAATTGTCTAAAGCAAACAAAGCCTTTTCGGCACGCTTATCACCACGCTCCAAAGCTGATTTGATTTTATTTTTGGATACGCTTGCAAGCGCTGTTTCCGTAACAGCAAAATATGCAGCGCAAAATAAAAGGACAATAGCGACTATCCAGGGTAATCGACTACTTAAAGGGTCCATGCAGGACTTTTCACCACCTTTTTAAATAAACGAAAAAAGGCTGCAGCCAAATGCTGCAGCCGTTGAATGCAAATTTTTAAATTGCTCTGTTTACCTTACCGGATCTGATGCATCTTGTGCATACATTGATTCTGGAAACAGTGCCGTTTTCTTCAACTTTTACAGACTGAATATTGGCATTCCACTTTCTTCTGGTATGACGGTTGGAGTGAGAAACATTGTTTCCTGAAACCTGACCCTTACCGCAGATTGCACACTTCTTTGACATGTTAACGACCTCCTATTTCAATAGACCAAAAGATTATAGCACGAGAAAAAGTACTATGCAAGAGTTTTTTCAGTCAATCAGCAGAAATTACTATAATCCTTGAAGTCAGGCGCCTCAGATCAAATTCAAGCGGGCGTGATTTGACTCCCCCGGCTTTGATTATAATCTTGCAATAATAATGATCGGATCATAGCCCTTCGATTCAAGAAGCTTCAGATCAACTGTCATGATCTGCTGCTTCTGTTTGACATTCTCACCTTCGCTGACATTGACGGTGAAGCCTTCTCCACCAAGCTTCACGGTATCAATACCCGCGTGGATCAGGATATTTTCCCCACTTGAACTTTCCAGAGTGACAGCGTGCCTGGTTGCTGCAACCGATTTAACTGTACCGCTGCAAGGAGAATATATTATTCCATCTATTGAACGAACACCGAGGCACTCGCCCATCATGCCCCCGGAAAACGCCTCGTCCGGAATGTTCTCCATTTGAACCAGTTCTCCGTCGGCAGGAGAAGTTATCGGCTCCGGAAAAGTAAGCACATCTGTTGCAGCTTCACACCCTGCCGCAGCATTCTCGGCTTCATACACATATCTCAAAGTGCTGTCTACCTTACCCACCGAAACAGACAGCTCATCGACCCCTATTTCAACAAGTCGCGGGATGGCTTTCGGATCGCCGGCCAGCTCCCCGCAAATTGCAACCGAAATGCCATGCCTGCGGGCTGCCTGAACAGTCATTTTAATCAGTCCGAATACCGCTTCGTGTAATGGATCAAAATACTCATCCAGCCCCTGAGCCTCTCTATCTATTGCCAGCGTGTACTGTGTAAGATCATTTGTTCCTATGCTGAAAAAGTTGACTTTTTCAGCCAGTACATCCGCTGTCACGGCAGCTGCCGGTGTTTCCACCATTATGCCAAGTTCCGGCACTTTGTACGGAATCTTACATTCTTCCAGTTCTTTGGAAACGACTTCGATCTCCTTACAGACCTCGTCAATTTCCCATGGCGACGCAATCATCGGTACCATAATCTTAATGTTTCCGAATGCTGCCGCTCTCAGAAGTGCTCTCAACTGCTTTCTGAACATATCGCGTTTATCAAGCGATACCCGGACACCTCTTTTGCCCAATTGCGGATTCCTTTCGTCTTTCAGTTGAAGCCAGGGCACTTTTTTATCCGCGCCTATATCCATGGTTCTGATTACCACTTCTTTAGGATATATATTCTCCGCAACAGTTCTGTATGCCTCAAACTGTTCGTCTTCCGTCGGATCCGTCTCGCGTTTCAAAAACAGAAATTCCGTTCTGAACAGTCCAACGCCGCCTGCTTCAGACTGTTTAAGCGCTTCAATATCTTCCACGCCTGCGATATTTGCAAAAACCTTAACTCCGGTAGGTTTATGAAACTTTCTTTTACTTCTTTCTTCCCGTTCTGCCTTTTTATTCTGCTGGCGAATGGCGGCTTCCTCCATTATTTCTTTCGGGGGATTCAATCTGATGCTTCCTTCATCAGAGTCCATAATAACAAAATCTCCATCCCTGATCTGAACAAGAAGTCCATCTGCTCCGCAGAAATACGGAACGCCCATATTTCCGGCCATGATCGACAGGTGAGATGCAGGACTTCCTGCTTCAGTGATAATTCCCAGAATGTTATCGTGATTTATCAGAGACAATTCACCGGGGCTTAACTCTCCGGCAACGATAATGCACGGCTCTGTCGGTAAGCTATTCCCGCCGTTTTGGATCAGTGCCGTAAGTCCCGCCGTTATACCTCGGATATCTTCGCATCTTCCGATAATATAAGGATCTCCGGTGTCCCGGAACTGCTTCACAACACATGCCTCAGCCTCCTTCAGGGCATCCGCAGCGCTCATTCCCTGCCGGCTGATAAGCTCCTCCGCTTTGCCTGCATAGCTATCCTCCTTCATCAGCATTATTTCTATTTCAGAAATATCCTTTACTTTCCGACCTCCTGTTTCGGCTCTCCGCACCAAGATCTTTTCGTAACTGTCAATAGCATCCCGAAGTCTGGTCAGTTCAGCTTCTGCTCCATGATTCTCAAAAGGAGTGCTGCTTTCTCTGTTATATACATATACTTTTCCGGCCGCAAAACCGATCTGAGCCACGTTGAATTTCATATCCTTCATATCACAGGCTCCTTTCCATAAAATCACAGAGCTCTGCCAGAGCCTCATGCGCCCGATTCCCATTTGCGCAGATGGCAAGCTCCGTTCCCTTCGCGGCTCCCAGAGACATCAGTTCGATAATGCTCTTCGCATCAGCTTTTTTATTACCGGCTGTTATTTGTATATCGCACTCATATTTCCTGGCGATCTGTGCGATCCCGCCTGCGGGACGTGCGTGAATCCCAAGTTCATCGTTTATTACAAAGTTGAACTCATCGCCTGAAATACCACTGTCGCCGGAGTTGAAAATTATATCTGAATGTTTAACGCTTCTTGTCTGTTCTACTTTGCAAAGTCTGCTGAATTCATCAGCTACAAACTGAACCTTCGGGCCCACAACAATCTGTACCGAGGTCCTTCCGGGAATAATAACGCCGTGAACACCTGCAGAAAGGATCAATTTCTTATCGATGAGCGAACTGTCCTTGACTTCAAGCCGCAGTCGTGTAACGCAGTTATCTACAGAAACAACGTTTCCTTTGCCGCCAACACCTTTTAGAACGACCTCAGCCACAGAAACGAAATCTCGCTTGCCCATAACGGCAGTTTCTTCGCCTTTGGCATCGTCTTCCCTGCCGGGGGTCTTTAAATCTAATTTTGTAATCATAATCCGGAATACCAGATAGAACAGAACGAATGCAGCTATACCCAGCGGAATAATCATCAGTGTATTATTTGCTGCAGGGAGTCTTGCAGAAAAAAGCAAATCTGTTGCTCCTGCAGAGAAGCAGAACCCTGCTCTGAAATCAAGCAGAACAACAACAAACGTGAATAATCCATACATAAGTGCATAGATAAAATAGAGCACCGGTGCCAGAAACATGAAGGAGAATTCGAACGGTTCCGTGACACCGCAAACAAAAGAACAGAGCGCACAGGACAGCATAATGCCGGCCACTATCTTGCGCTTTTCGGGTTTTGCGCATTTATATATTGCCAGAGCTGCTCCCGGTATTCCGAACATCATGCATGGGAAGAAGCCCGACATATACATTCCAAGTGACCAGGAAACATCGGCGCTTGCTTCACCGGCCCAAAAATGAGTCAGATCGCCAAGTCCGATTGTGTCGAACCAGAAGACGTTGTTCAGTGCATGGTGCAGACCAAAAGGAATGAGCAGTCTGTTGAGGAACGCATAAACTCCTGCGCCAACAGCATCAAGACCGGCAATGGCATTTCCCAGGGCGACAAGGCCCCCGAACAATACCGGCCAGATGAACATAAGAATTGCAGATACAACTATGGAAACTACGCCGGCAATGACGGCAACACATCTTTTGCCGCTGAAAAATGCCAGCCAGTCCGGAAGTTTCGTACTCTTGAATCTGTTGAAACAGGATGCTCCGATAACACCTGCCAAAATGCCTACGAACGGATTTGCTATCTTCTGAAATGCCAGCAGATGTGCAGGGTCTTCTATGGCGGACGGCATCAGAACAGAAACCGTATCTGCATTGAGCAGTGTGGTCATTATCAGCCATGAAACAAGGGCTGCAAGTCCTCCCACTCCGTCCTTTTCGTCGGACATTCCGACACCCACACCTACTGCAAACAGAATTGCTATGTTATCTATAAGTGCAGAACCTGCTTTCACAAGGAGCATGCCTATGGTTGCTGAAGTTCCGGCAATATCACCACCCTGCATTGCATTCGGACACAGCATATATCCTATTCCTATGAGAATGCCGCATATAGGCATACATGCAACCGGGAGCATGAGTGCCTTGCCCAGCTTTTGCATATATTTCATATAATATGTCCTCCTTAACGTACACAAAACGGCAATTATGTTTTAATTGCTGCCGGAGAATATTCCTCCCGCCTCTCCGCAAAATCGAGGTATGCGGAGTACCTTTCTAATCAGTCCATCAGCAGCTGACAGAGCCACCTGTCATTCTGCTGTTTTGCTTAATTTCTGCACTAACATTTTACTCTTGCCTTAATTATAGTAGTAGGAGTTTTATCCCGTACCACTCGGAGTTTTGTCTTTATCGGTTTTCTCCACAAACCGGGATTTATCTGGCTAATACTTAGATTTTGAGAAAGGGCAGTTTTTCCCCAGGCATTGATTGTTTCGAGCAGAAAATTCACACACTATCTCCGACTTTTCCATTTCAATGCCGAAATGCTCTTTAACAAAATCAATGGCAGAGAGAAGTGACAGATACGAATCTCTCTTACAACAACGTGGACCGCCAACAGAACCTATGGCATCAAGAGATTTTGAAGTCATACGGTTTGAGAGCCCGAATGGTTCACATGCAAGAGGTGTTGATCCGGAAATGATGGAAACGAACATTCCTGAACTGATACCTGCACCGCAGGCACCCCAGAATCCACAAGCACCTCCCGGCACACTTTGACCACGGTTTTTCATTTCAATTAATGCTTTAGAAAGATTGATATCACCGCCCGCATTTTTATATGCCGTCAGAAGTGCCGCACCCACCATGATATGATGTTCCGGACCATGCATATGACAGAATGGAAGATTCATCATTTTATTAAGAATCTCCACCGGATTTTTGGAAGACTCTGCTAAACAAATGCCAAAGATACTGTCGATTCCTTTTGTATGACATTCGTTGCATACATAATGACCATTGACACATCTTGTTTTGCTGGGTTCTTTTTTATGACATATAGCGCACTCCATTTCAATGTCTTCATTCAGATATTCAAGAGGTGCTTTACATATTAAGCATTCTTCTTTCATGTTTCTCTCCGTAAAATTCAAATCTATTCATTTCTTTTTCTTCGGTTCCGGAAGTTCCTCATACATAGTCCGCAATAAATCCTGCAGAAATTCTCTGTTGTCAACATCCTCTACGAGTAGCATTTCCTTGCCGCCTTCATACGGCCGTTCCATTTTCGCATCCGGTAACATCGCTACCGCTGCTTTACCCGGCTTCACAAGAAATCTGTCATCGTAGATTCCACCAACAATTTTACCATTATAGTAAATGATGAATTCTCCCATCATTGCACGATATGATATTCCTTCCAGACCTGAAAGCTGATCTAATATGAAATTCAGGTATTCTTTACTCGATGCCATCCTATTAAATCTACTCCTAAACCTTATCGAACTCTTCCTGTGCCTTCGCCATCTCTGATGAAGAAAAAGCACAAAGTTTTACATCAACTCCGTAATCAGGATAATCTGCAATGAATTTATTATATGCTCTCAGGCACTGCTTCGCAGACTCTCCAGCCGGATTGTTCAACGTTCCCCCGAAGATTCCGGAGCTGATAAGCGGAAACGATATACTGTGATACCCGTTATCCATCAGCACCTTAAGGCTATTATAATAAGCCTCGTAAAGTTCCTTGAATGCTGTGGGTGTTACTCCAAAGTTTGGCCCCACCGCGTGGATAATTGCTTTTGCATTTTTCATTTTGAAAGCCGGAGTAATGACTGCAGATCCATCTTTAAGCGGAGTATCATATTTGCTGCAGGCACTGGTTAATTCCTTCATCCCGGCTTTTGAAAAAATCACTCCACATATTCCGCCGCCAGCCCAAAGTCCGCTGTTTGCGGCATTCACAACTGCATCAACCGTCTGGTCTGCGCATGAAGCATTTATAAGGTCAATATTATTCATTAACATCAATCTTTTTATTAGTTTCATCAACTAACATGTCCATAACAAGAATGACAAATACTTTCAACAAAACCAACATTATATAAGATATCGGTCGCAGAATCCTTTTGCAGTAATAATTTGAATTCCTTCATAGTTTTCGATAACCAATAAATCTTTGTCTCCACTAACTATATACAAAGCATCCGCATCTTTGGCACATTCGATAAATTTATCATCATCCGGATCTCTTGAAATCTCTATATGTGTTTTTGGTTCAATCATTTCAATAGAATTTATTAGAGGCATCAGAATATTTCTATTAATCTTTCCTTGTTTTCTTGAAATCATTTCGTCAATAATTTCCACATATTCGTCTATTATATCAGTAGTTGCACAAGCAGTTACCTTAGAAGAAACTATGGCTTTAAGGACTTGTTCAGGGGCGCCACCAAAAAACACTCCTGAAATAATAACATTTGTATCTACAACTATCTTCATCTGCGCTTATTCCTTCTCACAGACTTAATAATGTCATTTACATCATCCTCAGAATAACCCACAGATACCGCCCATGTCTGTGCTTCTGACAATGCGGCTTCAAACTCATCTGCAGAAGGTAATCTTAGAACCTTTAACATAATGGCATCGGTCGAGGCGTAAACAACAAGCTTGTCTCCTGTATCAATAGACAGCTTTTTACGGATATTTACCGGCAGAGATATCTGTCCTTTTGACGAAACAGTTAATACTTGAGCATCCATGTTAGATCTCCTTTCGCAATTTGGTAAGATTTTCTTACTTGAAGTATATGGTTATCCTTAGCCTATGTCAAGCAAAATTTGAACTCCAATGTTGACAACTCAACCTCTTCTGCAATATCAGACATACCAACTCAACAGTTTACAGGACATCAGACTTACAAAAGATCTGCCAGCCGGCATACTATTACATCCTGTGGCTGATTCAACCAAGCCGATAAACTTGTACGATTTATTTCAGTATTCTCCAATTCGGGATTTGTTTTGATCCGATTCTCTCTATATAACCTTTTTCCCGAAGAGAATCCAACGCTCTCTGAACGGTTCTCACTGTCTTTGATATCTTCTCCGCTATCTCGTCACGCGATGAATCCGGATTCTGCTTTAAAATGGCAAGTACCGACATTTCAGTTCCGTTCAAAGTGACATCCAAAGTGACAGATGGAATGTCACTTTGCAGTTGAGGTCTGAATATAATGAACTTAAATCCGTTCTTTGTATTTTCATAGGAATATTTTATCCCTGCATCAGTACATAAACTATGAATACGCTTAAATCCGCTTCCAAACTGCTCTATGGATTTATTCAGATACAAAATCTTCGCTATGGATCCCTGATTGCTATATAATCATCTCTGCCTATACTATTCCATGCTGTAACTTGTGTGATTTTATTGTTTCTGCACCAAAGCAAAGTATTGTCATCAAGAGGAATATGGCATTTAGTGAAATCAATTGAAAGCGGGCTGCTTGTCATATTTCAACTCCTCACTGCTTTGCTGCACTCTTTATGAACTCATAAAAATTTATTCCTATAAATCTCCATCACTCCCAACAGCTTATTTCAGTCCCGTTCAAAGTGACATCCAAAGCGAAAGAAGAAATGTCACTTAATTTATTTTCCAGTATCCACCCTTGTTCGCACCGATTCTTTCGAGTTTTCCGATTTCTTTCAAGGACTTAATGACTTCACCAACACGGGTAGTTCCTAGCTGACAGAAAGCTGCAAGATCTTTCATTGTAAATGTCGGATTCTCTTTGATTGCCATCAGTATCTTCATCTGAGCAGGGGATAATCCGTTTACATCTACCTGTTTCATTGA
>JAZLHU010000043.1:0-23656 GCA_045616985.1 Anaerovoracaceae bacterium
AGGCAGAAACAAAAGCAAAGTCTTCAAAGGCAGAAAAGACAGTTAAGTCAGCAAAGACAAGCAAAACTGCAAAAACAGTTAAAGCTGCCTCTTCTAAAGTAAAGAAGACTGAGCCTAAAAAAACATTGAAAAAGGAAAGTACTAAAAAAGCAGAGCCAAAAAAAACATTAAAAAAAGAAAGTTCTAAAAAACCTGCTCCAAAAAAGGCAGAAACAAAAGCAAAGTCTTCAAAGGCAGAAAAGACAGTTAAGTCAGCAAAGACAAGCAAAACTGCAAAAACATCAAAGACGGAAAAAACTGCAAGGACGGGTAATGCAATTAAGTCTGCCAAAACAGCAAAGACGTCAAAAACAGTTAAACCGGCGGCTTCTTCAAAGGTAAATAAACCCGAAATTAAAAAGGCAATTAAAACAGATAATAAGAAGACGGCAAAGACATCAAAGGAAACGGCTGCTTCTGAGAATAAGGTTAATAAAGCAAAGGATGCTGAGATAATAATTGCAAAAGAAGAGCTTTCGGCTGTTCGGCCGGAAATTGTTGTGGACGATGATTTGAGAAGTGTTCTTGAAGAATCAGGCGATGAGTATGATTATGAATTCGATGGTTCCGAATCTGAAGATGGATATGAACAAGAAATTCAAGCTGAAGGACGCGGCTTTATTGTTTCAAATACTTCAGATGAGGATATAGTTATCGATCCTTTAAGCAGCATCAATATTATAGAGGATGACATTGACGGCATTACGGAAGAGGAAGAAGAAAACCTCGAGGATATGGCTAAAGAGGCCGCAGAGGAGAATCTTGAAGAGCTTCAAAAGAACATAGCTATTGATGATCCTGTAAGAATGTATCTTAAGGAGATCGGCAAGGTGCAGCTTCTTTCCGCAGACGAAGAGCTTGTTCTTGCAAAGGCAATGGAGGCTGGGACTGAAGCAAAGATCAGGATAGAAAACAAGAGACTCGGTGATAAGAAGAAACATGAATATCAACTGCTTATTGATGCGGGTGAAGAAGCAAAGCACAAGCTTTGTGAGGCAAATTTACGTCTTGTCGTTTCAATTGCCAAAAGGTATGTCGGCAGAGGAATGCAGTTCCTCGACCTTATTCAGGAGGGAAATCTTGGTCTTATAAAAGCTGTTGATAAATTTGACTGGCATAAAGGATTTAAGTTCTCAACATATGCAACATGGTGGATTAGGCAGGCGATCACAAGATCTATTGCCGATCAGGCAAGAACAATCAGAATTCCCGTTCATATGGTTGAAACAATCAACAAACAAATCAGAGTGACCAGACAGCTTCTTCAGGAGCTTGGAAGGGATCCTTCTCCTGAAGAGATTGCTGCAGAAATGGAAATACCTGTTGAAAAGGTAAGAGAAATCTCAAAGATCGCACAAGAGCCCGTTTCTCTTGAAACTCCTATAGGTGAAGAAGAAGACTCGCACCTCGGCGACTTTATTCCGGATGATGAGGTTCCTTCACCGGCAGATGCTGCAGCATTTTCGATGCTTAAGGATCAGCTTAATGAAGTACTTGCAACACTTACAGACCGCGAACAGCAGGTATTAAGGTTAAGATTTGGTCTTGATGACGGAAGACAACGTACTCTGGAGGAGGTCGGTCAGAGATTCCAGGTTACAAGAGAGCGTATCAGACAGATTGAAGCTAAGGCTTTAAGAAAATTAAGACATCCTAACAGAAAAAAGAGATTGGAAGATTACCTTGATTAGCTTGAGTGACAGACTTGTTAAAATAGCGGAAATGGTTATCCATGAAAAGGCTATGGCGGATATCGGGACAGATCACGGATATATTCCCATTTCTTTACTTGAGCGGCACAAGGTTCCTTTTGCAATACTCTGCGATATTAATGCAGGCCCCCTTGATATTGCAAAAAGAAATATTGAGTCTGCTTCTATTTCCGAAAATGCATACAGCTTAAGACTCGGAAGCGGACTGGAGCCTTTGACAAACGGTGAAGCTGCGTCTGTTGTGATAGCAGGAATGGGCGGTGAGCTTATAGAGGATATTCTTTCTGTTGATACTGATAAATCCAAAAGCTTTAATCGCTTTATACTTCAGCCTCGTACTCATGCAAATGAATTAAGACACTTCTTAAGTGTTAATTCCTTTGAAATAAAGGATTATGCTCTTGTAAAGGAAAAAGAACGGATTTGTGAGATTATTGCGGCTGAGCCATGCGCGGGCAGTGGATTGAAGGAGGATACTTCTTTGATTTCTGAATTTTTAATCAATAAAGGAGATCCTTTGCTGAAGGAATTTGTGGATTATAAAATTCGTACAGCCGATGCTGTTTTGGAAAGCTTATCGAATTCGGGAAGTCAGGAATCGGAGGCTTTATCATCGGTATGGCGCTCAATTCTTTCTGAACTTAAAGAGGTTGGAAAACAGATATGACAAAATCAGCATTTTTAAATCTTTTAAACAGCATTGCACCTTTTGAAACACAGGCGGAGTGGGATAATTGCGGTTTACAGCTTGATCTTGGACATACAAGCGTAAACAAGGTTCTTGTTTGTATGGAAATATCCTATGATGTTATTGAGGAAGCTGTCGAAAATAAAGCAGATATGATCGTCACGCATCATCCGCTTTTATTTGATCCGGTCAAACGAATTACCGTAGAAAACACGATTACTGATTACGTTATCAAGCTTATAACGGCAAATATTGAGGTCGTATCATCACATACGTGCTTTGATGCTGCAAAAGGCGGAAATAACGATTATTTAATGAATCTTATGGGCGTTGGCAGCCCTAAACGTTTTGAAGATGACTGCGTAAGAATAGGTACTCTTTCAAGAGCCATCAGCTTTGAAAAGTTTATATGCAGACTGGATGAGGCATTGGGAAATCCCGGAATCAGGTTTAACGGTGATTTGGATAAATCTATTAAGACAATTGTTTGCTGCACAGGTGCAGGCGGCGAATTTGTAAACGATGCTGTTAAAGCAGGCGCCGATGTGTTTGTAAGCAGCGATTTTAAACATCACGAAGCCGTTTTGGCAAAAGAGAACGGAATGTGCCTTGTTGATGCAGGTCATTGGGGAACGGAACAGATCTTTGTCCCTAATATGGCTGTTAAACTCAAGTCTGAGGCAAAAGCTCTAACTGTTCTTATGAGCAGTTCAAATCAGAATCCATTCAACAGTATCATATAATGTTTTATGAGCAGTCCTGACAATCGCGGGCCTTTGAGGGATCTTAGGCGTGAGGAAAGTCCGGGCTCCAAAGAGCATGGGTGACGGCTAACGGCCGCCGGGAGCGATCCCAGGGAAAGTGCAACAGAAAACAACCGCCGAAAGGTAAGGGTGAAAAGGCAGGGTAAGAGCCTACCGGATGTATGGTAACATTCATCGTCAATGTAAACCCCACCCGGAGCAAGACCAAGACAGAGAGGTAATTTCGAAAGAATAATGCCTGAAAGGCTGCTGCTCGCAGCTTCTCGGAAGGTAGGTCGCTTGATGCTTATGGCAACATAAGTACTAGATAGATGATTGTCCACGACATAACCCGGCTTATGGGCTGCTCATTCTGATTATTTATTATGAAAATTATTACATGGAATGTTAACGGAATAAGAGCTGTTATCGGCAAGGGATTTCTTGATTATATAAAAGAAAGCGATGCCGATATAATTTGCATTCAGGAAACAAAAGCTCAACCGGATCAGGTTAATATCGAAATCGAAGCTTATAAGCAATACTGGAATTCAGCTGAAAAAAAGGGGTATTCCGGTACTTTGATTTTCGCAAAGGAAGATCCGAAATCGTTTGATACAGAAGGGTTTGATAACGAAGGCAGAACTGTATGCCTTGAGTTTGAAAACTTTTATGTGGTTAATAATTATGTTCCAAACGCACAGGATGGTTTGGCAAGAATTGATTACAGACTTGATTGGGAAGCAAAAAGAAGGGATTATCTTAAAAAACTGGATTCAAAAAAGCCCGTAATCGTGTGCGGAGACTTAAATGTTGCACATAACGAGATAGATCTTAAGAACCCCGGACCAAACAGAGGTAATGCAGGTTTTTCCGACGAGGAAAGAGATGCCTTCAACAAGCTTCTTGATGCAGGCTTTGTCGATGCATACAGATATCTTTATCCGCAAAAGGTTGAATACTCATGGTGGAGCTACCGGATGAAGGCCAGAGAAAGAAATGCAGGGTGGAGGATCGACTACTTTGTTTTATCCGATAGAATAAAGAATAAAATAAAAAACGTCGTCATAAGAGGCGACGTCTACGGTTCGGATCATTGTCCCGTTGAACTTTTTATAGATTTTTAAGTTCTTTTTTATACAGTCTGTAGAACATACTCCAAACGAATACGAGAGATACGATTTCAGCGCAGGGATATGACATCCAGACTCCGCTTACGCCGAACGTTCTTGAAAGCAAAAATGCGGCAGGGATAATTACAACGATTTGTCTTAAGATGGAGTTTATCATTGAAATCATACCGTGCGCTGTAGCCTGAAACATTGCTCCCGGGATAATACCCATCGCCGCAAACGGGAAACAAATACTGATGATTCTTAAGGCATTTACACCCATTTCCATCATCTCATCGGATGGCTCAAACATCATTATGAGCCTGTCGGGAATCAATTGACATACCAGTAAACCGATTATCATAATTCCTACAGCCAATAGCAATGCGTCTTTTAATGTAGTTAAAAGACGTTTTTTGTTTCTTGCGCCGTAGTTGAATCCCATAATAGGCATTACTCCCTGGTTTAGACCGAATATCGGCATAAATACAAAGGATTGGAGTTTAAAGTATGCACCAAGTACGGCTACGGCAGTTTCCGAAAATCCGATCAGAATTTTGTTCTGGCAAATTGTTGTAACCGAAGTTATTGCCTGCATAACCATTGCCGGAAGAGCAACTTCATAAATATCAAGAACGGTTTGTTTCAGGAATTTGAATTTTTTAAATGAAATCTTGATCGGGAAGTTTCCTATATGCAGGAATACATAAGACGCTATCATGGAGAATAGCTGCCCGATAACCGTTGCATATGCTGCTCCTGCAACTCCAAAGGCAGGGCATCCGTATTTTCCGAAAATCATTATGGGATCCAGAATAATATTGGTAATTGATCCTATAAGCTGACAAATCATCGGATAAATCATATTTCCGCATGATTGCATGATCCTTTCACCCGCAAGAGCATTAAAAATAAACACAGCTCCTACTGAAACGATTGTGCAATATGTTGCTGCAGGCGTGTAAAGAGCAGGGTCCTTACTGAAAGCCTGGCAGAAGAGATTTGAACCGAAAATACCAAAGAGTAAAAATAATAAGTATTCGAGATTTGCTATGATAATTCCGTGGTTTAAAGCATTTTGAGCTGCATCGATTCGTTTCTCGCCAAGCCTTCTTGATATGAGGGAAGATAAACCTACTCCCGTTCCAACAGAAACCGCTGCCAGCAGAAGCTGGATCGGATATACCAGGGAAACGGCTGAAAGAGCGGTTTCCGATAATTGAGCAACGTAAATACTGTCTACAATGTTATAAAGAGCCTGAATAAGCATCGAAAACATGCTTGGTACAGACATTTTGATAATTAAAGGCATTATGGGTGCATAACCCATTGGATTGGAATAGCCTGTTTTTGCCTGTGGCTTTAATTCTTGTTCGTCCATATTTGTTCTCTTTTCTATTCTTTTCGTACCTTAACAGTATAAATGCAAATAAATTTTATGACAAGTGAGGATTTCTTGTGCTTGTTTTTATGTCATAAAATGGTATAATATAGTGTCAAAACAATATAACAGTAAGAAGGGAGTTGATTCCGATGGGCAGACACGGAACAATTGCAGGCAGAAAGGCAGCTCAGGATTCAAAAAGAGCTGCGAATTTCACAAAATATGCAAGATTAATTACAGTTGCAGCTAAGGCAGGCGGAGATCCGGATTACAATCCATCTTTAAGAACTGCTATCGATAAAGCAAAGGCTGCGGGTCTTCCAAACGACAACATTACAAGAGCCATTAAAAAGGGTACCGGAGAGCTTGCCGGTGAGAGCTACGAAGAGCTTACATTTGAAGGATATGGTGCAGGCGGAGTTGCGGTAGTTATCGAAACGCTGACTGACAACAAAAACAGGACAACATCAAGTGTTAAACATGCATTTGATAAGTTCGGAGGAAACCTCGGTACTCCCGGATGCGTTTCATATATGTTTACAAGAAAAGGCGTTTTCGTATTTGATAAGGAAAGCGGTGTGACAGAAGATCAGCTTATGGAGGTTGCTCTTGATGCAGGTGCGGATGATGTTGTTGAATACGATGACAGCTTTGAAGTAACATGCGAACCGGATGCATTTAACACAGTTGCAGAAGCATTAAAAAACGCAGGTCTTGAAGCAGTTGAGGCAGATGTAAACAATGTTCCTTCCATGGAGGCTACACCTACTGATCCGTCTGCTATCACAAACTTAAGAAAAATGATCGAAACTCTTGAGGATGATGACGACGTTCAGAAAGTATTTACAAACTGTGCAATTGACCTTTACGAGTAATTGATTTAAAGACCTAAAGTGCCGCGCGGCATTTTAGGTCTGTTTTTTTATGAATATATTATGGACAAGATAGTAATAATTGACGGAAACAGTCTGATAAACAGAGCATATTATGCAATCCAAAGGCCCATGATGACAAAGGATGGTATATACACTCAGGGTATATACGGTTTTTTGAGCATGCTTCAGAAAATAAGAACCGATTACGAACCGACACATATGCTGGTTGCTTTCGACAGAAAAGCTCCTACTTTCAGGCATCTTGAATATGCAGATTACAAGGCCGGCAGAAAGAAGATGCCTTTGGAGCTTGCCATGCAGCTTCCTTTGCTTAAGGATGTCTTAACGGCAATGGGTATATATATTTTTGATATTGACGGCTTTGAGGCCGATGACATCATAGGAACAACCGCAGCTATGGCCGAAGATACAGGTATTCCGGCATACATTATCACCGGTGATAAGGATGCTTTGCAGCTTGCAAGCGACAGGACGTCTGTAATAATCACAAAAAAAGGAATAAGTGAATTTAAACTTTATGATGATGCTGCAATGATGGAGGAATACGGGTTTGACCATCTTCGGTTTATTGACTATAAGGCTCTGAGAGGAGATACTTCGGATAATATTCCCGGAATCGATGGTATAGGTGAAAAAACCGCTGTCAGGCTGATCCGGGAATACGGCAGTCTTGAATCTGTTATTGAACATGCCGATGATCTTAAAGGCAGTTTGAAAGAAAAAGTAAAAGACGGTGCAGCACAGGCTGTTATGAGCAAACGTCTTGCAACAATTGTTAAAAATGTACCCGTAAATTATACGATTGATGATCTTAAAATCAAGACACAAAATACCGATGAATTAATAAATATCTACACAAAGCTTGAATTTAAAACTCATCTGAACAATCTTTTAAAATCAAGGCCGGCAGAGGAAATCAAAAGTGTTCCTCCGGAATATAATTTTGAGTTTCCAAGTGCAAGGATGATAGATTCCGATAAGCTTTCGTCTTTGCTCTGCGGATCCTTAATACTTGAAATTGATTCGGATAACAGCCATATTTCAAAACCTGTTGTTAATTCAATTCAGATTTGCAAGGATAATAAGGTATATATCTGCGAAAGTCCTGACATGGATGTTTTTAAAGATAAATCTTTTTCCGTCAGCGGTTTTAATCTGGGCAGGTTTTTCTATGTATTGTACACATACGGAATCGATGCTTCAAGGATCAAGCTTGATTTCGACTGCAGTATTGCAAGATATGTATTGTCTCCCAGCGTAAAAGCTCAGTCCCTGGAAAGCATTCTATTTGAACAATTTCATATCAATACCGAAGAAGAACAAAAGCAGCTTGATCTATTCAGCACGGGAAGTTCTTCTTATGACAATGCCGTAAAGAAGCTTGTTATGATGAATGTCTTAAAAGATATTCAAGCAAAAGACATTGAAGATGAATTTTTACATACGGTTTATTATGACATTGAACTTCCTCTTTGCAGGGTTCTTGCATCAATGGAAGCCGAAGGTTTTAAGGTTGACAGCAGCGAGCTTATGCTCTTTGGTAAGAAACTGAAAAATATGATAGCCTCACTTGAAGATGAAATTTATGATATGGCAGGGGAGAGGTTTAATATTAATTCCCCTCAACAGCTTGGGGTCATGCTTTTTGAAAAGCTCGGTATCCCTGCAGGTAAAAAAACTTCAAGGGGTTATTCAACGGGAGCAGATGTACTTGAAAAGCTTGCCGGTGATTATCCGATCGTTTCAAAGGTTTTGGAATACAGAACCTATGCAAAACTTAACAGTACTTATGTTGAGGGCTTGCTTCCTTTGATAGCACCTGACGGAAAAATCCATGCTCATTTCCAGCAAACCGTAACAGCAACCGGAAGAATAAGCTGCACAGAGCCGAATCTTCAGAACATTCCTGTCAGGCAGGAGCTGGGAAGACAGCTCAGAAAGGTATTTACCGCGGAGTCTGATGATTACGTTTTGATCGGTGCAGACTATTCTCAGATTGAACTTAGGGTAATGGCACATATGTCGCAGGATCAAAACCTTATAGATGCGTTTAACGGCGGACATGACATTCATGCCGAAACGGCATCAAAGGTATTCGGAGTTAAACTTGATAAGGTTACTCCGCAGATGCGTTCGAATGCCAAGGCTGTCAACTTTGGGGTAATTTACGGTATGAGCAGCTTTGGCCTTGCCGGAGAACTTACCATAAGCAGAAAGGAAGCAGAAAAGTATATCCGGGATTACTTTGACAGATTTTCAGGAGTTAAAACTTTCCTGGATAAATGCGTATTCGATGCAAAAAAGGACGGATATGTGAGGACCATGTTCGGAAGAAAGAGAGCGCTTCCTGAAATCAATGCGCAAAACTTCATGACACGGCAGCTTGGTGAAAGACTTGCCATGAATACTCCCATTCAGGGCACAGCAGCGGATATTATTAAAATAGCAATGAATAAGGTCTATGACGGTCTTTCCCGGCAATGTATGGATTCCGGGCTTATACTGCAGATTCATGATGAGCTTATAATTCAGGCAAATAAAACTGAAGCTGAGAAGGTTAAGACTATTTTAAAGAATTCAATGGAAAATGCAGCCAACTTAGCCGTTAAGCTTATTGCCGAAGAAAACACGGCATCAAATTGGTATGATTTGAAATGATTTTGGGAATAACAGGCGGAATTGCATCAGGTAAATCAGAGGTATCGAAAATTCTTAAAGCAAAAGGCTTTGAGCATATAGATGCTGACTTTGAATGCAGGAATGTTATTGAGAATAACCGCGATGCAATAAAAGAGATCGTAAATCTTCTCGGTATCGACGTTCTTGATCCCGACGGCTGTCTTAATAAATCAAAGATTGCAGAGCTTGTATTTAAAGACAATGATTTATTAAAAAAATATAACAGGGTCGTTCAAGGCAGAGCTCTTTTGGTATGCCTCGACCGTATCAGTTTCTTTAAAGCCAATTCAATAAATGCGATTTTTGATGTTCCGCTTCTTTTTGAAACAGGCTGGAATAAGTATTGCGACCTTGTTTTAACTGTTTCGTGTAATGAAGATATTCGCATAAAAAGAGCATTAAGCAGAGGCAATATAAGTGAAGAGGACGTTAAAAGCAGAATGGCAAATCAGCTTAGTGATAAAGAGCGTGAAAGCCTTTCAGATATAGTGATCAACAATAACGGTAATCTTGAAGAATTAGCCGATAATGTACTCAAATCCCTCGCAAAATACAATATATAGTGTTATAATATATTGTTAGATTAAAGAGAGGTTATTATGCCAAGACAAAAGCTTACAGAAAAAGAAAAAGCAGAACGCAGAGCTCTTGCTGCAGCAAAAAAGGAGGCTGAAGCCGAGGCTGCCGAAAAACTCAGAAAAAAGAAGACGATCAAGGATGAAATCATTGCCATTGTTATTCTTGCAACAGGCATATTCCTTGTTTTGAGTCTGTTTACGTCCGGTACCGGAAAGATAGGCGAGGCTGTAAAGAATGCTCTTGTTTTTGTATTTGGCTTTTCCGCCAAAATCATGCCGTTCTTCTTTATTATCTTCAGTATATTGGTATTTGCAAAAAGAACTGCACTGCTTACATGGAGAACACTTCTTTGTTCATCCGTTTTCTATATTTTACTTACTACAATCATTGCTCATTACAAACAGGATGGTGTTGTGGGTAAATTCTTAGATGAACAAATCGTTAAGGGTATCGGTGTAACAGGGCTATGGATTGTTTGTATCCTTGGAATGATTATTACGCTTGTTCTTCTTTTAGATACACCTTTATCAGAGCTTTTGGACAATCTTAAACTTAAAGCAAAAGCCAGAAAGGACGGACTTGAGGAACAGATTCAGATAAAAATGGAAGAGCACCGCAAGGCCGAAGAGGAGAAGGACAGACTTGCCCGTGAGCAGCTTGCTTCGGAGCAGGCAAAAATTAAAGAAGAGCTTGCCGCTGAAAAGGCAAAGAAAAACATGGCACGATTTTACGAAGAATCAGATCATGAAATTGAACAAAATGACTTTAAAAGCTTTACCGAAATTCAGGCTACCGAAGATGAGTATTCTCAAAACCAAAAGAATATTTTAGGTTATATTAATGATGATGAACTCTTTGGTCCATCAAATCAAAACACCGGTAAGGGTCTTGAACCTGTTGCTCCTAAAAAAATATCCGTAGAAGATGTTGTCAAGGTTGAAAGTGCTGTTGTTGAAGATATTAATAAGGCCATGAAGAAAACTGCACAATACAGCTTTCCGCCTGTTGATCTTCTTAAAAAGGGCTCTTCTTCAAAAACATCTTCAGGAGAAAGCCTTTCAGATATGTCACTGCTTCTTGAAAATACTTTGGAAAGCTTCGGCGTTCAGGCAAAGGTCGTGGACGTAACAAAAGGTCCGGCAGTCACCAGATTTGAAGTCCAGCCTGCTCCCGGCGTTAAAGTATCCAAAATTGCAGGGCTTCATAATGATCTTGCCTTAAATTTAAGAGCAAAGAGTTTAAGAATTGAAGCACCTATTCCCGGTAAGGCTGCTGTAGGTATAGAGGTTTCCAATGAAAATATCAGCACAGTTACATTAAGAGAAATAATAGATTCTAAGGTATATAAACAGACTAAATCCAGGGTTGCCGTTGCGGTAGGTAAGAGCATTGCGGGAGATCCGATTATTTGTAATATCAAGGATATGCCGCATCTTCTTATTGCGGGTTCTACGGGTTCGGGTAAGTCTGTTTGTATCAATTCAATGCTTTTAAGCCTTCTTTATAAATCCACTCCGGACGAAGTAAAGATGATACTTATAGATCCGAAAATCGTTGAACTGTCTGTATATAACGGGATCCCGCATCTTCTTATTCCTGTCGTTACCGAGCCTGCCAAGGCTTCTGCTGCGTTGGGCTGGGCTGTTACGGAAATGAACGACAGATATAATAAATTTGCCGAAGAATCCGTAAGAGATCTTGAAAGCTATAACGATTATGTTAAAGCCAACGGTGAACCTGAAAAAGTTATGCCGCAAATCGTTATCGTTATTGATGAGCTTCATGATCTGATGCTTTCTGCAAAAAATACCGTTGAAGATAACATCAGCCGTCTGGCAGCAAAAGCCAGAGCTGCGGGAATGCATCTTATCGTTGCAACACAGCGTCCTTCCGTTGATGTAATTACAGGTGTAATAAAGAATAATATTCCGTCCAGAATTGCATTTGCCGTTGGAAATCAGATGGACTCAAGAACAATTCTGGATGAAGGCGGTGCAGAACACCTTCTCGGAAAAGGCGATATGCTTTATGCTCCTCAGGGTTCCAGCAAGCCTTTAAGAGTTCAGGGATGCTTTGTATCCGACGGAGAAGTTAAAGCTGTTATAGATTATGTAAAAACTTCTAATTCCGATAATACGTATAATGAGGATGTTATACAGGCACTTGCAAAGAGTACACCGGCTGCAAGTACGGAAGCCGATGAGGAGGATGATGAGCTTTTAAGAGAATCGATCGAGTGCGTTGTAAAAGCCGGAGAATGTTCTGTATCAATGCTTCAGAGAAGATTCCGGATCGGTTACAATCATGCGGCAAGACTTGTTGAAATAATGGAAGAAAGAGGTATAGTCGGTCCTTCTGACGGTGCGCGTAAGCGTAAGGTAAATATGAGTATGGACGAGTTTTTGGCTATGGATGATGCCGCAAATGATATTCCCGAAGAATTAGATTGATGAAAAAAATCTTTATTAAAACTTTAGGTTGTGAGAAGAATACAGTCGATTCTGAATGTGCTGCAGGTATTTTAAAAGAAAACGGCTTTAGGGTTGTTGATGACCCTAAAACAGCCGATTTTCTTATGGTTAATACCTGCGGTTTTATTAATGATGCAAAAGTTCAATCTATTGAAAGCATATTCGAACTGGTAAATGAAAAGACTGAAAATCAAAAAATCATTGTATCGGGCTGTCTCTCCAAACGCTATTCAAGAGAGCTTTCCGAAGAAATACCCGAAGTTGACTACTTTTTAGGAGTAAACGATTATAATAAACTTCCTGATATTATTTCGGGAAAAGCAATGCGTGTAAATTGTGCCGAGGCAGACGAAAGCTTCACCGAGCTTCCGCGAAGCTGCAAAAAGGGGAGCGTTACCGCTTCAATAAAGATTGCAGAAGGCTGCAACAATATCTGCTCTTACTGCATTATTCCGTATATCAGAGGAAGATATCGAAGCAGAAAGCCTGAAGATATACTGCGGGAAGCAAAAATTCTTGCCGAATGCGGCGTGAAAGAGCTTGTTATAATTGCCCAGGATACGACATTCTACGGCAAGGATTTTAAGAAAAAGGATATGCTTATCGATTTGCTGCATGAATTATGTAAAATTGACGGCATCAAATGGCTCAGGCTTATGTATTGCTATGAGAATGAGATTACTCCGAAGCTAATAGAAACGATCAGGAATGAAGATAAAATTGTAAAATATATTGATATTCCCATACAGCATTGCTCAAACAAAATATTAAAAGCAATGAACAGGAAATCAACTCATGAAAGCATAGAAAAAACCATAAAATTATTACGTAAACAAATTCCCGATATCGTTATCAGAACAACTTTGATAACAGGTTTTCCGGGAGAAACAAAAGAGGACTTTAATGAACTCTGTGACTTTGTTTCGGAAATGAAATTCGACAGACTCGGTGTTTTCCCGTATTCAAAAGAGGAAGGAACCGGGGCTGCGAAAATGAAACCTCAGGTGCGTGAAGATGTAAAGCAAAGACGCTGCGATAAAATAATGCAGCTTCAACAACAAATATCACTTGAGAATAACCGGAAATACGTCGGGCAGACTCTGGATGTATTAGTTGAGGAAGATTTTAAGAACGGTTCATATTCCGGGCGCAGTGCTTATGATGCTGAAGGTATTGATAACAGCGTATTGTTTTTTACCGATAAAAAGCTGAAGATAGGTCAATTTGTAAAAGTTCTGATAGATGATGCTTTTGATTATGATTTAAGCGGAAAGGTTGTTAAATGAATCTGCCTAATAAACTCACAATTCTCAGAATAATACTTGTTCCTGTATTTATTGTGTTGTATTTAACTGAAATCTACGTTCCCGCATGCATTGTGTTTGCCGCTGCATGTATAACGGATATGCTGGACGGCAGAATTGCACGAAAAAACAATCTGGTCACAAATTTCGGCAAAATAATGGATCCGCTGGCTGATAAAATTCTGGTCTATTCTGCATTCTGCCTTTTTGTTGAGAAGGGAATTGTTCCCGGATGGATGTTTATCATTATTCTTTTCAGAGAATTTGCCGTTGCGGGTATGAGAACCGTTGCCGCATCTGAAGGAACCGTAATTGCGGCTGCCATGAGCGGTAAAATCAAAACCGTTCTTCAGATGTTTGCGGTCGGAACTTTGATAGTATCCACTATGGCTCCATGGATTACGGTTTTGGGCAGGGTCTTGCTTTGGGCCTCACTCGTTATGACAGTTGTCTCCGGTGTTGAATATATCTATAAGAACAGAAACATATTTACTTTTTAGGTGAAAATAATGGATGAACTTTCAGTTTTATCTGAACAAATTGTAAAAGAATTGATTGATAAGGAAATTTCTTTATCTGCCGCGGAATCCATGACAGGAGGTCTTTTTGCAAAATGCATAACGGATGTCCCCGGCGCATCAAAGATTTTTGACAGAAGTCTTGTCACTTACAGCAACCGTGCTAAATTTGAAGAGTTGAATGTCATTTTAAAGGAAATTACTCTTTACGGGGCTGTAAGCAAAGAGGTTGCAAATCTTATGGCCACAGGGCTCAACAGTAAATGCGGATCAAAGATATGCATTTCAGTTACAGGGGTTGCAGGTCCGGGTCCTGATGACAGGGGAGTTCCCGAAGGCACATTTTATATTGGCTTATACGCCAATAACAGATGCAGGGTAAGAAAGTTTGAGCTTGGCTCGTCGGGCAGAGATGAAATAAGAAGGAGAGCCTGCATTGAAATGTTTAAAATGATCGATATGGTTATTAAGAATGAATTGACAACTCTGTAAATATATGTCAGAATATTTTTACTTGACGCAAGGGAAAAGTTGGAGTAATATGTAGTAGAACAAATGTTCTGTATTTGGAGGTTGCTATGGCTAATGCAGTAAAATCAGAAAAGGATAAGGCTCTTGAAGCTGCTCTTGCACAAATTGATAAAAAATTCGGAAAAGGCTCTGTTATGAGTTTAGGCGATGAAAACGCCCGTCTTGATATTGAAGCAATATCAACAGGTTCAGTAAGCCTTGACGTTGCCTGCGGTATCGGCGGTCTTCCGAGAGGAAGGATCATTGAAATATACGGACCTGAATCATCCGGAAAAACAACCCTGGCTCTTCATGTTGTAGCTGAGGCTCAAAAGCTCGGCGGAAAAGCTGCCTTTGTTGATGCAGAGCACGCACTCGATCCTGCTTATGCAAAAGGAATAGGCGTAAATATTGATGAGCTTTTGGTTTCTCAGCCTGATACGGGAGAGGATGCTCTTGAAATTTGCGAAATGCTTGTAAGATCCGGTGCCATTTCCGTTGTTGTTATAGACTCTGTTGCGGCTTTAGTGCCGAGAAGCGAAATCGAGGGCGATATGGGGGATAACCATGTCGGTCTTCAGGCAAGACTTATGTCTCAGGCTTTAAGGAAGCTTACGGGTGTTGCAAATAAAACAGGAACAACGATCATATTTATCAACCAGCTCAGAGAAAAGATCGGTGTTATGTTCGGAAATCCCGAAACAACTACCGGCGGAAGAGCTCTTAAATTTTATTCATCCGTAAGACTTGATGTAAGAAGGATCGAATCAATTAAGGTCGGAGAAAATGTAATCGGCAACAGAACAAGGGTCAAGATCGTTAAAAATAAGGTTGCGCCTCCGTTTAAGATGACTGAATTTGATATTATGTACGGAGAAGGTATCTCTAAAGCCGGAGATATTTTGGACTGTGCTGCGGAAGCCGGGCTTATCGAAAAATCAGGATCATGGTATGCATTTGATGGTGAAAGAATCGGTCAGGGCAGAGAAAATGTTAAGGAATACCTGAAATCTCATCCTCAGCTTATGAACCGGCTTGAAGCCCAGATTAAGGAGAAATTCATCCCTAAAAAGGACGATTCCTTAGTTGATGATTCGGATTTGATAAAAGTTGACGAGGATGGAGTGGTAATTGAATAATTAAGAGACCCGGCATTGTCCGGACAATAAAATTTTTATTGACAAATATATACGAAATACATATAATATCAGCGTTGCCGCTCTAAGTGGGTATTTTGAAGTGTTGTAAAACCACCCGCACAGGCGAGCCCGTATTATAGGAGGAAAACGAAAATGTATGCAGTAATTGAGACAGGCGGAAAGCAGTATCGCGTACAAGAAGGCGATACGATCTCCGTAGAAAAGCTCAACGAAGAGGTCGGTAAGGCAGTTACCATCAAGGAAGTTCTTGTTATAGGCAAGAACAACGAAACACTTATTGGTGCACCGTATGTAGACGGAGCAAGCGTTAAGGCAGAAGTTGTTGAAAACGGAAAAGCACCAAAGGTTGTTATTTACAAATACAAGGCAAAAAAGGACTCTAAGAAGAAGCAGGGTCACAGACAGCCATTCACAAAGCTTCTGATCAAGCAGGTTTCCGTAAAGGCAGCTAAGAAAGCTGAAGAAGCACCTGCAGAAGCATAATCGTTCAAGGAGGTATTAAGCATGGCAAGTAAAAAGGGTGTAGGTAGTTCCAAGAACGGCCGCGAGTCAGAATCCAAAAGACTCGGTTTAAAGAAAGCTGACGGACAGTTTGCTAGCGCAGGTTCGATCCTTGTAAGACAGAGAGGAACAAAGTTCCACCCCGGCAATAACGTTGGTATTGGCGGCGATGACACGCTCTTTGCAAAGGTTGATGGTGTTGTTAAGTACGAAAGAAAAGACAAGACCAGAAAACAGGTTAGTGTATATCCAGAAGAAGCTTAATTTTTTAAGGCCCCCGGTTGATAGCCAGGGGCTTAATTTTTGATTATATGTTTATAGATAAAGCACAAATTACAGTTATATCCGGCAAAGGCGGAAACGGAAGCGTTTCTTTTCGCAGAGAGCCGTATGTTCCTCAGGGTGGTCCTGATGGTGGTAACGGCGGAAAAGGCGGGAGTGTAATCCTTCAGGCTGACGAAAATTTAAGAACACTTATGGATTTTCGTTATAAAAGAAAATATGAAGCCCAGCCCGGAGAGGACGGAAGAGGTAAACAGCAATACGGAAAAGACGGAGAAGACCTTATTATTAAGGTTCCCGTAGGTACTGTTGTCAAAGATGTGAAGTCCGGAGCTATTATGGCCGATCTTAAAGAAAACGGTCAGTCTTGCATTGCAGCAAAAGGCGGTAAGGGCGGTAAGGGAAATGTTTTCTTTAAGAATTCGGTAAGGCAAGCCCCAAACTTTGCCGAAAGCGGTGGTTTTGCCGTTGAGAGGGTTGTCGAACTTGAGCTTAAGCTTATAGCCGATGTCGGACTTGTGGGATATCCTAACGTTGGAAAGTCAACACTTCTTTCAGTATCAACAAGCGCACATCCTAAAATTGCAAATTATCACTTTACTACTATTACACCCAATCTTGGTGTTGTTCAAATGTACGACAGTTCATTTGTAATGGCTGATATCCCGGGGCTTATTGAAGGTGCTTCGGAAGGTCAGGGGCTGGGACTTGATTTTCTTAAGCATATTGAAAGAACGAGAGTGCTTATTCATATAGTTGATGCTTCCGGATCCGAAGGCAGAGATCCTATTGAGGATTTTGATACGATAAATCTTGAACTTAAAAACTATTCCGAAAAGCTTTCAAAAAAACCCATGATAGTTGCTGCCAATAAAATGGATATGACATCCGAAGAAAACTATAACAGGTTTAAGGATTATGTTGAATCTAAAGGATTCAATGTTTATCCGATGAGCGCTCCGATCCACGAAGGGGTTGATGAAGTATTAAAGGCTGCTTATCACGAGCTTGAAAAGCTTTCAGAAGAACCCGAAGAAGAAATTACAGCATTCTTTGAAAGTACTTCCGTTGAAGATGATCCCGATTACAGAGATATTATCTGTTATGTTGAGGACGGAAGCTTTCATATTGAAGGAAAGCAACTACGAAAGATATTTGATTCCACTAACTTTAACGATACAGGTTCACTCAGGTATCTTTACAGATATATTGAAGAAAAAGGGGGAATTGCCCGCTGCTTAGAGCTTGGGCTTGAGGACGGAGATTCCATTTTTGTATTTGACTATGAATTTGAATACTACGAAGAATAATATCAGCGAAAAGCTTGAAGGCCTTCTCTTAAATGTAAATAAGCCTGCAAGATATATCGGCACAGAACCGTATATGGTATACAAAAAGGATGGCGAATTTGACGTTCGTTTTGCTTTTTGTTTTCCTGACACCTATGAAATCGGTATGTCATTTATGGGTCTGGAGCTTTTGTATCATCTGGTTAATAAAACAAAACATACATTTATGGAAAGAGTCTTCGCACCTGAAAAGGATATGGAGGATGCAATGAAAAAAGCGGAGCTTCCTCTTTTCACATTGGAAAGCAAAACTGCTGTCAGAGATTGTGATATTGCAGGCTTTACCCTTCAATACGAGCTTTCTTACACAAATGTTTTGAATATGCTTAAGCTTGCGGGAATTCCTTTGTATTCTAAAGACAGGGACGATTCCTATCCGCTGATCGTTGCAGGTGGCCCATGTGCCTTTAATGCAGAGCCGCTTGCTGATTTTTTTGATGCAATCATGGTTGGTGATGGTGAAGAAGTGCTTCCCGAGCTTTGCAGAAGAGTTGCTGAAGGAAAGAAAAAAAAATATACAAAGCTTACAATTCTTGAAGATCTTACAGGAATGCAGGGAGTATATATCCCGTCTTTTTACGAACCTGTTTATGAAGACGGAAAATTTATAAAGTACAAGAAACTTAACATCAAGGCTCCGGATCGGGTTTTAAGGTCGTTTTTAGACGACTTGAATACTGTTGATTACCCATCCTGCAACATTGTTCCGCTTATTGAAGTTGTTCATGACAGGTCGGTTGTTGAAGTTTTCAGAGGCTGCACAAGAGGCTGCAGATTCTGTCAGGCCGGCATGATATACAGACCGGTAAGAGAGCGTGATAAGGATACAAATATACGGATCGCAAAGGAAAAGCTTGAGTATACGGGAAATAACGAGCTTTCTTTGCTTTCTCTTTCCACATCTGATTACACACAATTCAAACCGCTTGTAAACGAGCTTTTGGATTACTGTGAATCAAAAAAGGTTGCAATTTCACTTCCATCTCTTAGAATGGATAATTTTGCATTTGAGATTCTGGATAGAATCCAGGGCGTTAGAAAAACAGGTCTTACTTTTGCTGCTGAAGCGGGCACTCAGAGATTGAGAGATGTAATAAATAAGAATATTACGGAAGAAGATATTCTTACTGCTCTTGATAAGGCAATCGATCTTGGCTGGAATTCCGTTAAGCTTTATTTTATGATAGGTCTTCCGACTGAAACTGACGAAGATCTTAAAGGCATAGCAGATCTTACACAAAAAATTTTAGATTTGGCAAAAGAAAAGAACGGCGGAAAAAGAGGTCGTTTTAATGTTTCCGTAAGCATCTCAAATTTTGTACCGAAACCATTTACTCCGTTTGAATGGTGCGGACAAAATACCGAAGAAGAATTTACACGAAAGCATTATTTTCTCAAGGATTTATTCAAGGGCATTAAGGGTGCCGTTCTTCATTATCACGGAAGTTATCAGAGCAGACTTGAAGGCGTTTTTGCAAGAGGGGACAGAAGACTCTGCAAAACGCTTGAAATTGCAAGTAAGCTCGGATGCAGTTTTGATGCATGGACAGAGGGCTTTAAGGAAGACCTTTGGAGAAAGGCTTTAGAGCTAAGCGGTATAGATGATAATTACTTTGCTCTTTCGGATCTGGATCCGGCTGACGATCAGCCCTGGGAGATTATAGACAGCGGTATTTCAAAACAGTTCCTTCTTTCCGAATGGAATAAGGCAAAGCAAGCATCTGTTACAAAAGACTGCAGATGCGGCTGCAACGGATGCGGTATCAACAAATATACCGATTGTAAATGCGGAGGTATCTATGAATAGATATCTTTTGACCTTCTATAAAAAAGATAATATGAGATTTATTTCTCATCTTGATTTGCAAAGACTTTTCCAGCGCGCAATTAAGAGGGGAGATGTTCATGTTGCATATTCAAACGGTTTTAATCCGCACGAACTAATTAATATTGTTTCTCCGCTTTCTTTGGGATTTGAAGGTCTTGCCGAATTCCTTGAAATTGATACATTAATTCCATACGAATTTAATGATTTAATTGAGAGAATGAATCTGGCTATGCCAAACGGTATTAAGTTTATTTCATGCGAAGAACTTGAGCGCAAAAATCAAAGCACTTCATGCCCAACGATTTCAGCTGTTTATACAGTGGTTTTTAACGACAAAGAAATTGTAAAAAATATTGATCTGCAATCCTTCTTAAAACAAGACGAGATCATAATAAAGAAGAAAGACAAGAAGACCGGGACTTTAGTTGATAAAAATGTAAAAGACAGAATATATAATATATCCAGGATGGATGACGGATTTGCAATGGAACTTGCTTGTGCTTCTAATTTCAGTTTAAATCCCGTAAATTTACTTTCAAGTCTGTTTACATTCAGCGGACTGGAGTTTGCTCAATCCATGTGCAAGATCTGCAGAACAAGGATAAACAGATAATATGTCCGGTAAATATATTTATACTGCTAAATTTAAAAATATTGTTATTTGGGCAATTACTGTAATTGTCTCAATTCTTTTCATTACAATCGGACATAATATTGTTTCAGAGGATTTGGACATTTTAAACCTTCAGCAGGACACGGTAAAGGCTAAGGTAGTTGAGCTTACGGATTATATTGCCGATTCTTACGAAGCCGGTGTTGTATATGAAAATTACACACAGCTTTTTAAAGCTGAAATAACGAGCGGAAATCAAAAAGGTGAAATTGTTATTGCAGAACAAACAACAGACAATTATACAAATATGAATGAAACGCCAATAAAGGTTGGTGACAAAGTTATTCTTTATCATATGTTTGATTCAGGCGAAGCAAGCGATTGGGTTTTCGGCAGTTATGCAAGATTTGACTATATGGCGGTATTCGGAGTAATTTTTCTTGTTTTGCTTATTATCTTTGGACGCATGAAAGGCGTAAATACCATTATTTCACTTGGTTTTACATGTTTGGCTGTTTTTGCTGTCTTTGTGCCATCTGTTCTTGCGGGATATAACATATATCTTATGACAGGAATAACTTGTATATACACAATTGTTATGACTTTGCTTCTTACAAACGGAGCAAGCGAAAAGTCGTTCACAACAATTCTTGGTTGCATATTTGGTGTAGCTGTTGCTGCGATTTTATCAGTTTTATTTGATAAAATCATGCATCTTACCGGCATGCTTGATGAACATACTGTTTATCTTCAGTATCTTGGCGGAGAAAAAGGTATAGATCTTCGTGCTTTGGTATTTGCAATGATAGTAATTGGTGCCATGGGTGCCGTAATGGACGTTGCAATGGATATATCTTCTTCACTATATGAAATTCACAGGCATGCAAGTCAAATAAGCTTTAAAGAACTCTTTTTGTCCGGAATAAGAATCGGAAGAGATGTTATGGGAACCATGGCAAATACACTTGTATTGGCGTATATCGGATCTTCACTTTGCTCTGTGCTTTTACTTATAACTTATTCGTCTTCATTACTTGAACTCCTTAACAGAGAAAATATAGTTGTTGAAATAATGCAGTCACTGGTTGGTTCTACAGCCATTCTTCTTACCATTCCTCTTACTTCGATTGTATGTGGTATTTTATATACTGATACTGACGGAAGAAGATTCGCTGACAAGAATTTTCAAGATAATAATAAACGAATTGAATCGGAAAAAATTAATCAAAATAACAATTACACAGATAAAAAAACATCAGATGGTATTTATTACTATTCCGGTAAAAAATAATATCCGGTAAAGTTGATAAATGTGTGAACATCGGTTTCTTTGCCGATGTTTTTTTTATAATATCTCCCTTACATTTATTGACATAATAACAAATTGATGCTATATTATTTCTGTAAGTGCTGTTAATATATGGTATATGATATGGACGTTAAAAAAATCAAAAATATAATTATTGCATCGGTATGCGTTACAGCTCTTGTATCAAGCGCATTTATTTACCTGAAATCCAACAATAAGGCAAATGCTGATGAGTTAATTGTATTTTATGATACAGATAAGGCTGATCCGAATTCTGAAAATAAAATATCATCTCAGGAAGAAGATATCTCTGTTTCAAATCCCAATTCAGAAACTGAATCTGAAAATCAGAATTCGGAAGGTCTTATTTCATTAAACAACGCAAGTCTTGAAGAGCTTAAAACTTTGCCTAAGATAGGAGATACAAAAGCAAAAGCAATAATCGAATATCGAGAAGCATACGGAGGATTTAAAAGCATTGAAGAGATAACAGAAGTAAAGGGAATAGGACAAGCTACTTTTGAGCAATTACAAGATAAAATTTGCCTTTAAGTCAGTTTTGTTATAAACTATCTGTATCAAAGAGGTACTTATGCTTAAAGATACAGAACTGGCAAGGATTAACGAGCTTGCCGCTATAAAAAAGCAAAGAGAATTAACACCTTCAGAAGCCGCTGAGCAAAAGGTTTTAAGAGAAAAATTTCTTGAAGACTTCCGCGGCAGATTCAAGAAGCAGCTTGATAATATTGAAATAGTTGATCCTGATGATCCGAGGCTGAAAAGGAAAGGACTTCCTTCCTGATGGAAAGTGTTGCTTTGGGTATGAGCGGCGGCGTTGATTCCTGCGCTGCGGCAATAATTCTTAAAGAAAAGGGCTATGATGTAGTAGCCCTTTATTTTGATGTTTTGCCTGATGGCAATCCCGAAGGGCTTTTAAGAGCAAAAAACGCCGCAAATAGCCTGGGTTTAAACTTTGTTTATAAAGATATCAGCAAGGAATTTAATGATAAAATAATCAGATATTTTTGCAATGAGTATTGCAGTGGGCGCACTCCTGCGCCCTGTGTTTTTTGTAATCCTTTGATCAAATTTAAAGTGCTTTTTGATCTTGGAACCGACTACATTGCAACAGGACATTATGCCGGTATTGCTTATCAAAACGGGGTATGCTTTATAAAAAGGGCTGCAAATGAAAAAAAAGATCAGTCCTATATGCTTGCCAGGCTTCCGCAGGATATTCTTAAAAAGACTATTTTCCCTTTAGCTGAAATCAAAACAAAGGAAGAGGTCAGAAGCCTTGTTTCAAAATACAGTATCGAAATTGCCGGCACAGGAGATTCTCAGGATATTTGTTTTGTAAACGCTTCTTATAAAGATTTCTTGAAAGAAAGGGGCATTACATCACTTAAAGGAAGCTTTATAAGTGACACGGGGAAGGTTTTAGGACAACATAACGGTATAGCGAATTATACAATCGGACAAAGAAAAGGACTGGGCATTGCACTCGGAGAACCTGCTTTTATTAAATCAATCGATTCTGTGACAGGTGATATTATTCTGTCAACAGATGAAAGCTGTTTGATGAAAAAGGATGTTTACATAAAATCATTATTGTTAAACCTTGAAACAGATGCTTCCGATTACTTTGTAAAGCTGCGATATGCTGCCAGGCCTGCAAAATGCAAAATAGAAAAAACACAGGAGGGTGCCATCCTGATATTTGATGTTCCGCAGCGTGCTCCGACACCCGGTCAAGCCGCTGTTATATACAAGAATAATCTTGTAATCGGCTCCGGAATTATATATAATAAGATGTTATAAATTTACTATAATATTTTGAAAGTCCAGCGGTGTGATGTCAAGTGATAAATTGTGAAAGAATCATATTTCTTTAACTCTTTTGCTTAGAGGCAAAAAACACCCACCTAAGCCCTGTCGATCGAATTAAAAAAAATGAGCAGGGCTGACTCATCAGCAAG
>JAZLHU010000044.1:0-18594 GCA_045616985.1 Anaerovoracaceae bacterium
AAAAGCGCATAACGAAGCCGATTCTGTATATTTCGTATTTTCTGAAAAAGAATCAGCTGGAATATTATGACAGAATATCCGAGGTCAGAAGAAGCGGTAACTACGAGCAGTGGATCATGTTCTTTCTGGAAGCCGTATCAAACGCTTGCGAAGACTCTATGGAAACAATTACCGCTCTTTCGCAACTGCACGAAAAAAATCTAACGGTGATTCCGCATACCGCTCGAAGCATTGATAACTCGCTTCAGTTGTTTGATTATATTGAACAGCACCCAATTATCTATATCGGAAAAACAGCAAAAGCATTGAATCTCAGTTATAATACGGTTTCCGCATTGGTAACGAAATATGAAGAACTCGGAATACTGAACAAAACAACCAACAAGGCAAGAAACAGGGTATACGAGTATACGGATTATCTGAACATACTCAGAAAAGATACCTAAGTTTAATTTGCACCTTCAGGATAAACGAGGGTGCACCAAAACAATAGGTTGCATTTTGATAGCTGCAAGGAAAGCCTATAGTACACGACATTTTTTGATATGTCAAATTGAAAATGTGCAGAAGTATCAAAAACCCCCTCATTTTTTGTGACAAAATCGTGAAAACTCGCTCATTTTTTGTGTTTTACTATTGCAAAACAGTATTTTCAGTATAAAATAGGCTTGCAAGGAGCGTGGATGAAATGTATCTAAGACGTAAAATAGATGAATATCTTGTTAACTGGAAGAATGATTCTGAAAGAAAGCCTTTAATTATAAAGGGTGTCAGACAGACCGGAAAAACAGAATCCATACTTCATTTTGCTAATGAGTCTTATTCTAATGTTGTGTATATTAATTTCGCACTTGAGCCAAAGTATAAGACAATTACTTCTAATGGGTATGATGTGCAAAGCATAATAGCAAATATAAGCTTAATTGATCCTTCAAAGAAATTCATTGATGGAGAAACATTGATTATATTTGATGAGCTTACGGATTATCCGGATATCGCAACTTCGCTCAAGTCGTTTAATATCGACAGACGTTTTGATGTTATTTGCAGTGGTTCACTTTTTGGGTTGCACTATAAGCAAATACACAGTAACAGTGTTGGCAATAAGGTGGACTATGAAATGCATTCCATGGATTTCGAAGAATTTCTTTGGGCAAAGGGATATACCGATGAACAGATTGCCGGCATAGCACAGCATATGTTTGAGCTTAATCCGTTTTCACAAACAGAGATGGAAGTGTATTCAAACCTGTTCAGAGATTTCTGCATTTTGGGAGGCATGCCTGCCGTTGTTGTTCAATACATAGGCAGTGGAACATTTAGCGGAACTCTTGATATCCAAAGACAAATCAATTTGGATTACGAAGAAGATATTAGAAAATATGCAGAAGGTTTGGATAAGGCGAAGATAGTAAGCGTATACAAAAATGTTTCTGCGCAGCTTGCAAAGGAGAATAAGAAATATCAGTACAATAAGCTTGAGAAAAATGCCAGGGCAAGAAACTATCGTGGCTGCATTGACTGGCTTAGTGATGCAGGAACTGTATCAATTTGCTATTGTCTAAGCTTTCCGGAGCTTCCTTTGCAGGGAAACTATGATGAAGACAAATACAAGCTCTATTATCCTGATACCGGACTTCTTGTAGCAAGCCTTGATGAAGAGGCTCAGGAAGACCTCAGGGCAAATCAAAACCTTGGTGTATACAAGGGTGCTTTGTATGAAAACTTTGTGGCCGAAGGTTTGACAAAGCAAGGGTATAATCTGTTTTATTATAAAAAGGACGATTCAAGTTTGGAGGAAGACTTCTTTGTAAGAACATCTTCAAGACTTGTTCCAATCGAAGTTAAGGCATCCAGTGACAGAAATTCAAAATCACTCAAAACTCTAATTGAGAGTAATCACTATTCAGATATAAGCTTTGGCATCAAATTTATGCCGGGCAATATCGGATCTGACAATAATATAATGTCATTCCCTTATTTCTGTATATTTAAGCTTAAGGAATTTTTACAGCAGTTATAATTAGGTCACTTTTCTTGACTGGTACACTTCGAAAGATAAAATTCTTGATTTGTGTTGAACGCGTATTGATAAAATTCTTGATTTGTGTTAGTATTCCTTTTGAAAAAAATGCGATTTGTGTGCGAGGTTGATATTATGGAACGTAAAATATATACCCAGCTTAAAAATTGGAAAGAACAAAGCCATGGCCGGAGCGCATTGTTGATCCAAGGGGCACGACGTGTTGGGAAAAGTTATATTGTCGAACAGTTTGCCAAAGCCGAATATAAGTCATATATCTTGATAGATTTTAATAAAGTAAATCAGCAAGTTAAAGATCTGTTCTTATACGATATTGATGATTTGAATTTGTTTTTTTTGAAGCTGTCCACATTCTTTAATGTGAAGCTTTTGGAAAGAAAAACATTGATTATATTTGACGAGGTGCAGCTTTTCCCCAGAGCCAGAAGTGTGATTAAGTACCTTGTGGAAGATGGACGATATGACTACATTGAAACGGGATCGTTGGTTTCTATTCGAAAAAACACGGAAGGAATCTTAATACCGTCTGAAGAAGACAGAATAAACATGTATCCGATGGATTTTGAAGAATTCCTTTGGGCTATCGGGAATGAAACTCTAATGGATACCATTAAGAAGTGCTATGAGGAAAGAAGCCCGATGGGACAGGCACTGCACCGAAAAGCGATGGATTGCTTCCGTCAGTACATGATTGTTGGCGGAATGCCACAGGCGGTTGAGGAGTATGTGGATACTCATGACTTCGATGCCGTGGATAGAGTAAAGCGTAGAATTCTAAACCTTTACCGAGATGATATCCAGAAACATGCAGCTGGATATGAGCTGAAGGTTGAGGCAATTTTTGATGAACTACCATCTCGGCTAAAAAATCAAAATCGCCATTTTAAGCTTTCTTCGATTGAAAAAGGTGCTCGCTTTGCACAATATCGGGATCCTTTGTTCTGGTTGTCAGATGCTATGATTGTAAATAATTGCTACAATGCAACCGAACCTAACCTGGGCTTAAGATTAAATGAGGATCGGACGCTTCTTAAATGTTATATGGGGGATACAGGTCTTCTTTTAAGTCATTCTTTTGATGAAAACGGAATTGTGACAGAGGATGTATACCGGAAACTCCTTCTCGATAAACTTGAAGTAAACATGGGAATGATTCTGGAGAATATAGTATCTCAGATGTTGGTATGCACAGGGCGAAAACTATTCTTTTACTCAAACTCGGACAGAGAAAACAAAGAAAGCAGAATGGAGATTGATTTCCTCGCTGCTAAAGGTAGGATTACAAACCGTCATAATATTTCGCCAATTGAAGTTAAATCCGGTAAGAATTATACCTTGACATCCATCCGCAAATTTATGGATAAGTATGCAAAGCAGCTTCATACTCCGATAGTTTTGCATACCGCAGATTTGAAGGAGGAGGATGGAATCCTGTATTTGCCGATATATATGACGCCTTTGATCTAACCATGCAATTAAGAAAAAATAAGTTTGAATTTTACATGGAGACCCAAAAAATGATGTCAATGGAGTTTTGTCATATGCATGGACCTGAACATCACATTAATATTATAGATTCCTTTTTACAAAAAACAGTGAAAATTTGATATAATAAAAAAATAAACTATATCACACTCAAAAAAAAGACCCTAAAAACAATGAACCCAATCACAAACATCATGTCAACTGCCCTTGAAGTACTGGGCAACAACGCAATTAACCGTCTCAAGAAGCAAAGCTTGAATGCTGAAAAAATCAACTTTGATCTTCTCTTCAAAATGCTGAATGATAACAAGGATACCGAGCTTGGTAGGAAGTATCATTTTGCAGACATCAAAACCATTGAAGACTATAAAAAAATGGTCCCGCCAATGGGATACGAAGATTACGCCCCGTTAATTGAAAGGGTAATAGACCACGGCGAAACAAATCTCTATACGGTATATAATGTCAAAACCTACGCCTTAAGCTCGGGAAGCGTCGGCGTTCCGAAAAGAATTCCGGTAACAGATATTTCTCTTGAAAAGTATACTCTTTACGGTGCTTACAGACCGTTTGCAACAGTAGCTAATGCATATAAAGGACGTAGTCAAAAAATAAAACACGGTCGAGGACTTAATGCATTCGATGTAGTTTCCACCCCGACAAAAGACGGCAAAACACTTTCAGGCTGCGTATCCGGTTCTGCCGCAGATACGGCAAAGCCGGTAATGCCTTTTATTCTCAGCACTCCGGTTGACGTTGTATATCCGCCGGAAAAGATGGATACAAAATATCTTGATGTGCTTTTTGCTCTCAGGGATGAGAAGCTTAGTTATATGCTTGGCGTATTTATGACGGGCATCGTCGATGAAATGGCCTACATAAAGGATAATTGGGAAAGCCTTTGCGACGATATCGAAAAAGGAATAATCAATCCCGAAACAAAAATTTCTTCCGAAATGAAAGCAAAGCTTGAAAAGCAAATGAAGCCGCTTCCCAAAAGAGCAGCATTTTTAAGAGAAGAGTTTAAAAAGGGCTTTGACGACCCGTGGCTCAGGAGAATTTGGCCGGATCTTTCATGGGCGGGCGCAATCGGAACAGGCGGATTTAAAGCATATACGGAAAAATTCAAGCAGCTTGCAGGTGATGATATTCCAATTGATTTTATGATTTACGGAGCATCAGAAGGAATGTTTGCTGCAGCTCTCGAAGCGAATGCCGAAGAATACATGCTGATTCCGGACGGAGGCTTTTACGAATTTGTTCCCGAGGATATTGATGACTACTCGGTGACGTACACACTTGATCAGCTGGAGGTCGGCAAAAAATATGAGCTTCTTGTAACAAATCTTTCGGGCTTTTACAGATATAAGCTTAAGGATGTGATCGAAGTAATGGGATACTACAACGAAGCCCCGCTCATCAGATTTGCATACAGAAAGAATCAGCTTATAAACCTTGCCGGCGAAAAAATTACGGAAAACGATTTGGCATGGGCCGTAAGCGAATTTGCCAAGGATACAAAAATTAAAGTTGTTGACTATTGCGTATACGGCGATACGGACTTTCCGCCCGGAAGGTATCAGGTGATAATTGAGCCTGAGGATAAGCCCGACCTTTCAAAATCAGAGGAGTATTCAAAGCTGATTGACGAAAAACTCGGTATTGCCAACGAAGGCGGCTACAAATACGAAAGAGACGAGGGCTGTCTTGCTCCGGCACTGCTGCTCTTCTCGCAGCCGCAGACAAATGCGCTCTACAGAGACCTTATGGTATACAGAGGCGGATCCGTCAATCAGATCAAACCTGCAAGGGTGATCGACAATCCTATCAAGGAAAAGATTTTCCTCAATATGATTGAAAAATAGAGGTTTATCTATGAGCAAGATGATGAATGAATACAAATACGTGAGGATCCAGGGCAGAAATCTGGTTGAAAATACCCTTACGGGAAAGGGTGTGTTTGGTCTTGGTGTGGAATTGATAAGAAATAAGGGCATGGAGCAGGAGGATGCAGATCTGTTTCTGGAGCTGGATGCCTGGTTTGCCGAAAATCTTCCATGGCCAAAGCCGTGCAAAAATCAGGAGCAGGTCGTATGCTATTTCAAAACGGAAAATGCCGAGGAAATGCTGAGATATATGAAGCCTATCCTTTGGCTTTTAGACCGATACGGCATTCCGTACTATCTGGTCTGTACCAATACTCCCGGAGAAATAGTTTATGAAGATCAATATCAGATAGTTGCAAAGGTTGATGATATTGTAATTCAGGAAGTACCGGAGTCCTGGTCTGAGGATAAGCCTGCTGCAACATAGCCTGATACAGGCATTTATCATTAAATCTTCCAGCTTCCTATCTTGTCGTAGAAGAGCGACATTTCCGACATCGGCCTGCTTAAGGAATCGGCAAGGTTTTTTACCGCTGCCGGGATTTCATCGTGAAGGTCGAGGTACCAGTCTATGGACTCAAGTATATACTTTCTTCTGAAATCCTCGTCGGCTGTAAAGGCGCTTCTTAAATTGTGAAGCCTGTCTGCTCCTTTTACCACACGCGCAATATCGTTTTCTTTTATACGGCTGATGTAATCTTCCATTACATAGCCGTCTTCTTTTGTAAGAAGCTTAACAGCCTTTAAAACCTCGGGGCCTCCGAGATTTAAAATCTCTTCCTCCGTGGCATCGGTATCTTCAAGAAGGTCGTGAAAAAGACCGGCAATGCGGTAGTCTGCTGCGTAGCCCCAGGCTCTTATCATCTCAGAAACGCTTAAAGGATGTGTCACATACGGAAGTCCGCCCTTGCGGTGCTGGCCGTCGTGCTTGATTATGGTAAATTCCAGAGATTTCATAAATCTTTCTTCTTCCGGAATATCTGAATACATAGCTTTTCTCCCTTTGAATAACAGTTTGTATAACAGTTTTGTCAACACATTTATTATACAACATTCGGTAATGATATGATATAATATAATTTAAAATAATGCTTAAACGTGTTAAACAGGTAATTGGCAGGTACGGTAAATGAAATTCAAACTCAAGGACATTGACAGTCAATGGAAGGTATACGCTCTGGCGGGTTGTGTTTGCGTTGTATGCTTTGTTGTATTAACGCACCTCGGCACTATTTTCGGAGCGCTCGGAGAATTGATTTCAATTCTGCAGCCTGTGATCATCGGATTAGTCATGGCATACATAATCAATCCTGTTGCAGTTTTCTTCAAAAACAAGGTCTTCAAAAACCTGAAAAAAGAAAAAACGCAGTGGGGTCTTTCGGTTCTTGTTGCAATTATCATTGTTCTTGCGGTAATTGCACTCCTGCTGATACTTCTTATTCCGCAGATCATCGAAAACATTGTATCCATTGCCGAAAACTATCAGGCATACATTGATTCACTTACAGAATATATTGAAACATCCGCAAGCCCGATTGCCGGGATTTTGAAATCGGCAAACGTATTGAACCTTCTTTCGGCAAAAGGCGGCGCTTTGGACAGGATCGGAGATTTTCTGCTGAACAATGCCAGAGTCATCATTGAGAAAACAACAAGCGTAGGGTCAACTGCATTCAACTGGTTTATCGGGGCTATCTTCGCGTTCTATTTCCTTTCGGCAAAGAACGGAATTTTGTCTGAAATCGAAAAGGCATTTAAGCTTATGCTTTCACCGCTTAAGTTCGAAAAGGCAAAGATACTCTTTGCAAAGTTCAATGCCATCTTTTCAAAATACATCATTTGCGAGCTTATAGATGCTGCCATCGTGGGTGCTGCAAATTACGTATTTATGGCGGCGTGCAAAATGCCGAATGCTGTATTTGTCTCGTTTGTAGTTGGTCTTACGAACCTGGCTCCTACCTTCGGACCTATCATCGGTCTGGTGCTCGGTTGCTTCATCCTGCTGCTTGTAAAACCGGCGGCAATAATTCCGTTTGTAATCTTCACTATGGTTTTACAGACTGTCGATGGATACGTGATAAAGCCGAATCTCTTTGGCGATGCTCTCAATGTTCCCGGCATTCTCATCCTGATTGCCATCATCATCTTCGGAAAGTTTATGGGTGTTACGGGTCTTCTCCTTGCAATTCCGATCGCGGCAATCGTTGTATACATTTATTCCGAAGGGTTTATTCCGTGGCTTGAGCTTAAGCGGGATTTAAAAGCCTATCATAAAGAAGAGGCCCAAATGAAAAAGGAATAGGCACCGGGCGCCTGTCCTTTTTATTCTCGTATCAGTTTCATGAGCCGGATTTCATTCAGCAGAAAAAAATTCAATTCACTTCTTGTGTCTGCCAGCATTACCATGGTGGTCTCTTATCTTACAATTCTTTCGGATGTTTTAATTACGGGAATTTTTGTCGGAGAATCAGCTATCGCTGCCGTAAATATGCTTGTGCCGATTGTCGGTGTACTGTATTTTGTTTCCGGCATGCAGTTTTTTGCGGCAAAACAATATTTCCGATTCAATCGTTAAACAAAGTATGGTTTTGCTTGAGGAATACGGCATGACTGCATTGGATAAAAATCCCGGCAGAAAAGTAATTGCTCAGTACACCATAAGAATTGAAAGCGGCAAGCTCAGATTATTTTTCAGGGATAATGGTATGATTTTTGACATATCCGATGCGGATACTGCGATAACAAGCTTCAGATCCTACATTGTCGCATCTGTAATGGAAACTTATCGAAATAAAAAGTATCTCATAACGGTGGGCTATAACAGGCTTATGCTTGAAATCGATTCATCTCACGACAACATCAAGCAGCTGTAAGAGTACTGCTCCCTTGCCTGCAGAGCTTACCATCCTGGCATGCCGTTTGCCCTTACAGGCGTTTTGATATAGTGTAAGTTCTTTATGTTTTACAATAAAATTTATGGTAAAATACTTACAAGGGAGGGTGTACAAGCGAGAATATTGCAAAGCCACTCAAGCTTGGATATACATATCCTGACAGGCTGCTTAAATAACAGGGAATACAAATGGCAGAGTTTAAAGAAATCAATTTAAAAGAGTGGGAGCTTTCCGGTGAGGGCCGCGGAGTTGACCGCTATTTCAAAAAGGATGATAACAGCATTATGCTTAAGCTGGCTGCCCCTTTTGACGGCGCGGCAGAGATGCTTATAAACGAAGCAAAAGAGGCAAAAAGGGTCGAGGTACTTAATATCAACACCCCGAGGGTTCATGCCTTGGTTTCGGCTGAGGGCCGCTACGGAATTATTTACGACCGCGTACAGGAAGAAAACTCAATTGCGCTTCTTTGTGCGGATAAGCCTGAATCTCTGGAAAAGTATGCAAGATATTTTGCAAGGGAAGTAAAGAAGATCCACAATACTTTCTGCGATACAAATGAGTTCGGATCATATAAGGCAAACGCCTTAAGGGCGGTTGAAAGCTCCGGAATAATAACCAAAGATCAAAGAAAGCTTTTCATGGAATTTCTTGAGGAGCTTCCCGATGAAACCACCTGTCTTCACGGCAATATCAGCCCTGCAAGCCTTATAGTAAACAACGACGGAACGCCGTACTGGATAAACACGTCAGGCGTTTCCTACGGTGCGCCGTTATTAGACCTCGGAAAGCCCTATCTTTTCATTAAGATTCTCGGATTTAACAGGCGCTATACCAATCTTCTTCAGATGGATGCACTCTCGCTTATGAAATTCTGGGATAACTTTATCAGAGAGTATGTCCAAAGCGAAGACGAGGAGGAGATCCGTCAATTTGAAAGGCAATGCGCAAAGGCCTGCGGCGTGGCGCTTCTTTGCAGCGGCGATGATTTTGATTTCAACTCAAAAGGCTTCATAACGAAAATTATGGGAAAAATGCTTTTTGAGACAATAATAAACAGACACATATATCGATAAAAGGATTTATTCAGGAGGGCCACAATGTCAAAGGTATACTTTACAGATTTTACTGCAAAATTCGGCGATAATATTCTTGCCAAATTCGAAAGATTTCTTTCCGCAAGCGAGCTGGACAAGATAGATTTTGACGGCAAGCTCGTTGCGATCAAGATCCACTTCGGCGAACTCGGAAATCTGGCATTTCTTCGCCATCAGTATGCAAGGGTTTTGGTTGACCATATCAAAAAGCGCGGCGGAAAGGTTTTCCTTACAGATGCCAATACACTTTATCCGGGATTCAGAGGCAATGCGGTAGACCACATAAGCTGCGCAAGCTATAACGGTTATACAGAGCTTTCCGCAGGGGCGCCTGTCATTATTGCAGACGGTCTTCGCGGAACGGATGAAAGAGAAATTCCCGTCGGGGGCGCGGTTCATGTAAAGGCCGCAAAGATCGGTGCCGCAATCGCAGAGGCAGATATACTTATTTCTCTTACGCACTGCAAGGGTCATATTGAAGCAGGCTTTGGAGGTGTTCTCAAAAACATCGGTATGGGCAGCGGCTCCAAAAAAGGAAAGATGGAAATGCACTCCCGCGGCACCCCGAAAATCGATACGGAGCTTTGCGTCGGCTGCGGAATGTGTCAGAAGCATTGCGCAAACAACGGTGTTCATATTACAGACAGGAAGGCTGTAATCGACGAGGATCACTGCCTTGGCTGCGGATACTGCATTTCTTATTGTCCTAAGGGCGCAATTCTTTGCAAGTGGGACGAAGCAAGCGGAGCGTTGAACGAAAAGATCACAGAATATGCAAAGGCCGCAATAGGTGACAAGCCATCATATCACATTGCGATCATAAACGATGTTCAGTGGACCTGCGACTGCAACGGCGCAAGAGGCGAGGCCCTTATTCCCGACCTCGGGATATTTGCAGGCTCAGACCCTGTTGCCGTAGATCAGGCATGCGTTGATGCCATCAACAAGGCTCCGCTCAATCCAAAGGGAAAGGCGGCAAAGCAGATGGAGGACGGCAGCGTAAGCATTCATGATGTATTTATTGCCGCTCATCCGAATACCGATTATCGTGCGGCTCTTGTTCACGGAGAAAAGATCGGCCTTGGAAGCCGGGAATACGAGCTTGAAAACTTCCCTGAATAGTCATTGCAGAAAAAAGGAGCCGCAGTGAATAAACAAACATTCCAGCTTAAGATTTCACCTGACAAAGAGATGATAGCCATTGCGCTTTCAGCCGCAAGGGAATATGCATCCCGTTATATTGATGATGCAAAAGAAGTAAACAGGATGGTGCTTGCTTTGGAAGAGGCAATTGCCAACGTTCTTAATTTCAGCATGACCGATTCTGTTGAGTCCATCAAGATTTATGCGCAGGCAAAGGGCGGAGAACTTAAGTTTTCCGTAATAGACAAGGGGCTTCCCGGCGATTTTACTGAAATGCTCAAGGATGAAGACAGTCTTGGTCTTACCATTATGCAAAAGGTAACGGACAGGATCACCGTCAAAAACCTGGGTCTTAAGGGCAGATGTCAGGAGCTTGTAAAATACATCAGCACAGTCCCTGATTTCGAAGCAGAAGAGAAAAAAGAAAAAGAGCCGGAGCTTATTAAGCCAAAGGAGATAAAGATCATTCCGCTGCGCCGCTCCGATGCTGATTGTGTGGCACGGGGAATATACAGCGAATACGGTTTTTCATATCTTAACGATATAGTCTACTATCCCGAAAGATTTTACGAAGCAGTCCAAAACGGCAGTATTCACTCAATAGTTGCCGTTGACGAGGATGGAAGATTTTTAGGGCACGCAGCCGCATCCAAATGGGATGACATTCCGGGAATTTACGAATCCGGTATGGCTGTTGTAAATCCTGCGTGCAGAGGCGCCGGCGTATTTAATCTTCTTATGACTACTCTGGAAGCGCAGGTGCGTGCGCTGCCGGATGCCAGACAGAATCTCGGCGAGGCGGTTACAACTCATACGTTTTCTCAAAAGGGCGGATACAATTCCGGTTCGCGGGCAACCGGCTTTGTATTCTGTATGACACCTCCGGGAAGTATACAGTCAACGTTCAGAAATAAGCAGGAAAAGAATGAAAGACAAAGAGACAGCTACGTGCTTACGCCGTCTGTCATTGATACGTCGGAAAGGACGGTTTATTCCGTTCCCGAAATTTCCGATATTACAGACTTTGTATACGGAATATTAAATCTGAAAAGAACCGTTATTACGGACGATCTTCCGCCTGAAACAGAAGTATCTGTTGGAAATAATGCAACTAATACAACGTGGAATTTCTCGCGCATTACGATTTATGAAATCGGAAAGGATATTGCAGAGCGAATCAAACGGGACGTTCTTGAAGCAAAGCGAAACGGCACGGCAATGATCCAGCTTTGCCTTTCCATGGATAAGCCGGGAGTTTATCAGGCTTATGAGGCAGCAAAGGCGCAGGGATTTTTCTGCACCGGACTTCTTCCCGTTACGGGAATGGGTGATGTCCTTCTTATGACAAACCTCTTTGAGAATATGGTCGATTACGAAAACATTCAGCTTCTTGAGCCGTACAAGCCGCTTCTTGAAATGGTCAGAAAGCTTGATCCGGACCGTAATTAGCCTGCATTAAGACTCATCGTTTATGGACTATCGTAATTATCTTTTACAAAGGCGTGAAATACTCGAGAAGAATTCAAATTTTGTCGGCGTTGTTCTGAGCAGCGAAGAAAAAAAATTGGATCTTATTTTGAGTGCTTTAAAGCAGGAGTTTAAGGATCAGTACGATATGGTGCCGTACCATATGCCGGTGTTGGAAGATGAAAAGATGTGGCAAAGCCGCCTTTATGATTTCTGCAGGGCGCTTCCGAAAGGAAGCGATCTTCATGTGCATGGTTCGGCTCTTATGCCTATTGAAAGATTTATTGACTTTGTCATTTCAAGAGAGGATGTCCTTATAGATACACAAAGCTGGATTTTGTATTCCGACGGTGTGCAGATGCCGGGTCGCATAAGTCTTAAAAAGGCATTTGAAAGCGGCGTTATAAACAGGAAAGAGCTTTGCGAAAGATGGACTATCCTTACGGCAAGACACAAGGCAGACAAGTGGAGCTATTTCGAAAAAATCTTTGAGTTCTTTGAAGCGATAGATAATAATCTGGATGTACTTTACGATTACTATATCTGGGCATTTAAGTATTATGTTGAGCTTAATATAAAACATATTGAGATACATCTCTTTCTTACGGGAGAAGAGACTTTTGTGTTTGATACCATCAAGGTCATCCGCAGAGCTTACTACGATGTAAGAAGACAGGTACCGGATTTTTCCGTTTCGATCATCGGATGCGGAATGAAGATGTACGAGGTCGATGTTGAGGAAACAAAAGAAAGCTTTAGAAACGCATTGAAGGCGCAGGCTTTGATTAAAGATGAGTTCGATCCGGAAAATATTCATGATTTTGTCCTCGGCTTCGACCTTGTAAACGAAGAGGATACAAGCAGAGCCTTAAGCGAGTATGCAGAGCTTTTGCTGGATGTAAAAAAGCGTTATCCGGATTTTGATTTCTTTCTTCATAGCGGCGAGAGCCTTGATGTGAACAGCTCAAACCTTATTGATGCATATCTTCTCGGTGCAAAAAGGGTAGGTCACGGAATCAATCTTTACAGATACCCGCAGCTTTTAAAAGCATATGCGGATAAAGAGATCTGCATTGAAGCCTGTCTTATATCAAACAGGTCGCTTGCTTACGTTAAAGACATAAGACTGCATCCGTCGCTTGAATACTTAAAGCGCGGTGTTACCATTGCACTCTGCTCTGATGATCCGATGTTCTTTGAACACGAAACGCTGGTTGATGATTTCTTTGCGGCAATTGTATGCTGGGATCTTAATGCTGCAGATATAAAGCAGCTTTGCATCAATTCGGTCTTGTATTCAGGACTTGATGCAAAATCCAGAAGCGAGCTGATCAAATCGTGGACAAACGATTGGAAAGAGTTCGTAAAAAAATATTAAAAAAGTTGTACATTTTTTCTTATTGATGATATAATGAGAAAAAATATTTTTATATTTTATTTTTTAATCCATGGAGGAAATAGAAAATGGCAGAAAAGAAAGCAGCTGCTCCGGCAAAGAAGGCTCCTGCAAAGAAGGCAGCTCCGGCAAAGAAGACAGCAGCAAAGAAGGCAGCTCCGGCAAAGAAGACAGCAGCAAAGAAAGCAGCTCCGGCAAAGAAGGCTCCTGCAAAGAAGGCAGCTCCTGCAAAGAAAGCAGCTCCTGCAAAGAAAGCAGCTCCTGCAAAGAAAGCAGCTCCGGCAAAGAAGGCTCCTGCAAAGAAAGCAGCTCCTGCAAAGAAGACAGCAGCAAAGAAAGCGGCTCCTGCAAAGAAGGCTCCTGCAAAGAAAGCTGCTCCTGCAAAGAAGACAGCAGCAAAGAAAGCGGCTCCTGCAAAGAAAGCTGCAAAATAGTACATTAACAAATTTAATGATACAGATTAAAGCTTCGGATCATTTCCGAAGTTTTTTTCTTTTCCCGGGTTTTAAGATTGCACCCGGTGTGAAATTTACAAAAGAGTAAGGTGTCGATCGTACTCAAAGTGAGATTTGCATCGGTGTGCGATCCGCAAAATGTGATATAATATCGCAAAAGGGGAAATCAAAAAATGAAAAAAAGGACAGTTTACTTAATAATAGCAGTTTGCTTATTTATCCTCGGCGTCTCACTGATGTTTTGGGAGTATATAGATTTGCCGTTTATCCAGATGATTCAGGAGCCGGATCAGCTCCGCGCATGGGTTGACGAACGCGGCTTTTCGGCACAGCTTTATTTCACCATGCTTGTTTTTCTGCAAACCGTTCTGGCATTCATTCCCGGCGAGCCGTTTGAAATTGCCGCAGGCTACGCATTCGGCGTACGGGAAGGCACAATATTGTGTATCATCGGCTCCGGGCTGGGCAGTGTAGCTGCCTTTCTTTTGGCAAGACGTTTTGGCAAACGCTTTGTTCAAACGGTATTCCCGAAAGAAAAGCTTGATAAGCTGCGTTTTCTTCAAAAGAATCCGAAACGCATCTATCTTTACCTGATAATTTTTATGATCCCCGGGACCCCGAAAGACCTCTTAAGCTACTTTGCCGGACTTACGGACATTAAGCTTCTGCCGTGGACTCTGATTTGTACGCTTGGCCGGATACCTTCGGTCATCACATCGACCTACGGCGGCGACAAGCTCGGCAGCGAAAAATACACCTTTGCCGTTATCATCTTTGCGGCGACCCTGATAATCAGTATTCTGGGTCTTATCCTTTACGACAGGATCGTGGCTGCACACCAGAAACGAAAAACAAAAGAACGATAAATTGCGAAATGCACCCGGGTAAGAATTGCAGCTTTTTCGAAATGCACCCGGGCAAAAATTTCAGCTTTTGCAAAGCGTTTCCCTGTAAATATTTTTAGGGAAGGGCTTTTTTTATTGTGCAGACAATGAAATTTCTCCGGAGTCCGCCCAAAGAGCTTTTAAAAGTCAAAAAAACAACTAATGGGTGTCGAATAACAACCAATGAGTGTTTTAAATTCAAGGGTCAACTTGTTAGTATATTTATCGGGAGTAGGAATAATGATGAAGAATTTAAGAGCTGCAAGAAAGCGCAGTGGCTTGAGTCAGCGTGACTTGGCGAAAGGACTCGGCTTGTCTCAGCAGGCCATTCATAAATACGAAAACGGCATTGCCGAACCGGATTTAATGATGCTGTCGAGGATCGCGAGACATCTGCACGTTTCTGTAGATTATTTAATTGATAATAAATATGAATCAGAACAATACAATATTGATGAGCGCATGGCTTATGTAATGGAAACATTCCCGAGTCTGGACTCTGAAGGTCAGGATGCAGTCACATCAGTTTTAAAAGCTTTGGAAAGGAAATAGTACGGTGGGGGGATCAATATGGAGAGAATTCAATATCAAATCGTGACTTCTGTTGTTGAGGTCGAGGACAAGAAATACGAAACTTACGGAATTCGATGCATTAAGAATAACAATATCATTAAAACCGTAGAGGATATTTCCGTTGACGGCAAAAAAATAAAAGAACTTATCACTGCCTTAAACGAAGGGCAGCTTGATCCCGATCAGCTTAATGATGTCATAGAGGATATATTGTAATTTCCGGCACGTACGCAATAAGCGGAACAAGAGAGTTCAACATGCGCTCAGGCTCAAATGAAACAGCTCTAAAGGATGGCAAAAGGAAAGGAAAGAGTTGAGCATAACAGCTCAACTCTTTTTCTGATGTAACAAAAGGGATTTTTGTGATAAAATAATAAAAAGATACATTGTAATCTTTAATGTGAAAACAAGGATAAAAAATTGCAAAAGAAAAATTCAAACAGGATATTGCTCTTTGTGCTGCTGATAGCTTTGTTCTTCACCGCTGCCCGGCTGATTTCTTCAGGCGGCGTGGGCGCGATCGAAGACAATACGCAGGGTATTAAGGTCGAGGAGCAGGAGGGCGCCGGACAACAAAAGGAAGAAAGGCAAAATCCGGTATCATACACCTTCCGCAGCAACGAGCTTTTGCAATCCCATTTTGAAAAGCACGGGATCGACATGGGCTTTGCCGATGCAGCCGCTTATGAAAAAGCCGCTTCCGATGTGATAAACAATCCCTTCGCTGAGCATAAGACCGAAAAAGAAGACGGCGATCTGGTTTATTACATCGAGCAAACCAACGAGCTTGTGATCCTTTCAAAGCCTCAAAACAAAAATGACAAGGGCTTTATTCGTACGTACTTTCTGCCCGACGATGGCAGGGATTATTACGACCGCCGGTAATTTTTACATTTCATGTGATTTTGCAGAATACAAGGGCCTTTGGCGCAGTTGGGAGCGCGCCACACTGGCAGTGTGGAGGTCAGGGGTTCGAATCCCCTAAGGTCCACCAAAAAAATAAGGAGCCGCCGCAAAGTCATGTTTTTTTTCTTCAGAACCTACGCATATATATTGATCGCCGCAGCAGTTATTCCTGCAATCATTCTTCTGAAGAAGGTTTATACGGCAGACCATCTTGAACCGGAACCGCCTGCACTTATTGCAAGACTGGTTCTTTTCGGTGTTATATCGACATATAGCCTTTATAATATTTATTGCGGCTGTCTTTTTTGCTGCACTTCGGACCGTAAAGCATTTGTCTGCAAAGGACAGATACCTCGACCCGAATGATCCGAACAAAACGAATGTAAATCCGTAATTGACTAAAAAAGACGAAATCAGTATAATGATTAAGTCGTGCTGCTCTAGCTCAGTCGGTAGAGTACGTCCTTGGTAAGGACGGGGTCAGCGGTTCGAGTCCGCCGAGCAGCTCCATAAAAAAACCCTTGGAACGCTAAATTCCAAGGGCTTTTGATAATATGAAAAGTATTAATATGCGTGTGGGGGACAGTCCCTCTCCTGCCTAAAATAATAGAGGAAAGCATTTTGGGCTTGCCTTAGACGTTAAACTCATAATTTTCTCCGTCAACCAATTTAAATAAACATAATCATATAATGTGGCAAGCTATGTTTTTCTCCGTCAAATCCAACATTTCCATTTATTAATTTATAAGCAACTTCGGGATTAAATTTTCTAATGTATTCGTTGAGAGACAAAGTTGCTGTATTACCTGCTTTTACTTCAATAGGAACAACACCCCAGCTTGTTTCAACAACGAATTCTATTTCTTGTGAATTACCTGAAGGCTTGTAATAGTGCAGTGGATAACCTTTTTTAACTAAAGTCTCAGCCACAACGTTTTCATATATTCCGCCTTTGGCGTTTCCAAGCATTTTATTATTTAAGATATCTCTTTTTGCTAAATCGCCAAGTGTTGCCATAAGAAGTCCTGTGTCGTTTATGTACAATTTAAATTCCGTTGATTCAGCATTAGCTACTAGCGGCGAATATGGCTCATGAACGTTATAGCAAGGGTTTACAACATTTGCATCACAAAGCCATGTGATACTATCACTATACTTTTTAGAACCTGCACCCTTTTCAACTTGCGCATAAGAAAAGCGTTTATTTTCTTTAGCTAATTGCATAGGCAAACTTTTATAACATTGACGTATTTTAGCCTGATTCACTTTTTTAGCATGTTGCGAAATATCATCATCATAAGATGCAAGTATTTTGTTTTGTTTCTTTTTTACAACTCCAAAATCTTTTGATGCAATATAAGCTGCAACTACTTCCGGCATACCTCCGACAACTATATATTCTCTAAATAACTGCTCAAATTTTTCATTTAATACATCAGGTACTTTTGCGCCGGAATCGAAATAAAATTTTAAATCTTCTATAACATCATTTTCATAATTATTTGCCCAGAGAAATTCTTCAAAATCTAAAGAGTGCATCACATACTGAGTCTCATATCCAACTGGAATTGATTCTACTTCTTCGACTTCTTTATCTGCGTCCGCTCCATAATGCAGTCCAAGAAGAGATCCTGATGCAATTACATCGAATCTATCATCCTGTGCTAAAAACTTTAATGCAGTCCTTGCTTTTGAGCATCTTTGAATTTCATCTAAGAAAATCAAAGTATTGCCTGGAACTAATTTTTTATCAGGCTTTGTATAACTAATCTTTTTAAAAATTTCTTCTGAATTTAACGAGCCTTCAAAAATCTCTTTTAATTGAGGATCTTCAAAAAAGTTCAATTCGATAAATGACTTATATTCAGCCTCACCGAATTTTTCAACAAGGTATGTTTTGCCAACCTGTCTAGCACCTTTAATAAGCAGACATTCTTTTTCTTTGTGTTCTTTCCAATCTAATAGAAAATTATATGCTTTTCGTTTTAACACACTAAACTCCTTTATTTACTTGATTTTACAACATTTTTTGAGCGTTAGTCAATAATTTTTGCCACATATTGGACTACTAAATCTTTAAAAAATGCCTCAAATCGGACTATCATATCTTTAAAAAATACCTCAAATCGGACTGTTCAATCTTCAAAAAATGCCACATATTGGACCATTCATCAAAAATTCACTGAATTTTCACTTTATGAGCGAATTTTCACTGAAATTCGGCAAAACGCAAAACCGCCGAATTTGGATCAAATTTTCCAACCAGCAAAAATAAAAAAGCTTGAAATTTCAATAAGGTTGGAAAAATTACATGATTTTGAACGAGAAATTGAAAGAAAATCGTACCTTCCAACCATTGAAAAATCA
>JAZLHU010000045.1:0-5863 GCA_045616985.1 Anaerovoracaceae bacterium
CTCACTGCCATCTACCAGATGCTGTCTACTGGAGAGCTGTGGAATCCAAGCGATCTTTACAAAATCGATATGCCTGCACCTTTAATTGAAAAACAAAAGGTTAAGGCTATCAAACAAGCTAAGAAACTCTTACAAAAAGAGACATTACTTCCTCTTGATGAGCCTTTAGCTTCTTGATCTGATTTCTAAAGTTTTATATTCATAAACAAGTTGCCCAATTTAGACAGCTTATTTAAGTATGCCAATTTATGGCTTTCCTCTACTTTCTTTCACACTATCTTCCCTCTAAAATTTCTATATCTCTTACCATGATGTAATTAACATCTTTAAATTCCGCAAAGGACTCGTTTGCCCTCCGGGGTTTTCCGGTATGGGTGCTTCTTTTAATATTCACTTTTTCCTACAAAACTTTACGATAGTTTGCCGCTTGTAACATCGAATCTTTCCTTACAAACCTGAGTCCAACTCTTGTTTTCAGAATATTTCTCAGCGCATTTTTTCATGATTTCGCTGATTTCAATTTTTTGCGGACACTGCCCTTCGCAGGAATGGCACTCAAGGCAGTCGGAAGGCTTGCGGCCTTCGGGAAGCTGTTCTATAAACATAAGCGGTGTAAATGCCGAGCTTACCAAAAGGTCGTTATAGGCACCGATAATCCCCGGAATATCAAGCTCCTGCGGACATTCCTTTACGCAGTATCTGCATGCCGTGCAAGGAATAAAGCTTGCAAGCTTTGCCGCAACATCATCAAGCAACTTATTTTCTTCTTCGCTAAGAGGCTTTCTTTCTTCGTAGGTTTTGATATTATCCTGGACCTGTTCAAAATTGCTCATGCCGGAAAGTGCTACATTAACAAATTCCTTATCCTGAAGCCATCTGAGCGCCCATGCGGCAATTGATTCATCAGGTCTCAGGGCTTTCATTTTTTCTTCAAATACAGGGTTTAATTGGGCTAATTTCCCGCCTCTTACGGATTCCATTACCCAAATTCCCTTGCCGTACCTTTGAAGAATTTCGCACTTTTCTTTTGCCTTTTGAAGCGTCCAGTCAAGATAGTTAAGCTGGATCTGACAGAACTCCAGCTTATCGCCGCAGCGCTTTAAGAAATCTTCAAGATTGTCAGGCGCACCGTGGCTTGAGAATCCAAGATGCCTGATCCTTCCAAGCTCCTTTTGCTTTACAAAATAATCAAGGATCCCGCGGCTTTCGTCGGTGTAAATGCCGTAGGAATTTTCACAGACATTATGAAGAAGATAAAAATCAAAATAATCAACTCCGCATTTTTTGAGCTGTCTTTCAAATACCGCTTCGGGTTTTGTTTCATCGCTTTCAAGGCCCGGCTTTATCTGGTGCCCCGGATACTTGGTTGCAAGATAGAAGCTGTCTCTCGGATACTTCTTTAAAATCTTGCCGATGACCTCCTCGGACTCGCCGTTCATATACGGAACTGCGGTGTCGAAATAATTCACACCGTGCTCGTAAGCATAGTCTACCATTTTTTCCGTAAGCCCGCGGTCGACCTTTCCGCCTACAGTCGGGAATCTCATGCAGCCGAAGCCGAGAAGAGAAATTTTTTCACCGTTAAATTCTTTATATAACATAGCACCCTCCTACAAAAATGTTTTTCTGTGTATCGGACATGGGCCATGAGCTTTAAGGCCTTCATAATGAGCCTTTGTGCCATAGCCCTTATTGGAATCAAACGCATATCCCGGATAGATTTTGGACATCTCCACCATTTCTCTGTCCCTTGTTACCTTTGCGATGATTGATGCCGCTGCAATGGAAACAGAGCTTGCATCCCCTTTTATTATTGATGTCTGCGGTATGGTAAGCCTTTTCAGATGAACTGCATCTATAAGAACGTGGTCCGGCTTAATGCTGAGGCTTTCTATTGCATCAAGCATAGCTTCCTTGGTTGCCTCAAGAATATTGATTTCATCAATGCGTTCGGGCTCCCTTCTTCCGACAGCCCATGCAAGTGCAGCTTCCTTTATCTGATCAAAAAGTTCGTCGCGCCTCTTTGGTGAAAGCTTTTTTGAATCATCCACACCAAGCAGCTTAAAGTCCTTAGGAAGTATAACGGCAGCGCTAACGACAGGACCTGCCAAAGGGCCTCTCCCCACTTCGTCAACGCCGCAGATGTAATCCGCGCCGCTGCCCCAAAGCGTTCTTTCATATTTGAGCATTTCCTGTAAATGCTCTTCCTGTTTTAAAAGTCTTTCTGCTTTTGTCATTATCCGATCAATTATTATATACCTTGATCCAACCTGCGTTGTGCAATTCATTACAACAGTTCTCTGAAATACAAACCGGCGGTTCTTTCAAAATCTGCCGGAGCCTTTTCCATATACATTTCAAAAATCTTTTTGCAATGTGCCCGGTTTTCAACAGTGAAATACAGTTCTTCAAAGCCAAGCTGCGGGATACTCTTATCGCCTACATATACCGGCACAAAGTTTAAAAGCTCGGAGTATTGCTTCTCCCTGCAGATGATATTGAACTGCCTGCCCATTCTGTCGGTAATCTGCGGATGGCCGCTGCAGGCTCCGCAGCCGCCCTGTGTTCTTGCAGGGCAGGATCTGAATTTCATCATCGGGAGATAACCGTATGTAATCATTCCAACAGGAATATCTGTTTCGTTTTGTTTTAAAGACGATACAAGCTTTTTTGCATTTGCAAAGGAGAGCTCCGCCGAAAGCGTTGCGCTGCAAAGGCCAAGACTTTGGTATTCCTTAAGTGCCGCGGAATTCAATATGTTAAGCGTAAATCCGCCGTGAACATTAAATCCCATTTCTCTTGCCATACTGATAGCTCCGATATTTTCCGTAAGCACATCAGTAATGCCAAGCTCTTTGAGCTTTGACAGCTTTTCTTTTTGAGTTTTAATACTGCCTTCAAAAATCAATGGTCTGATTTCGGCAATCCATATTATCCCCAATGCCTGATCAACGCTATCTGAAATTCCGGTAACGATTTCCTGATTGAAAATTATCTCATCACAAGGAAGAACAAGCTGGATTTTTCGGATTTCACTTAACCCATTTAAGTTTGTTTCATAGATGCTTTTACCTGAACTGTCAAAATCCGGCTCAAAAATCTGAGAGGCCTTTTCGAAGCGTAATCTTATCATCTTCTTATCCTCTCCTCTCTTAATTTATCCAAAGCACTTCTTCTGAGCGCATTGAGTGCCGATGCAGGAAGCATCAGGCCTTCACCGCAATCAACAGAAAGCTTATCAAGATAATACGGTGTCCCGCCGGTTTTTGATAAACTCTTTTTTGCATACTCAAAATCAAGAGGCATATTTTTTGCAATCTGAGGAACCTCGCCTGCCACGCTGACCTTATGTGTGCCATCGGAAAGCTCCAGGCGGGACTGTTTATCGGAATAAACATAAAGATACATATCAACAGGTATTGTATGCGGTTCTTTTTCGTATAGCTTTGCAAGCTTTGGAAGAACACCGGCTGCAGCGGTCACATCTTCCTTTGTTCTGCATCCGAACATATCAATGCTTCTCTTGCCTGTAAGATAGCCGTCGGTAAACCCGGAGCGCGAAAATACTCTGCGAAGGTCATCCGTATCTACTGGCTTTCCGTCAACTGCATTTCTGCACTGGGTAACGGCTTCGGCAACATACTCAGGACGCTTCATACGACCTTCGATCTTTAAGGTTTTTACGCCGGCATCCGAAAGTTCCCGTATGTGATTTATATACGACAAATCCTTAAGCGACAGCGCGTATTCTCTTCCGTTTAAGCCCCAATCAAGTCTGCACGGCTGAGCGCAAAGACCGCGATTTCCCGAGCGTCCGCCTATAAACGCAGACATATAGCAATTTCCTGAAATACCCACACAGTGGGCACCGTGGACAAACACCTCAAGATCCTCTCCGGTTTTCTCGTAGATTGCTTTTATCTCATCAAGGCTGAGCTCTCTGGCAAGCACAAACTGCTTAAAGCCGTAGTCTTTTAAAATCTTTACGCCTTCGCTGTTGTGCACGGCCATCTGCGTTGATGCGTGCATAGGAAGGTCCGGATATTTTTCTTTTACGTATTTTGCAGCGGCAAAGTCCTGAATAATCAGAGCATCGGCATGTGCGTTTGCCGCAGTGTCAACGGTCTTGTGCATATCTTCGATTTCGCTGTCGCAAACAAGAGTGTTGATAGTGATGTTTACTTTACAGTTGTGCTCGTGACAATAGTCTATGGATGTCTGCAGATTTTCTCCGTTGAAATTCGATGCATTTCTTCTTGCATTAAAATTCTGCAGACCGAAATACACAGCATCCGCACCGCATCGTATTGCGGCATAGAGCTGCTCTTCTCCGCCGACCGGAGCAAGTATTTCAGGTTTTCTGTTTTGATTATTGTTCACGAAAAATCTGTCTCAAACTGTTTCAGTACTCTATTTCAATCTCTTTCTGATGATATCGCTGTTTTTTACTCCGTCAGGAGCATTGATGGTAAGTATCTTCATAGGAGAAGCGGAGCGGCTCAGGCTCTCGCCCTCTTCATTTACAATTGATTCGATCCTGAACGCCTTTCCTGCATATCCGGGAGTAAGCACTTCAAGCTCGTCGCCAAGGTCAAAGGGATTTCTTGTTTCAATTTTTACTTTACCGTCTTTGCTGTCTTCGAGTGCGGTTGCAACAAAGAGGGTATTTCTTATGTAACCGTCTGTGTCAGGCGCAATGGCTTCAGGATTTCCAAGATAAAAGCCCGTACAGAACGGTCTGTGGCTTGCGGTGTCAACTTCGGATCTTGCCAAAACCGCATCGGTTTTCCCGTCAATAAGCATTCTGTATGCATTAACAACTGTTCCCACATAGAACGGAGTTCTCATGCGGCCTTCGATCTTGAACGAGCAAACGCCGGCCTTTTCAAGCTCGTCCAGAAGGTCCACGCAGCAAAGCTCTTTGGAACTTAAAATCTCCATGCCGCCTTCGCTTTCCTGAACTTCAAAGAATTCTCCGGGACGTTTTTCTTCCATAAGATAATACTTCCATCTGCATGACTGTGCGCACTGACCCCTGTTTGCACTTCTGCCTGTGGTAAATGCGGAAATCATGCATCTTCCGGAATAGCTCATGCACATCGCACCGTGCACAAAGGCTTCAAGCTGAAGGTCAGCCGGGATCTTCTTTCTTATTTGCGCGATCTTTTCAATGCTGAGCTCTCTTGCAAGAACAATACGTTTAACACCAAGATTGTAATACACCTGTGCAGCTTTATAGTTCATGCAATTTGCCTGCGTGCTGAGATGAATTTCTATGTCAGGGTTCTTTTCTTTAATTTCGGAAATTGCACCTATATCGGAAACGATAAGGGCATCAGCACCAAGGCTCGCCAGTCTCTTTGTATAATCTCCGAGCATCGGAATTTCAAGATTGTTCGGAAAGATGTTTACGGTTACGTACATCCTCTTTCCGGCATCGTGAATAAGCCCGGAGGCTTCGCCCAGAGTCTCCCAGGTAAAGCCTGCGGATGCAGCTCGCATCTGCATCATCGGACCGCCGAGGTATATGGCATCGGCACCATATCTTAAAGCTGTTTTTACGGTTTCAATGTCTCCCGACGGAGCAAGTAATTCGGGTCTCATAATACTTCAATCCATTTCCTTATTTTTTGTATTGCCTGACGAGGCTTAATAGCCGGCATGGCACTTTAATCTTTATATTTTATCATTATTTTTATATCTCCACAACTTGAAGGATTTTAGCGACGGTGTCAAGTTGTTGTGGAGTTTTTGGTTGACTCCCTCAAAATGACAATTTTAACTCAGCAGTCTTCCGCGGCCTCCGTTTTCTGTTCTGTAATACGATGTTCCGGCTGTTGCATTGGTCGATTCAATATCAAAC